>DASVSA010000622.1:0-9288 GCA_036388335.1 Longimicrobium sp. | reverse complement strand
CGGGCACGTTCAAGGGCAAGCTGAACGACTGGGACGGCGACGGCCACATCGACCTCAACTCGCGCGACGTGTACTCCACGACCGAGGGCGAGCTGGACACCAACCAGGACGGCATCGCGGACGACCCGGGCGTGTCGTGCTGCGAGCGCCGTGACGGGTTCATGATGTAGCCACGGGGCTCACACGGAGACACGGAGGCACAGAGATGAACCCGTCTCTGTGCCTCCGTCGCCTTGTGCGGGCCAACCGAGCAAAGGCGGAGAAGTTCCCTCGCCGCAAGTGGTTATGATTGCCTTCGCAAGCTATCCGAACCATGCAGCGTCCCGGAATCCCAAGGAGGAGAACGTGGCCATCGACCTGATCAACAAGCTGGATCGCGCGCCCGGCACACGGGCGCCCTGGGAAGACGACTCCGGCGCCGGCCCCGAGGACGCGGCGACCATTCCGTACGAGTCCCTCTTCCCGCGCCAGCGCGACTCCCTGGAGTTCGCCTACCAGCAGTCCCGCAGCCACGCCGATCCCCGCTACGTGGTGGGCGACCCCGCGGCGTGGGGGAGCGACTTCGGGTACGCGCTGGACCGCATCGCGGTGCGGCTGGACAACCGGCCCAGCGACGAGCTGCGCTACCAGGCGCTCAACCACCCCGACGCGGCCATGCGCGAGCAGGCGCTCTTCGAGTACGCCGACCGCAACGAGGCCGACGCCATCGAGCTCCTCTGCCAGGCCGTCGTCTCGGACACGGACCGCGAGGTCCGCTGGGACGCCCTCTGGGCCATCGAGAAGCTGGGCGGCGTCAAGGCCGTGCGCGCGCTGAAGCGCTTCACCCGCGACGCCGACCCCGAGGTGGCCGAGTGGGCCAAGCTCTTCATCGGCGAGCTGCAGACGGGCGACCCGGCCTTCGACAACCGCGACTCCCGCTTCACCGAGGGGAGGACGTTCGACGAGACGATCTACCTGCTGATCCACTGCGACCTGTACATCCGCCTGGACAACACCAACCACCACTGGGCCAAGCTCTCGCTGGCTCCCCAGGGGCTGGCCAAGGTCTACGGCCAGGCGCACGCGTGCCCCAACGTGGCCACGCGCGAGCGGCAGCTGGTGATCGCCAAGACCATCAGCGGCCTGCATCCGGATGGAAGCCCGCACTGCGACAACTACCTGTTCCGCGGCTTCACCGAGCGCAGCCGCAACGACCGCGGCAACTTCTTCTTCGAGTCGCTGGTCCCCCGCCCGTTCTACCACTCGGGCCGCGCGGACGACCCGTCGATGGGGATGAGCGACGCGAGGATCGGCTTCATGCGGCAGGGCTGCTGGCACCTGGACAGCAACTTCAAGGTGCGCGGCGGCGACGCCATCCGCTACGTGCGCGGCCGCTTCCAGGGCTGGGGCTTCGTCAACCTGCAGAACATCGCGGGCAAGGCGCTGGAAGACGTGCTGGTGCCGGGCAACGCCATCCTCTCCACGCTCCACGACCCCATCGCGGGGCCGATGACCAACGCCTTCATCTCGGGCACGTTCAAGGGCAAGCTGAACGACTGGGACGGCGACGGCCACATCGACCTCAACTCGCGCGACGTGTACTCCACGACCGAGGGCGAGCTGGACACCAACCAGGACGGCATCGCCGACGACGTGGGCGTGTCGTGCTGCGAGCGCCGCGACGGGTTCGCCGTATGAGCACCGGGGCGGCGGTGGGCGCCCTGCCGGCGCGGGTGGGCACCGTGCCGGTGTTCGTGAACGACCAGGCCCGCGCGCTGGACTTCTGGCGCGACTCGGTGGGGTGGGAGCCCACGATCGACATCCCCATCGGCAACGGCAACCGCTGGCTGGCCGTGGCCCCGCCGGGAGGCGGCACCGAGCTCCTCCTCTACGTCCCGGGGATGTACGGCGAGGTGGCCACCACCCTGATGGACCGGGTGGGGATGTGGACGGGGATGGTGCTGCTCACGGACGACATCCACGGCGCCTACCAGGCGATGGTGGCCCGGGGCGTACCCTTTGGCGGAGAGCCGGAGGAGCAGCCCTGGGGCGGATGGGAGACCTGGTTCGCCGACCCGGACGGCAATCGCTTTCAGCTCGCGCAGCGGCCGGAAGGGATGGGGGGATAGGAACGAAGTGCCGAGTGCCTAGTGCCGAGTGCCTAGTAACAGCATTTCACCGGCATGAGGCACCAGGCACGAGGCACCAGGCTAGGCACCAGCACTAGGCACTAGGCACTAGGCACTAGGCACTAGGCCCTCCGATAGAGCGAGCTACCATGCCCATGACCACCATGCTGAAGAAGGCGGCCGCTCCCGCGCCCATGGCCGCGCCACCGTTCAACCCGGCCCGCGCCGGCGCCTTCGCGGGCAAGCTGATGGGCGACCTGGCGGGCGCGATGACGGCGCTGGTGTGCGCGCTGGGGGACCGGCTGGGGCTGTTCGGGGCGCTGGCGGCGGGGCCGGCCACGTCGGCCGAGCTGGCCGGGCGCGCGGGAGTGGCCGAGCGGCACACCCGCGAGTGGCTCGCGGCGCTGGCGTGCGCCGGATACATCGAGCACGACCCCGCCACGGGGCGCTTCACCCTTCCCCTGGAGCACGCGCCAATGCTGGCGGCCGAGGGGACGCCGGGCTTCATGGGGGGCGGATTCCAGCAGGTGGCGGCGCTGGGCGCGCGGCTGGGCGAGGTGGCGCGCGCATTCGGCGACGGGGGCGGCGTGCGCCAGGAGGAGTACGGCGACGAGCTGCTGGAGGGGATGGAGAGGATGAGCGCCGGGTGGTTCGACCACCTCCTCGCCACCGCCTGGCTCCCGCGCGTCTCCGGCCTGGTGCCGCGGCTGCAGAAGGGGTGCACGGTGGCCGACGTGGGGTGCGGCTCGGGCCGGGCGCTGGTCGCGCTCGCCACGGCCTTCCCCCGCTCGCGCTTCACCGGCTTCGACGCCTTTGGGCCCGCCGTGGCGCGGGCCGAGGCGCGCGCCCGCGAGGCCGGCGTGGGCGACCGCGTACGGTTCGAGCGGCGCGACCTGGCGGCGGGGCTGCCGGGGCCCTTCGACGTGGTGACCACCTTCAACTCCGCTCACGACTTCGGCGACCTGCCGGGGGCGTTCGCGGCCATCCGGCGCGCGCTGGCGCCCGGCGGCGTGTGGGTGGTGCTGGAGACGCCCGCCGGCGAGCGGCTGCAGGACAACGCCGGGCCGGCCGGCGCCATCCTCTACGCCACCAGCGTGCTCTACAACACCCCGGTGGCGCTCGCCGCGGGCGGCGACGCGCCGGGAACGCTGGGGCTCCCCGAGAGCCGCCTGCGCGAGCTGGCGGCGGGCGCGGGCTTCACCCGCTTCGCGCGGGTGCCCATGCAGAGCCCCTTCCACGCGCTCTTCGCGGTGGAGCCCTGAACGGGGCCCACCCTTTCAACATCCCACGACACCGAGGCCTGACCTATGTCCGCCGAGATCCTCGAACGCAACAAGCAGCTCGTCCGCGACTACGTGGCCACCTGGAACCGGGGCGACCTGGAGGGGCTCTCGCGGTTCTGGTCCAGCGACATGGTGCACCACACCCGCACCCGCGCGCAGACCTTCGAAGAGGTGCGCGACGTGGTGGGCAACTTCATGGGAGCCTTCCCCGACCTCCACTTCGAGCTGGACGACATCGTGGCCGAGGGCGACCGCGTGGTGACGCGCATGACCGCCACCGGCACCAACCACGGCAGCTACCTGGGCGTGGAGCCCACCTACCGCCAGATCCACTGCAACGTGATGGGGATCGCGCGGGTGCGCGGCGACCGCATCGTGGAGCACTGGGGCGTGACCGACGAGCTGGCCATGATGGCGCAGATGGGGATGCTGCCGGAAGAGTACCTGGCGGCGATGGCCTGAGCCACCTCCAACGAGCCGAGACGAGAGCCATGCGCCCTCCGCCCCCCGCCCTGCCGGGGCTCCCCCTGCTGGGGAACCTCCTGGAGTACCGCCGCGAGCACGTGGAGGTGTTCCGGCGCGGCTACCGTACGCTCGGCCCCGTGTTCTCCATGCGGCTGGGGCCGCAGCGCGCGGCGGTGATGGTGGGGCCCGAGCACCACCGCTTCTTCTTCACGCAGGCGGACCGGGCGCTCTCGCTTCCCGAGGTCTACCGCTTCGTGGTGCCCATGTTCGGCGAGGTGCTCAACGCCTCGCCGCACGCCGAGGTGAGGCGCGGGCAGCTGGCCCTCCTCCACACGGCCTTCCGCGGCGCGCGCATGGACGGGTACGTGGCGGCCATGGCGGCCGAGACGCGGGCGTGGATCGCGTCGCTGGGGGCTTCGGGCACCTTTGAGCTCAACGAAGCCTTCACCACGCTGGGGATGAGGATCGCCGCGGCGGCGCTGGTGGGGCCGGAGGTGCGCGCGCGCATCGAGGAGCTGAGGCCGCTGTACGAGGACCTGGCGCGGGGGATGGAGTTCGTGCTCCCCCCCAACCTCCCCCTCCCCCGCTTCCGCCGGCGCGACCGCGCGCGCAAGAAGCTGGAGGAGATGGTGGCGCCGCTGCTGGCGGCGCGGCGCGCGGCGCCGGGGGCCCACGACGACTTCCTGGAGAAGCTGGCCACCGAGGGCGACGAGGCGGCGCTGGGGATGGCGCTGCTGGCCGTGTTCACGGGCTACATCACCACCTCGGCGCAGGCGGCGTGGACGCTGGTGCAGCTGCTGGAGAGCCCCCGCTGGGAGGCGGCGGTGAGGGAGGAGACGGCCGAGGTGCTGGGGCACCGGCCGCACTCGGTGGACGCGCCCGCGCTGGCGCGCCTCTCCCGCCTGGAGTGGGCGCTCAAGGAGAGCCAGCGCATGAACCCGGTGATGAGCCACTACGCGCGCTACGTGGCCCAGGACATCGAGGCCGGCGGGTACCGGATCCCCAGGGGATGGCTGGCGATGGTGTGCCCGGCCGTGGCCCACCGCCTCCCCCAGTACTTCGCCGAGCCCGACACGTACGACCCCGGCCGCTTCGCGCCGGACCGGGCCGAGGACCGGGCCACTCCCTACGCGCTGATCCCGTTCGGCGGCGGGCCGTACCGCTGCCCGGGGATGGCCTTTGGCACCCACGAGATGAAGTGCATCGTGGGGATGCTGCTGCAGCACTTCGACATGGAGCTGCTGGACCGCGCCCCCGGGCGCGACTTCGAGATGGGGGTGATCCGCCCGCGCCCGCCCTGCCGGGTGCGCTACACACGGCGCGCGGCGGCGCCACACGAAGCCCGGGCCGTACCCGCAGGCGCCGTCGCGGCGCCGGAGGGCTGGCCGCCAACCGACACCCACCGGAGGGTACGATGAGCATGCGCGATCTGCAGGGCGACGAGCTCAAGCTTCGCCAGGGGCGCTGGTTCCACCTGGAAGACGACGGCACGCAGGGCTCGCCGGGGGTGCCCTACGGCCCCGGCACCCTCACGGCCCCCAAGGACAACGGCAACGGCGCGGCCGAGCAGCTCGCGGCGCTGGCGCAGCAGGGCGGCACCCGCTTCGACCCGTTCGTGGCGGTGGTGTCCGGCCAGATGGCGCTCACGCAGCAGCGCCCGGCCCAGTACCCGGCCACCCTGCCCGAGGCGTGGGAGGGGCTGCAGGGGCTCTCCAAGCGCGACCAGGCCATCGCCATGATGTACCGCTACATCGAGCTGGAGAACTCGCGCGACTACCACGCGATGGAGAAGATCTTCCATCCCACCGAGTTCCGCAGCAAGACGTACTTCGGCACGGACCCCATCAGCCCCAAGGCGCACACGCGCATGCTCAAGGGGCTGTTCCGCGCCTTCCCGGACTGGTTCATGGTCATCAACGAGATCGTGAGCGCCGACGACCAGTCGTGCGTGGCGCTGATCACGGGCCGGGGCACGCAGTACGAGGAGTTCAACGGGCGCCCGCCCGCCGACCACCAGATCGCCATCCCCACGCTGCACGCCATCAAGGTGCGCGACGGGCTGATCGTGGAGCACCGGCACATCAACCCGTTCGAGAACATCTTCGCCAACCAGATCATGGCCCCCCTCACCGAAGACATCATGGCGGTGAGGGCGCAGCAGGGCTTCGACAGCGGGATGGCCGAGCGGGCGTACCAGGTGGCGCTGGAGGCCGGCGCCGACGACGCCAAGCTGGGGCTCCTCAAGTCGCTGATCGAGACCAAGCGGCGCCAGTGCCAGGTGCTGCTCAAGGGCACGCTGCGGCGCTGCACCATGATCGCGCCCGAGGGCGAGATCTACTGCGAGCACCACCAGAAGCACGGCTACGGGGTGGACGGCATCGAGTAGGAGGCGCGCGATGGCGGAGCGGAAGCCGGGGTCGCGCTCCATCGGCGACGCGGCCGTGCGGGAGCGCACGGGCAGGGGGTGGGACGAGTGGTTCGCGGTGCTCGACGCGTGGAGCGCGCCGGGCGCCGGGGCCACCGCGCGGGCGCGCCACCTCCGCCGGGAGTACGGGGTGCCACCCTGGTGGTCGCACGCCGTGACCTCCCGGTGGGAGTGGGAGCGCGGGATCCGGCGCAAAGACGCCGGGTGAACGACGGGCCGCCGGGCGCATGCCGCGGCGGAGGCGGAACATCAATCGTGGAGCATGAGATGAAGATCAACATCGAGCTTTCGCCCGAGGAGGCCAACCGCTTCCCGCAGCTCATCGGGCTGGACCGGTCGCTCGACGACCTGGTGAACGAGGCGGCCACCATCCAGCGCAACAAGGAGGCGCTGTACCGGTTCCAGAAGGAGGTCTTCAACGGCCACGACTGGAGCATCGAGACCCTCTCGCGCCACCTGACCGCCGACTTCGTGGACCACGCGGCCATGCCGGGCGACCTGCCGGGCTTCGAGGGGGTGCAGCAGCGCTTCAGCATCTGGGCGCAGACGTTCAGCGACGCCATGGAGGAGAACCAGGCGGTGCTGGGCCAGGGCGACATGGTGGCCGTGCTCTACGACCTCCACGCCCACCACTCGGGGGAGTTCCTGGGCATCGAGGCCACTCACCGCGACGTGGTGATCCCGGGGATCGAGTTCCTTCAGTTCCGCGACGGCAAGATCGCCGCGCACTGGGGGATCTACGACTTCCTCAACACCGCCGAGCAGATCGGCGCCGACCTGGCCTTCCTGCCGCGCCCGGCCCCGGCCGAGCCGCGCTACCCCACGGTGCCGTGGGGCCAGGGCGCCAACACCGCCGACGAGGAAGAGATGGTGCACGGCGACTAGGAATGGGAAGTCCTGAGTCCTGAGTGCTGTGTGCTGAATGAAAAGCGCACTCACGCACTAACGCACTCACGCACTGCAGTTCGGCACTCAGGACTCAGGACTCAGCACTACAACCCAGGAGAGCCGGATGATCGACGACGTCAAGCTCATGGGCGTGTGCGTGGGAGACCAGCAGCGGGCGGTGGACTTCTACACCGGCAAGCTGGGCTTCGACCTGGTGGTGGACGAGCCCATGGGGCCGGGGGCGCGCTGGATCGAGGTGGCGCCGCCGGGCTCCAGCATCCGTCTGGGGCTGTGGACGCCGCCGGGGCTGGAGGAGCGCATCGGCACCTTTTCGCACATCGTGTTTCGCTGCGGGGACGTCCGCGCCACCTGGGCGGAGCTGAGGGACCGGGGAGTGGAGTTCATAGAGGAGCCGCGGGACCAGCCGGGGGGAGTGATGGCCCAGTTCAGGGACCCGGATGGAAACATCTTCGTGCTGAGCGGTGCGGGATGAGCGCCGTCCGGCGAGGAAGGAGCAGAGTCATGAAGATCATCATCGATGGCACGCCCGAAGAGACGCGTGCCTTCCTGACGGGCGGCGGCGGCTCGAGCATGAGCGCGCTGGCCGACGCCGCGGGCGAGGGCGAGAACCGCCTCAACGCGGGGCAGGTGGGCGAGGAGGTGCGCGAGCTGTACCGCAGCTTCGCCGGCGCGCGGCAGCAGGCCACGCGCGAGATCCGCGCGGCGGCGGCGGGCGGCAAGGGCGTGGCCGCGGCGGGCGCCACAGCCGTGCAGGGCGAGACGCGGGGGATCCTGGAGTCCGCGGTGGGCGAGGGATACACCCTGGTGGACCCCGCCGGCAACCTGCTGGAGCGCGGCGACATGCTCCAGGACATCACCACTCACGCCACCGACTTCGAGGTGGAGCGCAGCGAGGAGGTGATGAAGACCTTCGGTGGCCACACGGCCATCTGGGTGAGCCTGATCGACATGAAGGGCGTGGTGAACGGCCGCGACTTCAGCGGGCGCTACCGCGACGTGGAGACCTTCGCGAAGGACCGGGGCGAGTGGAGGCTGGTTCACTCCAACCTCACTCCCATCACCGGCGGGCAGCAGGGCACCCGGCGCCGGTGAGACAGAAGGGCCTCACACAGAGACACGGAGGCACAGAGAAGGAATGAACTCGTGCTGTTTCTCCGTGCCTCCGTGTCTCTGTGTGAAACCGCTGTTCCCCCGGACGGAGCTCGAATGAGATACAGGCTTCTGGGCGGGAGCGGGCTGCGCGTCTCGGGGCTGTGCCTGGGGACGATGGGGTTCCTCAGCTCGTCCGGGTGGGGTACCGGGCGGGAGGAGAGCCGCCGCGTCTTCGAGGCGTTCCTGGAGGCGGGCGGCAACTTCGTGGATACCGCCAACACCTACGGCGACGGCGAGAGCGAGGAGTTCCTGGGCGAGTTCATCGCCGGGCGGCGCCACCAGGTGGTGGTGGGCACCAAGTACGGCGGGCGCTTCCTGGGCAGCCCGGGGCCGCCCGATCCAAACGCGTCCGGCTCGCACCGCAAGAGCCTGGAGCGCGCCGTGGACGGCAGCCTGCGGCGCCTGGGCGTGGACTACATCGACGTCCTCTGGGTGCAGGCGTGGGACTTCCTGACCCCGGTGGACGAGCTGATGAGGGCGCTGGACGACCTGGTGAGGCGCGGCAAGGTGCTTCACCTGGGCGTCTCCAACGCACCCGCCTGGGTGGTGGCGCAGGCCAACACCCGGGCTTCGCTGCGCGGGTGGACCCCCTTCGCGGCCCTGCAGGCCGAGTACAACCTCACCGAGCGAGACGCCGAGCGCGAGCTCCTCCCCATGGCCGCCGCGCTGGACGTGAGCCTGCTGGCCTGGACGCCGCTGGCCAGCGGCTGGCTCACGGGCAAGTACGAGGAGGAGGATGGAGGCGCGCCCCGCCGGCTGGACGACCCGGTCATGGGCCGCTTCGTGGACCGCGGCGAGCGCAACCGACGCATCGCCGCCGAGGTGGTGGCGGTGGCCCGGGAGCGGGGCTGCCCGCCGTCGCAGGTGGCGCTCAACTGGCTGCGCTCGCGCGGCGCCATCCCCGTGTTCGGGGCGCGCACGCCCGAGCAGGTGCGCGAGAACGCCG
>DASVSA010000621.1:0-2850 GCA_036388335.1 Longimicrobium sp. | reverse complement strand
TCCTCGTCGCGCGCGATGCGGGAGGTCACGTCCTCGAACAGGATGGAGGCGCCCCCCTCCGCCAGCGGGCGCGTCCACACGTCGAAGAAGCGCCCGCGAAAGGGCTCGGCCTCCACCTGGATGGCCTGGAGCCGGTGCGGGCGCCCGTCGGCCAGCGATTCGGCAAGCGTGCGGCGCAGCACCGCCGGCTCGTCCGGCAGGAGCGACCAGATCTCGGTGCCCGCCATGGCGCGCCGCGCTCCCAGCACCCCGCGGGCCGCGCGGTTGGCGTACGCGATCCGCCCCTGCGCGTCCACGGCCACGCACCCGTGCCGGATGGAGTCCAGCACCCCCAGCGAGCGCTCCGCCTCCGGGTCCGGCGCTCGAAGCTGCAGCGCCACGCAGTCCTCCGCCGCCGTGGCCACGACGGTGAAGGCGCGCGGCGCGTCGGGAAACACCTCGTCGCCCGGCAGACGCAGCGGACCGCCCGCGCGGAGCTCCGCCAGCCGCTCACCGAGGGCCGCCTCGTCCACCCCGCCGAAGGCTTCGGACAAGCGGAGGCCGAGCACCCCCTCGCGCGGGGCGCCCAGCATCCGTTCGGCGGCGGCGTTCCAGTAGGTGATGCGCCCATCCGGGCCAATCATGCAGAAGCCGTCCGAAAGGGCTTCGAGCGCCGGGTTGAGCGATAAAGGAATTGCGGCGGACACGGTCACGAAACTCCAGGTGCTGCGCTGCACGGCCACGGCGGCCTCGTTCTCCCACCCTGTTGGAACCCGGCGGGCCGACATGTGTTCCCGGCTCATTCGGGGCCACTACAAGAGGGGGCCCTCACCCGGCAGCTTACAGCTGCCACCCTCTCCCACCAACTGCGTGGGAGAGGGGACTACTTCGCGTGCGGCGAGCCGGCCGATGCGCGTGCCGCGATGCGCGCGAGCATGCCTCGCCCCTACGCAGGCACTCGCGCCCCCGCAGTTCTCCCCCTCCCCCACGCTCCCCCGCACGCGGGGGAGGGGGCCGGGGGGTGGGGGCCTCCCTCATGGAAAACGCCCCCTCTCCCGCGCGGTTTGCGGGGGAGGGGGACGGGGGAGGGGGCCCTACTGCTTCGCCTGCGCGCCCATGCGGTCGCGGGCGGTGCGGCGGTTGGTGGGGATGCTCCAGTAGATCACGTCTTCCCACCACTCCGGGCCACGGAACTTCACGTTCTGGTAGCGCGCGCTCACCCCGTAGAACTCGGGGTCCAGGAAGATGGGCGCGTACACCGCGTCATCGATGGCCGTCTGCTCCAGGGTGCGCCACATGGCGCGGGCGCGGGTCGTGTCCGACTCCAGCAGGAGCGAGTCGATCAGGGCGTCGACGCGGGGGTTCCTGTACCCGGCGAAGTTGGCGCCGGCCGGGGGGATGGAGCGCGAGTGCCAGATGGCC
This sequence comes from Longimicrobium sp., assembly GCA_036388335.1. GTDB lineage: Bacteria > Gemmatimonadota > Gemmatimonadetes > Longimicrobiales > Longimicrobiaceae > Longimicrobium. The sequence goes on along the minus strand of DASVSA010000621.1, from coordinate 1,449 downwards.
TCGGCGTTGGGTGCCATCACGCCCGGGCCCCAGCCCCAGCCCCAGAACGAGCCCTGGAACTGCCGGGCGCGCAGCCGCGACACCCAGGTGGTGCTCTCCATGGGCTTCAGCACCAGGTTGATGCCGGCCTGCTTCACCTGGCTCTGCATCGCCACCAGCATGTCGGGGCGGAGCGGATCGCTGGAGCTGAACTCCACCTCCAGGGTCAGCGGGCGCCCGCCCTTGTCGCGGATGCCGTCGGCGTTGGTGTCGCGCCACCCGGCCGCGTCCAGCAGCCGCCCGGCGCCCGCCACGTCGTAGGGGATGGGGCGCGCGTCGCGCGAGTGCTCGCGCAGCGCGGGCGGGATGGGCGAGAGCGCGGGCTCCGCGTCCGTGCCCAGGAGCCCCTGCACCAGCGCGGGGCGGTTGACGGCCATCAGGAACGCCTGCCGCACGCGGATGTCGTCCACCGGCGGGCGGCTCACGTTCCAGGCGATCCACCCCGGCCTCACGCGCGGGGCGTTGTGAAGCTTCACCGTGGGCGTGCTCTTGATGCGGCTCCGCTGGTCCGCGGGGACGCGGGGGAGGAGGTCGCCCTCGCCGTTCAGCAGGCCGGTGAGCCGCGCGCTGGGCTCGGGGACGTTCCTCACCACGATGCGGTCGAGCGAGGGGCGGCCTTCCGGCGCCTCGGTGTTGGCGTTGACCGTCACCTGCCGGTTCTGCTCCCACGACCCGAAGCGGTAGAGCCCGTTGCCCACCGGGTTGCGGTTGAAGGCATGGAAGCGCATCTGCCCCGGGTCCACGCTGCCCAGGATGTGCTTGGGCGCCGGGATCACCTCCAGGAGCGCGTTCAGCGCCGCCGGGCTGGTGCGGACGAGCGTCGCCTCCACGGTCAGGCTGTCCACGGCGCGAACGGAGGTGACGCCCTCCACGTCCGGCTTGCGGGGCGAGCCCACCTTCTCATCCTTCTGCCGCTCGATGGTGAAGACGACGTCCTCGGCGGTCACGGGCTTTCCGTCGTGCCACCTGAGGCCGGGGCGCACCTTCATCACCACGGTGCTCCCGTTGACCTGCCACGATTGCAGGAGGTCCGGCGTGTAGCCGCTGAGCGTGCTGTCGCGCCGGGCCAGCGCCCGGAACATCAGGTGGACGAGCTGGTACGCCGGGTTGCTGTCGAAGGTGAGCGGGTTGAGGTTGTCCGGCTCGCGGTCGGCGAGCACGATCAGCGTCCCTCCCGGCGGGCCGCCGGCGAAGGTCTTGTACCCGCCCGGGGGCGCCTTCTCGGCCGTCCCGCCACCGCCTCCCGCATCCCCGCCGCCGCCACAGGCCGCCACACCCAGCACCGCGCAGACCGCCGCCCACCGATGCAGAAGCATCATCCCACCCGCCTTTGAGAAGAGGTTGCTCTCGCACGCACTGCCCGGCCGTGGCGCAGAAACCCTGCCAGTGTGAAAAAGTGCCTAGTGCCCA
>DASVSA010000620.1:0-12421 GCA_036388335.1 Longimicrobium sp. | reverse complement strand
TCCTCGTGAAGCATCTCCAGGTGAAGCTCGAGCATCCACTGCGGCATCCCGCGCGACGACAGCACCACGCCCAGCCACTTCACCTGCTCGACGGCCGCGGCCGGGGCGAGGTCGCACAGGGTGGCCAGCCAGCCGCTGTCGCTGAGGGCGAACTGGCGCCCCCGGGCCCCGTAGCGTCGCGCGTAGTAGGGGAAGTGCGCCCACGTGCGCTGCGCCGCGCGGCGGGCGGCCGCAAGCTCGCGCGCGTCGCTGGTGACCACGTGGTTCCCCGCCTCGGGGTTCAGCGCCGTCGCTTCGTTGTAGCGGGCCAGGGGTGCTCTCATCGCTCGCTCCGGGTATGCGTCATCCGCTCAACGATGGACCTGCGCGCCCCGCCGCGCAACCGCCTACCCGAAGAGGCGCTGCCACACGTCCGGCACCAGCGCCACCACGGCGAAGTGGAAGAAGCGCCCCACGGCGCACGCCACCACGAAGAAGACGAAGTTCATCCGCACCGCGCCCGCGGCCAGCGTCATCACGTAAAGCGGGGGGAAGCCCACCAGCGAGCTGCAGAAGAAGACGAGCTTCCCCCACATCGGCCGGGCCTCGAGCTTGGCCGTGGCGGCCTCCAGCCCGCGCTGCACGCGCCCCGCGGGGAGCTTCAGCACGCCGCGGCCCACGAAGTACATGGCGATCTTCCCTACCGTCTGCCCCGCGGTGGCGGCGATCACCAGCGGCATGACGAAGGCCTTGGGCGAGAGCGCGACGGCCGAGAGCAGGTAGATCTCGATGTTGACAAAGGGCACCAGCGAGCCCACGACACTCACCGCGAAGGTGGTGAGCCAGACGATGAGAAGCGTCGTCATCGCGGCGGATGCGCTGGGATCAACGGCTTTCTACCAGAAGGGGATACGGATTGATGTCCCGCCCGCGCCACCAGCGGTTGGGGTCGGTGACGGTATAGACGGCGAAATGGAGGTGCGGGTTTCCGGGCGGCGCGTTGCCGGTGTGTCCCACGTACCCGATCACGTCGCCGGCGCGCACCAGGTCGCCCTCCTTGAGGCCGGCCCGGTAGCGCTGGAGGTGCGCGTAGTAGTACACCGTGCGCCCGTCCGTGTCGCGCTGGTACACCGAGATGCCGCCCAGCGCGTGCGACGCCCGCTTCACGATCACCCCCGCCGACGCCGCCACCACCGGCGTGCCCTCGGGCGCGGAGATGTCCACGCCCTTGTGGCTCCGCCCGCCGGAGCGCCCGGCGCCGTAGCTGTCGGCCAGCTCGCGCGCCTGCACCCCCGCCACCGGGATCACCAGCCGCGCCTCCGCGGGCCGCGGCTCCTCCGGCATCGCCACGCGCAGCTGCAGCGTCTTCCCCGATGCGGCGAGGTAGATGACGACTCCCAGCAGGAGGGCGCCCTCGGCCAGCGCGGCGGCGATGGTGGCGGTCCGCAGGGTGACGCGCATGGGCGTCAGCGGGGGGCCGTGGGGAGCGTGGCCGCGGGGTTGTAGTGGCGGAACACCTCGCGGCCGACGCGGGCGATCAGGAGGTTGGCCGGGTTGTCGGGGAGGTACGACTTGTCCTGGTTCTCGCGCGTCATCACGCACACCGCCACCGGCGCCTCGGCGCCGTACAGGATGCCGCAGTCGTTGCGGGCCTGGTCCACGTCGCCCGTCTTGTGTGCCGCGTCCAGCTCTTCGGGGAGCCAGCGCTGAAGCTTGGTGGGGTCCTGGTTGGCGCGCAGCATCCGCAGCGCCAGCGAGTCCATGGCCGGCGACACGGCGCGCCCCTGGTGGAGCAGGGTGAAGAGGCGCACCGTCTCGTCCGGCGTGGTGACGCCCAGGCCGTACTTCACTGAGCTGTCCATGGCCACCGAGGTGGAGCGCAAAAAGGTCTTGGAGTGGATCTTGGTCCGCGGGAGCCCCAGCGCCTCCATCTTGCTCCCCACCGTGCGGATGTTGAGGCGGTCCAGGAGCAGGTTGGTGGCCGTGTTGTCCGAGAGGGTGATCATCAGCCAGGCCGCGTCCTCCACCGTCAGGCCGAGGCCGGACGCCATGTGCTTGAGCACGCCCGAGCCTCCCACGCGGTCGCGCGCGATCATCCCGATGCGCTCGTCCAGCCGGATCGATCCCCCCTTCACCTCCTCCAGCAGCGTCACCAGCACCGCCACCTTGATCAGCGACGCCGAGGGGAAAGGCTCCGCGCCGCGGATGGAGAGCGTCTCGCCCGTGCGCAGGTTGGCGACGCTCACGCCCGCCACGCCCGCGTAGCCGCTCATCGCGCGCTCCAGCGTGCGGCGCAGGACTGCGGTGTCCGCGGTCGCGGCGGCGGCCGGGGCGGCGCGGCCCGGGGCGGGGGAGGCGGCGGCGCAGGCCAGCGCGGCGAGCGCCAGCAGGGGTGCGGCGGTGCGGAAGAGGCGGCTCATGCGGGCTGTGGCATGGGGGGCTGTGTGCGGTGTGTGGGCTGAGTATGGGGCGGGCGGCGCGCATTGTCCACCGGGCCGGGCGATGGAAAACCGCCGCAACGCATCCTGGGGAACCGACGGGCCCGTGTCCTCAGCCCGCCCAAGATCTCCGCGCACCGCGCCGAACCTGTAGGGGCAGCCCCGCGTGGCTGACCGTGCCTTCGGCCGTGACGAACCCTCGGCGAGGTGCGCGGCGGCAGGGCACGGGCAGCCACATGGGGCTGCCCCTACCCGGAAATCGGTGCGTTGGACGCTGCATCCGGGAAGAGCACGGTGTGTTTGACGATGCATCCAGCGCGAGCATGGGCGCGATGGATTCGCGCCGGGCTGGCGGGGTCAGGGCCCCTTCTGCCGCAGTTCAAGCAGGTAGGCGATGAGGGCGCGGAGGGCCGGTGAGGCCTGCCGCCGCTGCGGGTGGTACAGGTAGAAGCCCCCGAACGGCGGGCAGTACGGCTCCAGCACCGGCACTACCTGCCCGCGCTCGATGTACGGGCGGACCGCCTCCTCCATCCCCATGGTCAGGCCGAGTCCGGAGAGGACGAGCCGCACATCCCCCGGCGCGCGGTGAACCTCCGGGCGGACGAAACCCAGACGGGCGTCAGAGGGCGGCGCCACGGCGCCGCCCTCGCCTTTGGATTGGAGCTCGCGGGGCGACTCCGGTTGCCATGGCGCGCAAGTCGTTGCGCCATATCGGCTTGGACCTGGGCGGGCGGATGAGGGGCGCATGTGGGTGTTGACGGGCGAAAACGCGGGGAGTAAGATGGCTCCCGCTCAACCCCGCATCGCATCCGCCCCGGCGCACGCCACGGCCGTCCCGCTCGCACGGGACCGCGCCCGGCATGCACCTCCCCGCGCCGGTCCGCAGCCCACCCGCGATCCCCCTCCCCGCTTTGCGTCCACTCCGCGGCAGCGCCCTCTTCGTGATCGTCCTGGGGCTGGTGATGGCCCTCCCCGCCAACGCATCGGCGCAGCAGTTCCCCTCCATCCTCGGCTTCCTGCGCGGCGACGCGCGGCCGGAGCAGGCGCAGCGCGACACGCTGGTGGCGCTGGCCCGCAGGCAGGTGGGAGTGCGCTACCTGCTGGGCGGGAGCGATCCCGAGCGAGGCTTCGACTGCAGCGGCTTCCTCCAGTACCTGATGCGCCGCCTGGACGTGCGCCTCCCGCGCACCGCGGCCGAGCAGGCGCGCGTGGGCCAGGAGGTGCCGCGCGACCTGAGCCGCCTCCTGCCGGGCGACATCCTCACCTTCGGCAGCGGCGACCGCGTCACGCACGTGGGGGTGTACGTGGGCGGCGGGCGCTTCATCCACGCCAGCACGGGACAGCGGCAGATCACCGAGGCACGGCTGGACCGCACCGAATCCAACCTGGTGCGCGCGTGGACGGGCGTGCGCCGCATCATGGGGCGGAGCGACAGCACGAGCGCGGTGGCGAGCTTCAACCGCTGATCTCACACAGAGACGCAGAGACACGGAGGAGACGGATGTCTGAGGATCGCGAGGATACCACCGTCTACCAGGTGGTGGTGAACGACGAGGGGCAGCATTCCATCTTTGCCGCGGGCCGCGAGCTGCCGCGGGGGTGGAAGGCGACGGGGAAGGAGGGGACGAAGGCGGAGTGCCTCGCCTACGTGGACGAGGTGTGGACCGACATGCGCCCGAGGTCGCTGCAGAACACCGTGAAGGAAGCGGGGATCGGGGAGCGGTCGTAGGCCCGTGAGCCGATCCGCCTGGGCCATCTTCCCCCGTCCGAATCCGGGAGCCCGCCTGCGCCTCTTCTGCTTTCCCTACGCGGGAGGCGGCGCGTCGATCTTCCACTCGTGGCCCAGGGGCCTGCCCGCGGAGGTGGAGGTGTGCGCGGTGCAGCCCCCGGGGCGCGAGGGGCGGATGGGGGAGGCGCCGTTCACCAGCGCGCAGGAGCTGGTGGAGAGCGCGGTGGTCGGCCTGGCGCCGTACTTCGACCTTCCGTTCGCCTTCTTCGGGCACAGCAACGGGGCGATGATCGCCTTCGAGCTGATGCGGCGGCTGAGGCGGGGCGGCGGGGCGCTGCCGGTGGCCTTCTTCCCGTCCGGGCGCACGGCGCCTCAGCTTCCGCGCACGGTGGCTACCATCCACGCGCTGCCGGAGGCGGAGTTCGTGGAGGGGCTGCGACGGCTGAGCGGCACGCCGGAGGAGGTGCTGCTCCACCGCGAGCTGATGGAGCTGTTCTCGCCCCTGCTGCGCGCGGATTTCGCCATCAGCGAGACGTACCGCTACCGCCCTGAGCCTCCGTTCGCGATCCCGATGACGGCATTCGGCGGGGCGCGGGACCCGGACGTGTCCACTGACGAGCTGGACGCGTGGCGGGAGCAGACGACGGGGGAGTTCGGGACGCGCATCTTTCCCGGCGGCCACTTCTTCATCCGCGACGACCGCGACCAGGTGCTGGCGGAGCTTTCGGGCGAGCTGCGGCGGGTGCTCGACGGGCGCTGAGAAGAGGGTCTCACAGAGGCACGGGGGCACGGGGGAAGATCTCCGTGCCTTCTTTTGTCGCGCCAAACTGGACGGAGTGTCCAGTTTTACGCGGTGCCAAAACTTACGGACTGGACAGAGGTGAACCCTTGTGCTCGGCCCCGGCCGCGCCCAAGCTTGTGAAGCAGGCACGCAAACCCCTACGCCCGATCCACGTTGACCGAAAACACGAACGACAGGCCCGAGCTGGACGAGCGCGCGCTGATGGAGAGCGCCCGCGAAGCCCGCGCGCACGCCTACGCCCCCTACAGCCGCTTCCCCGTGGGGGCCGCGCTCCTGGCCGAGGACGGCACGGTGTTCACCGGGTGCAACGTGGAGAACGCCTCGTACGGGCTCACCAACTGCGCCGAGCGCACGGCCATCTTCAAGGCCGTGTCCGAGGGGCGCACCGCGTTCCGCGCCATCGCCGTGGTGGGGCCTGAAGACGACCTGCCCTGCGCGCCCTGCGGAGCCTGCCGGCAGGTGCTTTACGAGTTCGGGCCCGAGATGGTGCTGATCATACCCGCCGGGGCGCACGACCCGGGCGGCGTGGTCACCACCACCGTGGGCGCCCTCCTCCCGGGCGCGTTCGACGCGGCCAGCCTCCCGGCCCGCGGCGGGGAGTCGTGAGCACCGGGGCGGTGCCGCTGATCGAGCGGAAGAAGAACGGCGGCGAGCTCTCGGGCGAGGAGATCGGCGGGCTGCTGGCCGGGTACCTGGGCAAGACGGTGCCCGACTACCAGATGGCGGCGTGGCTGATGGCCGTGTGCTGGCGCGGGATGACGGAGGGCGAGACGCTGGCGATGACCCGCGCCATGGTGGAGAGCGGCGCCACGCTGGAATGGGAAGGGCTCGACCGCCCCACCGTGGACAAGCACAGCACGGGCGGCGTGGGCGACAAGACCTCGCTGGTGCTCGTCCCCCTGATGGCCGAGGCGGGCGCCGCGTTCGTGAAGATGTCCGGCCGCGGGCTTGGCCACACGGGCGGCACGCTGGACAAACTGGAGGCCATCGCCGGCTTCCGCACCTCGCTGGAACTGGACGAGATGAGGGCGCAGGTAAGGCGGATCGGGTGCGCGCTGGTGGGCCAGAGCCCCGAGCTCGTCCCCGCCGACGGGGCGCTCTACTCGCTGCGCGACGTGACCGCCACGGTGGATTCGGTGCCGCTCATCGCCAGCAGCATCATGTCCAAGAAGCTGGCCGGCGGCGCCTCCACCATCGTGCTGGACGTGAAGTGGGGCTCGGGCGCCTTCATGGCCACGCCCGAGGCCGCGCGCGACCTGGCCGCCGCGCTGGTGAAGATCGGCGAGGGCGCCGGCCGCCGCACCCGCGCCGTGCTCTCGTCCATGCGCGAGCCGCTGGGCCGCGCGGTGGGGAACGCGCTGGAAGTGCGCGAGGCGTTCGAGACGCTGGCCGGCGGCGGCCCCGCGGACCTGTGGGCGCTCACCGTGGAGCTCGGCACCCACCTGATGCTCCTCTCCGGCCTCGCCGCGACGGCCGAAGAGGCGGAGCGCACGCTGACGACGCTGCGCGATTCGGGCGCCGCATCGCGCCGCATGGAGCTGCTGGTGGAGGCGCAGGGCGGCGACCCGCGCGTGGTCGCGCGGCCCGGCCTCCTCCCCACCGCCCCCATCGTGCGTACCGTGACCGCCCGCGCCGACGGATGGGTGGCCGAGGCCGATGCGCGCACCGTGGCGGACGCGGCGCTGGGGCTGGGCGCAGGCCGCCGCCAGAAGGGCGACCCCGTGGACTTCGCGGTGGGCGTGGTGATGCGCGCGCGTGTGGGCGACCGCGTGGCCCCCGGCGCCCCCCTCGCCGACGTCCACGCCCGCACCGAGGCCGCCGCCGATGCGGCCGAGGCGCGACTGCGCGAGGCGTTCAGCTTCGCCGCGGAGGCCGTGCCCGCGGCCGACGCGCCGTACGAGACGGTGGGATGAGCTCGTCCGATGAGGAGCCGCGCTCGCCGTCGCGCCTGTGGGTGGGGGCGATCATCGTCGCCGTGCTCCTCCTCATGTTCTTTGGCCGCAGGGTCTTCCCCGGCGGCACGGACCCCGCCGCCGCGCGCACCGACATCGAGGTCATCCAGGAAGCCCTCGGCCGCTACCGCGAGGACCGCGGTGCCTACCCGACCACCGCGCAGGGGCTCGACGCGCTGCGCGGCCCCTACCTCCCCGCCGGCGTCCCGAATGACCCCTGGGGGCGGCCGTACCGCTACACATCCCCTGGCCGCGCATCGGGCTACGACCTGTACAGCCTGGGCCGCGATGGCCGCCCTGGAGGCGCGGGCAAGGACGCGGACGTCTCCAGGTCGGGGCCCTGAAACGGCGGTCTCACACAGAGACACGGAGGCACGGAGAACTTCTCTCCGTGCCTCCGTGTCTCTGTGTGAGACCGCTGTTCCTTACAATCCCGGCACGGCCCGCCCGGGCCAGAGGTCCGCGTCGTCGGCCGTGCGCGCCACGGCCTCGTCCTCGCGCGGGGGCGGGTACGGGCGCGCGTACGACGAGGTGCGCTCGTGCCGGTCGAAGCCGGAGCGGTCCGGCGCGGCCAGCAGGAAGGAGTGGAGGAGCTCGGGGGTGATGACCGTGCGGTCGTCCACCTCTTCCCACAGGTCGCGGTGCGGCTGCTGCGGGCCCGTGCCGTGGAAGAGGTGCACCAGCACGCCCTCGTTCTTGGCGGCGCGGATGGCGGGGAGGAAGTCGCTGTCGCCGGTGATGAGGATGGCGCGCGAGACGCGCTGCTTTACGGCCAGCAGCACCAGGTCCACGCCCAGGTAGATGTCCACCCGCTTCTGCTCGAAGATCGGGCGCTCGCTCTCGCGGTCGGTGCCGCGATATTCCAGCTTCCCCTCGCGCACTTCGAAGCGGTTGAGGCGGTTGAGGGCACTGAAGAAACGCTTCTTCCCCTCCAGCCGCTCCAGCTCTTCGGGGGTGGGGACGGGAGAGACGTAGGGGAGGCAGTGGTAGTAATAGGTCCGCAGGAGCTCGTTCGGGCGGGCCAGCTCGGTGGCCAGCTTGCCGAAGTCGATCCGGGGGGAGCCACAGTCGCGCGACACGCGGTCGAAGTAGCCACCATCCACGAAGATCGCAGCCGCACTCATATCAACCCTTCGCTGGGAAAACGAACCCGCCCGTGCCGGCGGCGGTGTGAAATAGACCCGCGGAGGCGCCCGGGAACATTCCCCCGGCGCGCCTCCGCGCTGGATCAATTTGACGCCGCCGCGACCCCTGTCAAGCACCGCGACCCCAGCGCGCCCGAACGGACAAAACTAATCGCCCTCAGAACTTACGGAAGCCGCCACGAGTCTCGCGGCTACCGGATTCCGATCAGCTCCACGTCGAACACCAGCGTGGCATTGGGCGGGATGACGCTGCCGGCCCCGCGCGCGCCGTAGCCGAGCTGCGGCGGAATGACCAGACGCCGCCTGCCGCCTACCTTCATCCCCGCCACGCCCTCGTCCCAGCCACGGATGACGGTGCCGGCGCCGAGCGGAAATTCGAACGGCTTGTTGCGGTCGCGGCTGCTGTCGAACTTGCGCCCGTCCGTGAGCGTGCCGGTGTAGTGGACCACCACGTGATCACCTGATTTCGCCTCCTGGCCGCTTCCCACCGCCTCGTCCGTGTACTGGAGCCCGGAGGGGGTGGTGGTCATCGGGGTGGGGTTGGTCTCTTCGCTCAATGCGCTCGCTCCGTTTGCGGGTTTGGGTGCCGTTGCGTGCGCAAAGTAGAAGGGGAACGGGGAATGGGGAATGGCCTCACACAGACACACGGAGACACAGGGGAGAGCGGCACACCTTGGGCGCCCGCGTGTACTCGCCCCTGGCGCACAGGTTGCAACCCCGTGCACCTTCTTGGCTTCCGCGCGGGATCGCGCGGAGTCCGCTCCGTACCGCAGCCCGCACAGTCGTCTGATGAACCGAATGTTTGCCGCGCGCGCGCCGCTCGCCGTGTGCGCCGCGCTCCTGATGGGCGCATGCACCACCCTCGGCGGGCGCCGCGCGCCCGCGCCGCCGCCCGTGGCCGAGGCGCCGCCGCCCCGCGCCACCGTGCAGCCCAACCGCAAGTACGTGGTGGTGGACGTGGAGAAGAACGAGCTCCGCTTCATGGACGGGGAGCGCGTGCTGTGGCGCGCCCCCGTGGGCACGGGCACGGGCTTCCGCCTGAGCACCCGCACGGGGCGGCAGTGGAGCTTCCACACCCCCAGCGGCACCATGCAGGTGCAGTACAAGGAGCTCAACCCCGCCTGGTTCCGGCCGGACTGGTGGTTCATCGAGAACAAGCTCCCCGTTCCGCCGCAGGACTCGCCCCTGCGCAAGGAAGAGGGCGGGCTGGGCGCGGCGGCCGTGTACCTGGGCGACGAGCTGGCCATCCACGGCACCGACAAGCCGGAGCTGCTGGGGCGGCGCGTGTCGCACGGGTGCATCCGCCTCTCCAACGCCAACGCCGTGCGCCTCTTCCACAACGTCCAGCTGGGTACGCCGGTGATGATCGTGGGGCAGTCGCAGGTGCTCAACGAAGAGCAGCCGGACAGCGTGGCGCGCTTCACCCGCAGCGCCCGCCGCGTCCCGCGCCGCCCCAACCCGCTGGACCGTGTAGCCACCCCCGCGCTCCTCACGCGCCTGGACACGCAGCTGCGCGCCGCCGGCGACTCCGCGTGGGTGGCGGTGGCGGCCGAGCTGGTGGAGCGCGGGCTCAGGGAAGACGCGCCCGCGCTGCGCGGCCTCCTAGCGCGCGCCGGGCAGCCGGAGAGCCCGTCGCGGCGCGAGGAGTACGCCACCTTCCTGGCCGACGTCTTCTCGCGCGGGGCGCTGCGCACCGTCGTGTCGCTCAACCGCATCGCACCCGAGGCGCGGCGTCGCGCCGTAGAGGACATCGTCAACGCCACCCTGTCGCTCTACCATGGCGACCTGAACGATCCGCTTACGCCATGGCCCACCCGCCGCGTACCGCGCCAGCGCCTGGGGCCCGAGGGGCAGGCCGGATGGGCCGCCCTGCAGCGCGCCGAGGCGGAGTACCGCGAGCGCTTCGGGGTGCGCATGGCGGCGGCCCGGTGAGCGCCCTGGGGAAGCAGGACCTCCACTGCCACACGGACATGTCCGACGGCGACCTGACGCTGGCCGAGGTCGCCGCCCGCGCGGTCGAGCTGGGGGTGGAGGTGGGGATCGCGGACCACGTGTCGACGCGCAACGTCGAGCGCTTCGTGTCCAGCGAGCCGCGCGTGAGGGAGTACCTGGACGCGCTGGAAGACGCTCCCGTCTTCCGCGCCGCCGAGTTCTGCTGGTGCGACGAGCTGTGGAAGGACCTCCCCGCCGAGGTGATGGACCGCTTCGACTACCGCGTGGGCTCCAACCACGGCTTCTACCTTCCCGACGGCACCATGGGCTCGCCCTGGTGGCAGAAGCTCCCCGAGCCGTGGAACGCGCGGCCGCAGGAGGTGATGGACGTGATGGTGGCCAACCTGTGCGACATGGTGACCACCATGCCCATCCAGATCGCGGCCCACTCCACCCTCACGCCCCCCGCGCTCTTCGACCTGGAGGGCGACGTGGACGCCTGGTGGACGGACGAGCGCGAGGACAGATACGTGGAGGCGCTGGCGGCCAGCGGGGTGGCGCTGGAGATCTCCAACCGCTACCGTCTGCCCCACGACCGGCTGCTGGGGAAGGCGCTGCAGGCCGGGGTCCGGTTTTCGCTGGGGAGCGACGGACACACCCGCGCGCAGGTGGCGCAGCTCGGCTGGGCGGAGGAGACGGCGCGGCGGGTGGGGGTGACGGACCGGGAGCTCTTCGTCGCCGAGCGGCGGCGGCGCCGGGGGTGAGCGGCGGACCTTCTCACGACCAGGGGTGGAGGCGGTGATGGAGCGCGACGATCAGGTGGGCGGGGGTGCGCCGGCGGGACGCGGCGATCTGCTGGGCGACGCGCGGGGCACGCCGCCCGTGAGCGATCTGCCGGGTGCGGCGGCCGCGCGCGGCGAGGAGACGACGATCCACGTGTCCGGCCCCGCGCCCGGCGGTCCGGCTCTGGGCGATCCGGCTCCGGGGGGTCCAACGCTGGGCGGCGCCGTGCAGGGTGTCCAGACGCAGGGCGGTCCCGCGCCGGCTGGTCCGGCCTCGGGTGGTACGACGCCGGGTGGTACGACGCCGGGCGGTACGACGCCGGGCGGTACGGCGCCGGAAGGCGGGACGGCGGCCGAGCTCGAGCAGGAGCGCATCGCGCGCGAGCGTACGGCCCCCGGCTCGGTGCGCGCGGAAGACACGGAGCCGTACATCGGGCTTCAGTACATCGCCCGCCTCTTCAAGATCGTCTCGTTCCTGGTGCTGATCGCGCTGGGGCTGGAGATGCTGCTGGGGATCGCCAGCGACGGCGCCAGCGCCATCCTCCCGCTCTTCGCCGAGATCGTGCAGGGCGGCGTGCTGGCGGCGATCCTGTGGGGCGCGGCCGACGTGGTGCTCCTGCTGATCGACCTGGGGCACGACGTCCGCGCGGAGCGCGTGCTGCTGGGCCGCATCTCGGCCCGCGGCGAGCAGCAGTACGGGGGACAGCGGAAGCGCGAGCGGGAGCGCTGAGCCTTGCCCCGCCGCGCGGCGGGGTTCATCATCCCGTGGAGCGGGTCCGTTTTTCGCTGAGACGGGCGTTGGACGGGGCGGATTTTCGGCGGGCAACTTCAGCGCTGGGCGGAGGAGTGGATGGAGCGTGAAGATCGGGAGCGCGACGAGACGCTGGTGATCGTGCCCGGGCCGCCGGCCGCTACGGCGCAGAGCGAGGAGGATGCGCGCATCGCGCGCGAGCGCACCACGCCCGGCTCCGTGCGCGTGGAAGACACCGAGCCGTACGTGGGGCTCCAGTACATCGCCCGCCTCTTCAAGATCGTGTCGGCGCTGGTGATCATCGCCATGCTCCTGGAGATCGTGCTGGGCGTGGCGGCCGACGGGATGAACGCCCTGCTGGTGCTGCTGGCCGAGGTGGTGCGCGCCGGCGTGCTCGCCGCCATCCTCTGGGGAAGCGCGGACGTGGTGCTCCTGCTCATCGACCTGGGGCACGACGTGCGCGCCTCGCGGGTGCTGCTGGGCCGCATCTCGGCCCGCGGCGAGCAGCAGTACGGGGGACAGCGGAAGCGCGAGCGGGAACGCTAACAGAGGGTCTCACACGGAGACACAGAGGCACAGAGACGACTTCATCTCTGTGCCTCTGTGTCTCCGTGACCCAATACATTGGAGAGGGTATGGATCGCGGCGCGCTGGAAGGGATCGTCGTCGTCTTGTGGGAGACGCAGGACCGGGTGAACGTGGCCGGCACCATCCGGGCGATGAAGAACTTCGGGCTGGAGCGGCTGCGCCTGGTGAACCCGGCCGAATGGGATCCCTGGCGGATCGAGGGGATCGCCCACGACACGGCCGAGATCGTGGCGCGCACCGAGCTCCACACCTCGCTGGAGAGCGCGCTGGGCGACTGCGCCTTCGTGGTGGGGATGACGGCGCGCTCGCGCCGGGCCAAGCGC
>DASVSA010000619.1:0-4760 GCA_036388335.1 Longimicrobium sp. | reverse complement strand
TCCACAACGCTTGGCGTGTGGACTTCGATACAGCGGCACGACCGGGTTCGAGATACAGATAATCGGACCCTGAGAGGATACAAGTCCCCTGGTGCGGAAGTGCCCGACAGCGGTTGGAACCGCGCGAAAACGGGTGCGGGAGCGCGGCCGGTCGGTGTCCGCGCTACTTCACCCCCGCCAGCCCGAGCACCAGCAGCAGCGCCCACTGCGTGCCCTTCTCGCTCCCCCGTGAGTCCCAGCTCTCCGCGAGCGAGTGCGCGCCCTGGCCCGTTCCGCCCGCGTCGATGGTGAGCGACGAGATCCCCATCGAGATGGGGATGTTGGCGTCGGTGCTGGAGGCGTGGGCGGGCGGGTTGAAGCCCAGGCGCTGGCCGGCGGCCACGGCGATGCGCACGATCGGCGACTCGGCGGGCTGGGTGCCGGCGGGGCGGGTGCCGGTGCGCTGCACGTCCACCGTGAGCCGCACGGCGGAGGCGGGCCAGCGGCCGTTCTCGTCGGCGAGCGCCTGGCGCACGGCGGCGTGGAAGCGCGCGTCCACCGAGTCGAGCGCGGCGGCGTTCTCGGAGCGCATGTCCACCAGCATGCTCGCCTCGGCCGCGATCGCGTTCACCGAGGTGCCGCCCTCCACCACGCCCACGCTGAAGGTGACGCGCGGCTCCGCCGGCACCTGGAACTCGGAGATGCGGGCGATCGCGCGGCCCAGCGCGTGGACGGGGTTCGGCATCCCGAAGTCGCCGTAGCTGTGTCCGCCGGGGCCCTTGAACGCCACGCGGTAGCGGTAGCTGCCCACGGCGTCCTTGGTCATGGTGTAGCCCGTGCCGTCCACCGAGATGAAGTGCGTGACGCGGCCGCGCAGCTCCTTCTCGAAGAGGTGGCGCACGCCGCGCAGGTTGCCGGCGCCCTCCTCGCCCACCGTGCCCACGAAGAGCACGGTGCCGCGCGTGCGCAGCTGCGCGTCGTTCATCGCCCGCGCCACGGCCAGCACTACGGCCAGCCCGCGGCAGTCGTCGCCGATGCCGGGGCCGGTCAGCAGCGTCCCCTGGCGCTTCACCCGCACGTCCGTGCCCTCGGGGAACACCGTGTCCAGGTGGCCGGAGATGACGATGATGGGCTGTCCGGGCTCGCCGGGACGCTCGCCGATCACGTTGCCCACGGAGTCGATGCGCACGTTGCGCAGGCCGAGCGCCTCCATGCGGCGGCGGTAGTCGGCGGCGCGGCGGGCCTCCTTGAAGGGCGGCGCCTCGATCTCGCAGAGCGCGATCTGCTCCTCGATGGTCTGCGGCTCGGTTCGGATGGTGTACGCGAGCGCCCGCTGCACCCCCGGCCCGTCGGGGACGCGCGCCGGCTGCTGCGCGGCGAGCGGCGTGGCGAGGATCGCGGCGGCGATGGCGGCGTGAAGCGGAGCGCGCATGCGGGACTGGGGCACGGGTGGTGTTGTTGGATCGGTGGAAGGTAGGGCGCGCTCCTTACACGCAACAGGGGCCCGCGACGGGCCCCTGTGGGTGCGAAGAGGGCGGACCGCCGAGGTGGCGACCCGCCCTTTTAGGACAGCAGCGCGAGGTGGCGTTCCCCGTCGTGGGGGTGCTCCGCTCCGCGGGTCTCGGCCTCGCGGTCGTGCCGGCGCAGCGCTTCCAGCACCTCCTCGCCGTAGAACATCGCGATGTACTTGGCCTGCACGTCGGTCACGCGGCGCACGGCCCACACCAGCTCCACGTAATTGGGCTCGCGCGGCACCGTGTGCAGCACCAGCCCGCACTCGTCCGGCAGGTGGTTGCCCTTGCGGTTGTTGCAGGGCGAGCACGCCGTGGCCACGTTCTCCCACGTGTTCTCGCCCCCGCGCGAGAGCGGGTGGATGTGGTCGCGGGTGAGGAACTCGCGCCCCCTGAGCGTCGCGCGGTGCCGCAGGCAGTACTGGCAGCGGTACCCGTCACGCGCGAAGAGGAAGGTGTTGGTCACCTGCCGCCGGAAGCGCCGCGGCACGTGCACGTAGCGCTTCAGGCGGATCACCAGTGGACAGGCGATCCGCGAGCGTTCCGACCGGAAGATCCGAGCATCGTCCGCCTCCAGCACCTCCGCCTTCCGCTCCAGGACGAGCCGGAGGGCTCGCTCCACGGGAAGGATCGTCAGAGGCTCGAACGACGCGTTGAGTGCCAAACACCCCATACGGATGTGCCCTCTCTGCAGCTGTGGCCGGTCAGCAGCGCGGACCTTCTTCCTGCACGTTGAAGATGCCGAAAATCGCGGAACCGGTCAAGGAAGGGGGGCCTCACACGGAGGCACGGAGACACAGAGAGCAATTTTCTCTCCGTGTCTCCGTGCCTCCGTGTGAGCCTGCTGTTCAGCTGCCTGCGCTGTCCGGCTGGGCGGCCGCGGAGTCCCGCTCGGTCGTGTCGGGGCGCGCCGGCTCCGGCTTCTCCACGCGCGGTCGCACCTCCTGCGGCGCGTTAGCGGGCGGCGGTGGCGGGGCGACCGGCGCGGGCGTCGGGGCCGGCTGGATCTCGGGGGGCGGCGGGCCGTGGGTGAGGGTGGGGCCCACGGAATCGGGCTTGGCGGCGTGGCGGCTGGGGTCCGAGGCGTCGGCGCGGCGGGAGATCTCCGTCCACGTCTCGGCCAGGAGCACGGGGTCGTTGAGATGCGCCTGGAGCCACGCCCTCAGCTGCGCGGGCGTCACCTTCTCCGCGCGGAGCGCGCGCGTGCGCAGCGAGTCCGCGTCCCTGGCGGTGTCGTTCACGGCGCGCAGGGCCACGTTGGCGCGGACGAACTGCTCGCGCGTGATCACGCCGCTCTCCTCGCCGCCGGAGCAGGCGGCGAGGGCGATGGATGCGGCGGCGAGGGCGATGCGGAGCTTCACGGAGCGCGGGGCGCGGGGAAAGGGGTGACAAGCTACGGGTGGAGGGTATCCATCCGCGCCCCGCGGTGTCAAGCCGCCGCGTTGCGCGCCCTCGCGGGCGCACGTAGCTTGCGCCCGGGCAGCCTCTTGCACGCACCCTGCTTCCGCATCCGCATGGCACTTCGCACGCTTCGCAGCGCGCCGCTCCTGGCGGCCGTGCTCCTCGGCACCGCGTCCGGGCTCCGGGCGCAGTCGGATCCGCCCTCCCCGGCCCAGGTGCTGGGGTACGAGATGGGCGAGCGCTTCACCCCCTACTCGGGCGTGCAGCAGTACTCCCGCGCCCTGGACGCGGCCTCGCCCCGGGTGGAGTACCGCGCGTACGGGCAGACGTACGAGGGGCGCGAGCTCTTCCAGCTCGTCATCGCCACTCCCGAGAACCTGGCGCGGCTGGACGCCATCCTGGCCGCCAACGCCGAGCTCACGCGCCCGGAGACCACGGCGGAGCGCGCGCGGCAGATCGCCGCGAGCAACCCGGCGGTGGTCTACTTCAGCTACGGCGTGCACGGCAACGAGAGCTCGTCGCCCGAGGCGGGGATGTGGACGGCGTACGACCTGGCCCGCGACGCGCCGGAGGTGCGGGGAGTCCTGCAGTCGCTGGTGTTGATCGTGGACCCGGTGGCCAACCCAGACGGGCGCGACCGCTACGTGCAGTGGTACCGTTCGGTACGCGGCGCCACGGCCAACCCAAACCCCGCCGCGCGCGAGCACCGCGAGCCGTGGCCGGGCGGGCGCTTCAACCACTACCTGTTCGACCTGAACCGCGACTGGGCGTGGGCCACGCAGGTGGAGACCCGCGCGCGCCTGGCCACCTGGTTCCGGTACAACCCCCAGGTGCACGTGGACTTCCACGAGATGGGGTACAACAGCAGCTACTTCTTCTTCCCGGCCGCGGCGCCTATCAACCCCATCTACCCGGAGCACATCCTGGAGTGGGGGAAGCGCTTCGGACAGGCCAACGCCCGTGCCTTCGACCAGCAGGGGTGGGCCTACTTCACGGGCGACACGTACGACCTCTTCTACCCGGGGTACGGCGATTCGTGGCCCGCGCTCACCGGCGCAGTGGGGATGACGTACGAGCAGGCCGGCGGCGGCATCGCGGGCGAGGCGATCGTTCAGGCGTCGGGCGACACGCTCACCCTGCGCGACCGGTCCCTCCATCATCGCACAACCTCACACGCGACGCTGCGCACCGCCGCGTCCGGCAAGGCGCAGCTCCTGGCGGATTACGCGGAGGGGCAGCGCACGGTGGGGCAGGGCGAGCGCGACTTCCTGCTGGTCCCCGGCGGTGACGCCAGCCGGGTGGAGGCGCTCGTTGCTCACCTGCGGCGGCAGGGGATCGAGGTGGAGCGGGCTTCCGCGGGCTTCCGCGCGGGCGCCACGCCCTTCCCGGGCTTCTCGGCGCGGGGCGACTTCCCGGCGGGTACGTACCGGGTGCGGGCGCGCCAGGCGCTGGGCCGGCTCGCCATCACCCTGCTGCAGCCGGAGACCCCGCTGCGCGCCGAGTACTCGTACGACGTGAGCGCGTGGTCGCTCCCCTACGCGTACGGCGTGGCGGCGTACCGCGTGGGTGCGGGCGGCGGCGCGGGGTGGACGCCGGTGAGGGCCACAGGGCAGGAGACGCCGGCCGCCGTGGCGCCGCAGCAGAGCGCGTACGGCTATCTGGTGCTCCCGGGCGAGCAGGCGTCGCTGGGCGTGGTGAACTTCCTGCGCGCCGGCGGGCGAGTGCGGGTGCTCACGCGGCCCGGCACCTTCGGCGGGCGGCAGTACCCGGCGGGAAGCAGGTTCATCGCCAACCGCGGCAATGACTCGCTGCAGGCGCGGCTGGCCCGCACCGGGCTGGGCGCCGTGGCCGTGCCCATCGCCACCGGGC
>DASVSA010000618.1:0-7224 GCA_036388335.1 Longimicrobium sp. | reverse complement strand
GTGCGGCACCGGAACGAGCATGCGGATGGGCGTGGTCCGAGTCTCCAGCGCCGTCCGTGTACCCAAGCTAGACGACGTCGAGCTCGCGTGACAGACACAGATTACGTTAGGATCGAGCTATACAGTTTTGCCGCTTCCTCCACACCGGATATGATGACGCTCCCCGCAGACCCACCGGTACACGAGTACGCGTACAAGAGGCTCGCCTCCGATCTCACTGAGTCCATAAGCAGTGGAACGCTGCGGCCCGGAGACCGCATCCCGTCGGTGCGCCAGATGAGCATGCAACGTGGCCTCAGCATCCCCACCGTACTCCATGCGTACCGCCTGCTTGAGGCGAGACGTGTGATCGGGGCGCGGCCACGCTCCGGGTTCTACGTGCTCGCACTTCAGCGCGCACGGATCGCGGAGCCTGGCCACGCGGACCGGCTCCTTCACGCGAGTGAGGTCACGACCCGTGACCTGATCCTGCGGGTTTCGGAAATGGCGGCGGATTCCACCCTCATCCCGCTCGGTACCGCGCTCCCAGACGCGGAACTCCTCCCGACCCGCTCCCTTACCCGTGCGCTGATCCGCGCGATGCGCAGGGATGTGATGGGGAACGCGACCTCCGTCCCGCCCTCCGGCCTGGAAGCGCTCAGGCGCGAGATCGCGAGGCGCGCGCTGGACGCGGGCGGCTCCGTATCGGCGAACGACGTCGTCATCACATGCGGCTGCGCAGAGGCGGTCAGTCTCTGCCTCCGGGCGCTCGCCCGCCCGGGCGACACCGTGGCCGTCGAGTCGCCTGCGTACTTCGGCACGCTCCAGGCGCTCGAGGTGCTTGGCCTAAAGGCACTCGAGATCCCCGCGGATCCCCTCACCGGGATCCGCGTGGACCTGCTCGCCGAGGCGCTGGCCAGGGGAGGAGTGACTGCGGTGGTGGTCACTCCGAACGTGCACAACCCGCTCGGGTGCGTGATGCCTGAAGCGGCCAAGCGGGAGCTGGTTGCGCTCCTCCACCGGTACGGCGTTCCCGCCATCGAGGACGAGACCTACTCGGATTTGTACTTCGGCTCCACCCGCCCACGCTCCCTGCGGGCGTATGACCCATCCGGGTTGGTGCTCTCCTGCGGCAGCTTTTCGAAGACCCTCGCTCCCGCGTACCGGATCGGGTGGGCCATACCCGGGCGCCACATCGATCGCGTCATGCACCTGAAGCTCGCGACGACGGTAGCGACCACCACCCCGCCGCAGCTCGCGCTGGCGGAGTACCTTGGATCGGGGGTTTATGACAACCACCTGCGCAAGCTCAGGGATACCTTCGCGGGAACCGTGGAGCGATTCTCGTTCGAGATCGCGGCCCGCTTTCCCGAGGGCACGCGCATCTCACGGCCGGCGGGCGGATTCCTCCTCTGGGTGCAGCTTCCGGAGGCAATCGACACCGTAGATCTCCAGCGCCGCGCGCTCACGCGCGGGTTGAGCCTTGCCCCCGGGCCGGCATTCTCCGCCCACGGTGAGTATCGCAATTATATCCGGATCAATGCGGGGCACCCGTGGTCCGAACGCACACGCGGCGCGCTCGACTCACTCGCAAAGCTGATCGACGAGCCTGCCAGCTCCTGATGCCCCCCTCCCCGGCCGCTCACTTCGTCTCCGCCTCCCTCACCACCTTTTCCGGCGGACGCGGGTCCTGAGGACGCCGCGAAGCCAACGGGCGGACGGACCTCGCCAGTGCGGTCGAGCGAACCTTCGAACGCGGCGTGGGTGTAAACGGGGTGAACCAGACCCGTGATCGGGCCTCTTGCTTCATTCCGCACGGGTCGCCCGCGGCCACGAGCGCCCGCGTCAGTTGAGCCCGTACCGAACTGCGCGGGGAGGGCGCGATCAGATCCGCGCGGCACCGCGGAACTTCACAACCGCCTTCGTGGCTCAAGACAGCTCGATGGGAGGCGAAGCCGGTCCTCCGTGATGCAACGTTGTGGGCGGCGGGGGTAATGTCTCACTTCTGGCGGTCGAAATGTCCCACTCCAGACCCTGACGTGGGGCGGCGGTAGCCGCCCCGGCGTCTCCTCTTCAGCTTGGCGCCTTCACCCTCAGGGGAGGTGCCCGTTGATCAAGCGAGAGACACGCGTGCTACTCGTCCACTACCTGGAGCAGGGCCTCTCCAAGTCCGCGATCGCCGAGCGGCTGGGGATCGACCGCAGGACCATTCACCGCTGGATCGCCGCCGGACAGCTCGCGCCCGACACTCAGACGGGCCTCCTGCCGGAGCCGGTGCGACGGCAGAGCCGGCCGGCCAAGCTGGCGCCCTTCGAGGCGATCGTACGTACCCGGCTCGACGCCTACCCGGAGCTCTCCTCGGTGCGGCTCTTCGAGGAGATCCGCGCCGCCGGCTATGACGGCGGCTACACGCAGCTCAAGGAGTTCGTCCGCGGGATTCGGCCGCAGCCCGCACCCGATCCGGTGGTGCGCTTCGAGACCGAGCCCGGCGAGCAGGGGGCTCCTGCACCACTGCCACATCGTCAACATCCGCGGCAACAGCTACCGCATGCGCCATCACGCTGAACTCTGGGGCCAGCACCGCCTCCCAGAAGGGGACTCGGCCTCCGCCTCGTCTCCCAAGCCGAAGGGCAGAAAAGCGCAGGAGGTGACGGCGTAAGGGCTCGTCCCCCACTGGGACATTTCAGCCGCCAGAAGTGAGACAAACCGAACCGGCGTTGACAACGTGGCAAAACACGGCTGGAGAGATCCGCATACACTCTTCAGGCGTGTGCCCACCCCAATTTACCTACTTGCCACCCCTCTCTACGCGCTATTCACCCATGAGGTGTGGCAGTCCGCACGAACGGTCGCAATAGTTCTTTGCTGTGGAAGCCATTCCTCACTCCTTCGATTCTTGATCCGGGCGGCCAGGAAAACCGCGCCCCTACGGGATGGCGGGGTTTACTGTGCCAGGCAAGCCGTGGCAACGGACCAGCCCCGCGCCTGCTGGGTGAACCGGAGGCACGCCGACAGACTGCCAGCGGCGGAGCGCTGCGGATCGATCGCGCTGGTCTTACATCCCCCGGTGGGCGAGAATCCAACTCTGCGACCACGCCGCGTTGCGGTGCCCCATGGTGGCTCCACTAATCCCCGTGCGGAGCCCCACTCCATACCCCCTGCTGGACCATCTGCGATCATGAAATGGGACACGTTGAGGCGCCGTGTAAGCACGTACGCGGTCGTGGTGGTTTGTGCGAGCTCGCTGCACTGCTCCACCTCGCCACGCGTGATCTCGCACGCTGGTGAGCCGCACTCGGCGGCGACGCTTGGCCGCGGGCGAGCTGACGCCGCTCGCCTGCCGATGCGTGTGGACCTGCCGTCTTCCACGGTTCGGCTCGACAACGGCCTATTGCTGGTGTTGCATCCCGATACCGCTCTGCCAGGGGTGGGCGTGGAACTGTTCATCCGCGGCGGGTCGCGAGAGGAAGCCGCAGGAAATTTCGGCATCGCACATCTCTTCGAGCACAACATCCCCGCCCCCGCCCGGTTCCTGTCGAACACGGAGAATCGCGCGTTGCACGGGCGCACACTGCAGGGACGCGGGGCGGGAACGGAACCCGATTTCCTCCGCTTCTACATGCAATCCGAAGCAGAGGGGCTCGAGGCTGCGCTCGCCCTGCTCGCGGATCGTCTAGAGTCCGACTCCGCACAATTCACCGAGGCTACGCTGCAGCGGGACCAGAACATCGTCATCAGCGAGCTTCGGAGGAGTATGAGCATCGACTGGGACACCGAGGTCCTCGCGAGACTGCACGAGGGGACTTTCGGCTCATCGCATCCGTACGGACACTCCGTCAGTGGACTGGAAGAAGACGTGAGGTCTGCAACGGTCCCGCTGATGCGAGCGTGGCACGAGCGGTATGCGGGGGCGGCGAACGCGGTTCTCGTGATTGCCGGGAACTTCGATCCGGCCCAAGGCGAAGCGGCCACTCGGAGGTACTTTGCTCCTATCGCACCCGGTGTCCAGTTGCCGCGGCTCGGCGAATGGATCCCAGCGCCGACGCCACGTAGGGAAACGATCGAGAAGCCGATCCCGCGCGGCATCGTGTATCTCACCTGGCCCGTTCCGGCCTGGGGCACGCATGACGGCGGCCGGCTCGCTCTCTTCGTGCGGGTGCTCGGCCGAAGGCTCATGCAGGTCGCCGCTGCGGACCCCGCTCTCGACAGCACCTTCGCCAAAATAGATCTGCGAGAGGCTGCGGGAATGGTGACCGTGGGCGGCGTCGTCGCGGAGGGTGCCTCTCCTGATTCCGCCGAGGCACGCGTTCGCACCACGCTGCAAGAGGTGCTGAGACAGGGCGTCACCGCGGCCGAGCTCGCGGCCGCGCGATCCTTGATGTGGACGGAATTCCTGCAGTCGCTGGAGAATATCGCGTTCCGCGAGAGTCGAACCGACGTACTGGGACTTGGCGTCCTCTTCAAAGGAAACGCTAATCATTTTCAAACGCAGTGGGCCAGGATCGAGTCGGCCACCCCGCCTGAAGTCGTGCTCGCGGCGACACAATGGTTGGGGCGGTCGAGCTACGTCCTCCAGGTGCGGCCCGCGGCAACGTTGACGGCGCGGGGCACCGCCGACCGTCGTGCCACCGTGGCGCGAACGCGACGGTCGGCCGCCGAAGTTCCGGTCGTACGAGAATTCACAACCCGGTCCGGACTCCGAATTGCTGCCGTGGACCGGCCGCGACTTCCTCTGGTGGACGTCACGGTTGCCTTCTGGGCCGGGACGATGACGGATGACCCCGTGCACTCGGGGCGCGCGAGCGCAGCACTCGCGGTGGTGCCCCTTCTGCCGCTCAAGCCGGGTGGGGCAACGCTCCGCGACAGCCTTTCTTCGCTGGGGGGGTCGCTCGGCACGTCCATCGACCGCGACTTCGCCACGCTTTCGGTAACGCTGCCAGCCGCCGCGGCGATCCCGGGCCTCGCCCTCATCGCGGAAGCCCTGGGCCGCGTGCCTCCGGATTCGGTGGTGGAGGCGGCACGCGGCTATGTAGCGCAACGCACGGCGGGTCAGCAATCCAGGCCCATGCAGATCCGCGAGCAAGTTCTCGCGTGCCTGGTAGACGGAGATCCGGGATGCACTCAGCCGGCTCCGTCAACCCCGCACACGACAGCCCAATCGGTCAAAGAGTTTCTGGCGAGACACTACAGGCCCGGCAACGCGATCCTCGTTGCGGCTGGCGATCTGGGAACCGACTTCTCCGAGGCTTCGCTCGCCGCGGCACTCGCGCCGTGGCCTGACGGGCCCGTCGCGGCGCGGAAGCTCTCCGGGCAGGGCACCGCGCCACCGAAGGGGGCCATCGTCACGGTGGATTACCCGTCCGCGACCCAGGCTCATCTCCTGCTCGCCCAGCTCCTTCCCGAACGGGCGGCTGCCGACCCGCTCCTGGCGCACTTCCTGGTGTACGCGCTCCGGCAGAGGCTGATGGCCAACCTGCGCGAGAACAAGGGGTGGTCGTACGAGGTATATCCGTTCGGCGTCGAGATCGCACGAAGCCGCGCGATCATGCGGTTCAACATTCCGGTCCAGAATGGCCGGCTGTCAGAAGCGATGGCGGAGATTCTCGCTGAGATCCACCGGCTCAGGGATGAGGAGATAAGCGAGCAGTACCTGATCACGATACGGGGGCTGGTGGAGTCCCAGGAGCTCGCCGGCGTCACATCACTTCACCGGATCAACGACCGGCTCCTGGAGGGTGTGAGGAACGACCAGCCACAGGGGTACCGAGGTGAGGCGCTGCGGCGGCTGCACGCGCTTACACCCGCGGACATTCAGAGCGCGGCCCGGTCGCTGCTCGTGCCGGAGCGTCTCATCTGGGTGATCGCGGCTCCACGACAGATCGTCAGGGACGAGTTGCGCGAGGGTAACTTCCAGCACCAGGAGTTCGCACCCGCGGGGAATGCCAGGTAAGGTGGCGCGGTGTACTGGCGCCGCGAGTATACCGTGCCGATTGCAGCCGACGAATCGATCCGCTGTACGACGGCTCGTCTGGGATCGCAGATCCACGTGATTAAGCGGTCGGCGCTGGCGCAGATCCGTGCCCTCGTGACGGCAGGCAGCGTGTGACTCCGGCCGGAATCGAGCAGCGCGATCTCCGTGAACGCCCAGAACCAGTATGCCGGCGCCACCCAGGGTCCGGTATGGTACTACCGGCACCGGCGGCTGGGGCCCCCGCAACAGCAGCGGTTTTGCGGCACCTCAAGCGCTGCGGGGATTCTCTGGAAGGCGTCGACTGCTACGAGAAGGTTGAGACACCCGGACCGCTACCTAGCACGATGATTACGCGCGGTGAATGGGCCTACGCCCGGTAGCTGATTGCCGGGGGAGACTGTCGGCAGGCGCGATCACGACGCCCGCGGAAGCTGGCAAACAGACCTCCCCATGCCGCTTCGCGGTTCGCGTGAAGCGAAGTGGTGCTTCTACTGCAGGCCGTGCGGCGTGCCCCAAATATGTAAGAAGCGCCCCGGCTGCATGCGCAGCCGGGGCGCTTCTTCCGCTGGAATGCGGGACGTTGATCAACCGGGCCAGTTCGCACGGGCCGAGCTCTCTCGCCGCGAGTTCTTTGCGTACCGTCCTCAGCACGGCGCCCTGAACAGGGGAGGACCTTGCCTGCGAGACCCGACGCCACGCTGTCGTTCACCTGGCGAGGCGAGGAGCGGAAGCTGACCTGTCCCCCTGCACCGGACCGACGGGGCCGGCGGGTGAACACCGTCCCCGTCCAGCAACGCGGAGCGGCTATGCACGCCATAGCGTTGCCACGAGGGGCGCGGCTAGCGAATGGCATGGGCTCGACCACGCGATGGTCCGGAGCAGACATCACAAGCGGCTTTCCTGGCGGCGAGCTGGTCCGAAGTGCCGCGGACCTCGCGCCTGTACGTTCCGCCGTACCCGTTTCGCTCGCGTTAGTACATGGGCGGCCACGAAGGCGGTGTGGGGGCAGTTCCAGAGGTGACGCGCTCGTTGCCCCACATGGTGACCGTGCCCGTGGTGTTCCCCGCGGCTCTGATCAGGCCATCGTGCCGATTTTCCGTGATCTCCCAAATGTGGGCCGAGTTGTCATTGCGGTACACGATCGATGTCGGGAATCCCATGATCGTGTCCGACTGGACGTAGTTGCGAATCTTCAGTCCTCCCGCCCACTGGTGTACTGAAATCCCGGGCTGAGACTGTGCCGCGGAGCTGATGATCGAGTTGCCCCGGATCGT
>DASVSA010000617.1:0-3463 GCA_036388335.1 Longimicrobium sp. | reverse complement strand
CCACGCGGCCCGGTCGGACACCGTAATCCGCCAGTGGACCCCGGCGGACGCGCACTTCATGTCCGCCATGATCGGGCACCACGCGCAGGCCGTGCAGATGGCCCGCCTGGCGCCCACGCACGGCGCCAGCCCGGTGGTGCGCCGCCTGGCGGACCGCATCATCAATGCGCAGCAGGACGAGATCGCCACCATGCAGCGCTGGCTGCGTGATCGCGGCCAGCCGGTGCCTGCCGCCACGGGCGGCGCGCACGGGCACGAGGGGCACGCCATGCCCGGCATGCTCACCGAAGCACAGATGCAGCAACTGGATCGCGCGCGGGGGGCGGAGTTCGACGAGCTCTTCCTCAAGCTGATGATCCAGCATCACCGCGGCGCCGTCGCCATGGTGAGCCAGCTGTTCGGCACCTACGGGGCCGGACAGGACGAGACGGTGTTCAAGTTCGCCTCCGACGTCAACGTAGACCAGGTCACGGAGATCGAGCGAATGGAGAACATGCTCGTAACCCTCGTCTTCGGGGAAGGCTCAAGCTGATCTCCCGGCAGCCGAAGGTCCGCAGGTCCCACTCCACCCTGTTCAAGGAAACAGCTATGCCATCCGTGTCCCGCTCTCCCCGTACGGGAGTGCGATCCACCGCCTCCGGGCTGCTGCTCGCCGCCGGGCTGCTGACGCTGGCCGCCGCGCCCGCGCCCGCCCAGACGGGCAACGGCGCGCAGGACAACGCCGCGTCCGCGCGCAACCCCGACCCGCGGGTGGGGCTCCGCGCCGGGCTCCACGACGCCGCCGAGGCCTCCTGGAACATGCGCGTGCTTTCGCGCACCAAGCCGGCCGCGCGCTTCGAGCAGAGCACCAACTCGGACCTGGCGTTCACCGGCAACTACGCCATCCAGGGGAACTACAACGGCTGGCAGATCTGGGACATCTCCAATCCCAGCTCCCCCAGCCTGCGCACGGCGTACTTCTGCCCGGCCTCGCAGAGCGACGTCTCGGTGTACAAGAACCTGCTCTTCGTCTCCGGCGAGGGGCTCACGGGCCGCATCGACTGCGGCGGGCAGGGCGTGCAGGACACGGTGAGCAAGGACCGTCTGCGCGGTCTGCGCATCTTCGACATCACCGACATCGCCAACCCGCGCAACGTGGGCAACGTGCAGACGTGCCGCGGCTCGCACACCCACACGGTGCTCGCCGACCCCAAGGACCCGGCGAACGTGTACGTGTACATCTCGGGCTCGGCGGGGCTGCGCTCGCCCAGCGAGCTCCCGGGGTGCGTGGGCGGCATGCCGTCGGATAATCCCAACTCGGCGCTCTTCCGCATCGAGGTCATCAAGGTGCCGGTGGCCAACCCGTCGGCCGCGGCCATCGTGAGCTCGCCGCGCATCTTCAACGACCTCACGGAGCCCGCCCGACACGGCGAGGCGCCGGAAGACATCGCCCGCGCGGCGCGGCAGCTCGCCGCCGCCAAGGCCCGCGGCGACTACACCGCCACGGTGTTCGGCCAGGAGCGGATCGTTCCGCCCGCGTTCGTGCGCCCGCTGCTGGACAGCATCGCCAAGGCCCGCGGCGGCACCACGCCCAACGCGGCGGACAGCGCCGCGCTGCGCTCGTCGCTGCAGGACATCCTCAACCGGCGCTTCCCCGCGGAGCCGGAGGAGCGCACCACCGGCCCGCGTCCCGGGCCCACGCAGTGCCACGACATCACCGTGTACCCGGAGATCGGGCTGGCGGGCGGCGCGTGCGAGGGGTACGGCTTCCTCCTGGACATCCGCAACCCGGCCAACCCGGTGCGCATGGACGCGGTGGCCGACTCCAACTTCTCGTACTGGCACTCGGCGACTTTCAACAACGACGGCACCAAGATCCTGTTCAGCGACGAGTGGGGCGGCGGCGGCCAGCCGAAGTGCCGCGCCACCGACCGTCCGGAGTGGGGCGCCAACGCCATCTTCACGGTGGCCAACCGCAAGATGCAGTTCCGGAGCTACTACAAGCTCCCGGCGGCGCAGACGGAGTTCGAGAACTGCGTGGCGCACAACGGCTCGCTGATCCCCATCCCGGGGCGCGACGTGATGGTGCAGGCGTGGTACCAGGGCGGCGTGTCGGTGTTCGACTTCACGGACGCCTCGCGGCCCCGTGAGATCGCCTTCTTCGACCGCGGCCCGGTGGACTCCACCCGCATGGGCAACGGCGGCTCGTGGTCGGCGTACTGGTACAACGGCAACATCGTAAGCTCGGAGATCTCGCGCGGGCTCGACATCATGGAGCTCACGCCCAGCGCGTTCCTCACGCAGAACGAGATCGACGCGGCCAAGACGGTGAAGTTCGAGTACCTCAACCCGCAGGGCCAGCCCAAGATGGTGTGGCCGGCCTCGTTCGCGCTGGCCCGTGCCTACGCGGACCAGCTGGGCCGCTCCAACGGCCTCACCGCGGCGCGCCTCGCCACGGTGCGCCAGTCGCTGGCCAGCGCCGAGCGCGCTTCGGGCACGGCGCGCCGCACGGCGCTCACCACGCTCGCCACGCAGGTGAACGGCTACGCCGCCGGCTCGTCCGACGCGGCCAAGGTGCGGATGCTCTCCGGCGCCATCCGCGACCTCGCGCGGTAAACTACGATCTCACACGGAGGCACAGAGGCACAGAAAGGAAGTCGTTTCTGTGCCTCTGTGCTTCTGTGTGGGCCCCTTCCTCCTGGTGTTCTCCCAAATGCGTTTCCTCTCCCTTTTCGCGCTACTTCTCTTCGCCCTTCCCGCCGCTGCCCAGGACGACGCCTATCGCGACTCCCGGGCCCGTGAGCTGGTGAGGCTCGCCCGCGCGCGGCGCGCGATCGTCGACAACCGCATCACCGCGTACGAGGTGACGGCGCACGAGCGCATCTCCGCGCGCATGGCCGTGCTGGGCATCGAGCGGCTCCTGTTCCGGCGCGAGACGGCGGCGCGCATCAACTGGAACCGCGACACGGTAAGGATCGAGCTGCTGGGCGCGCGCGAGGCGGTGCCGGTGGTGAGCGCGAACGCGCAGCTCCCGTCGCCGGACGTCGCCAGCTCGGTGACGGCGCTTGCCTTCGACCCGGCGGACTCGGAGATGCTCATCCGCCTTGACTCCACCAGCATCCGCAACCCGCTGGCGCCGGGGAGCGAGGCGCACTACCGCTTCTCGGGCGGCGACAGCCTCACCATCCGCATCCCCGGCGGGCGCATGGTGCGCATCCTGGAGCTGCGCATCGCCGCGCGCCGCGCCGATCCGCGCCTCATCAACGGCTCGTTCTGGCTGGATTCGGAGACGCACGCGGTGGTGCGCGCGGGCTTCCGCCAGAGCCGCGCCTACACTTCCCGCGCCGGCGGCATCTCCGCGCTGGCGCCCGAGGTGAGCGGCGAGCTGGACTACGTGGCCATCGACTACGGCCTCTGGGCCCGGCGCTGGTGGCTGCCGCGCACGGTGGTGGCGCGCGGCGTGGCGCGGGTGGGCGGCACCCGG
>DASVSA010000616.1:0-22123 GCA_036388335.1 Longimicrobium sp. | reverse complement strand
AGGAGGCACACTTGGATCGACGCTCGTTCGTGCAGCACGGCGCCTCGGCGGCGCTCGCATTCGGCATCCTCCCCGCGCTTCCGATCCCCGCGCAGGCGCAGACGGCGTTCGCCGCGCTGCGCGACCGCTACTTCGTGCGCGTGCTGGCGCTGAACCCGGTGACGGCCACCTACCTGGGCGGCGACGCGTACTCCCCTACCCTGCGCGCCATCAACGGCCGGCTGCGCGACTACCGCCCGGCCGCCCTCGCGGCGGAGCGCGCCTTCTACCGCGACACGCTGCGCGCGTGGCAGGAGATCCGCCCCGACACGCTCTCGGAAGCGGAGCGCATCGACCACGCGGTGATGGGGGCGCAGCTCGCCTTCATCCTCCGCCAGCTGGAAGAGCTGCGGCACCACGAGCGCTCGGTGGACACGTACGTGGCCGAGCCCTTCCGCGGCGTGGACTGGCAGATCCAGCAGATGACCGACGCGGGGAACGGCCTGCTGGGCACCGCCGCCGAGTGGGAGCTGGTGGTCGCGCGCCTGCAGGCCGTGCCCGCATACCTGGCCGCCGCGCAGGGCAACCTCCGCGCGGGGAAGGCCGCCGGCAACCTCCCCGACTGGCGCATGGTGGAGCGCGACGGCATCGGCGGGAGCCGCTCCAACGCGGAGTACTTCCGCGCGACGCTCCCGCAGCTCGCCGCCAAGTACCTGGGGAGCCGCCCCTTCGCCGCGGCCACCCTGGCGCGCCTGCGCCCCGCCGCCGAGCGCGCCGCCCGCGGCTACGAGGGCTTCGCCGCCTTCCTCCGCCAGACCTTCGACACCGCGAGCAAGACCGACCGCTTCGCCGTGGGCGAGCGCGAGTACATGTGGCGCGTACGGAACAACCTGCGTGACACGCGCACGGCCCAGCAGCTCTTCGACTACGGCAAGGAGCAGGTAGCGCTCTACCAGGGCAAGATCTACGAGGTCGCGCAGACGGTGGCGCGAGAGGCCAGCCTGACCATCCCCTTCGGCACCACGGCCGAGAAGAACGCGGGCGTCCGTGCGGTGATGGACCACCTGGCCGGCGACGCGCCGCGCGACGACGACGAGCTCCTCCAGTGGTACGTGGACGCGGGGAAGCGCGCCGTGCAGTACGGGCGCGAGCGGGGCCTCTTCGACATTCCGGCCGACTACCGGCTGGACGTGCACCCCACGCCGCCGGTGCTGCGCAGCACCATCGACGCGGCGTACTACCCCGCCCCGCCCTTCAAGAAGTCCGGCGTGGGCCGCTTCTACCTGACGCCCACGGGCAACGACCCGGCGGCGCTCAAGCTCAACAACCGCGCCTCCGTGGCGGACACGGCCATCCACGAGGGCTTCCCCGGCCACGACTGGCACTTCAAGTTCCTCACGGCGAACGCGCAGAGCATCTCGAACGTGCGCTGGCTCACGCCGGGCTCGGTAGAGGACTCCGCCTCAATGTGGCAGGACTCCATGGCCGCCGAGGGGTGGGGCCTGTACTCCGAGGAGCTCATGTCCGAGCCCACCCCCGGTCGCCCCTACGGCTTCTACACGGCCGGCGAGTACATGTACGAGCTGCAGGGCCAGCTCCTGCGCGCCGTGCGCATCGTGGTGGACGTGGGGATGCACACCGGCCGCATGACCTTCGACCAGGCGGTGGACTATTTCACGGCCAACGTGAACTTCTACCCGAACGCCTGCGCCTCCTCCGAGCCCACGGCGAAGGCGGTGTGCGAGGGCGCCCAGCGCGCCATCTACCGCTACAGCAAATGGCCCACCCAGGCCATCACCTACAACCTGGGCAAGAACGCCATCATCTCCCTCCGCGACGCGCGCGGCACCGAGACGCTCAAGGATTTCCACGAGCGCTTCATGAAGATGGGTATGATCCCGCCCGGCTTCTACCGCGACGTCTTCACTCGTTGATCACACAGAGACACAGAGGCACGGAGAAGAAGTTCTTCTCTGTGCCTCTGTGTCTCTGTGTGAGACTACTGTACCCCCCTGCTCAGGGCAGAAGCGGGGGCTGCGAGCGGTTGTCCCAGCTGGTCGACTCGTCCACGCGCGTCTGGCAGATCAGCCCGTGGAGAACCCGGCGGTTCTCGTCCGAGACGAAGTTGCTGGAGACGTCGAAGTTGCAGCGCACCGGGGCGTCCGAGGCCACCGTGATCTGTACGGAGTCGGCTTTGTGCCCCACGAGCAGCAGCTGGTCGCCCTTGTAGCGGAGCGGTGAGCCCCGCTGGAGGCGATGCCCCATGAGGTTCTGGGAACCGCCCTGGCTGGAGCGGAGAGTGACCGTCTTCCCGAACACGGACATCGCGCACCCGTCGAAAGCGAGCGATCCGTCGGAGGAGAAGCCGATCCACGGCGTTTCCGGGCCGGACGTGAAGGTCGTGAGCGTCCCGTCCATCCGCACGGCGCCGCCCGCGCCGCACTGCGCCGTCGCCGCCCAGGTGGAGGGAAGCGCCTGCCCCGCCGCCGCCTGCGCCACCAGCTTCGCTTGCAGGCGGTCCAGCTCCCCGTGCACCACCGCCGACACGCGCCGCGCCAGCTCGTTCCCTTCCACCGCCGACAGGTTCACGAGCGTCGGGCGCTCGTCCACCTCCTCTTCGCCCGGACCGGAGGGAAGGCCGCACGCGGACGCGAGTACGAGCGCCGCAAGGGCAATGACGTGGAGTGATCGCTGCATGGGGGTCACCGGGGGGGAGTCGTACCGACGGGCGGGGTTCCTGCGCGCAGGAGCGCGGAGGGGATGTTCTGCACCCCGGGAAGGGTGCAGTTCAAGGGGCACCGCAAGGTAATCCAAAATGCCACTCCGTGCAACGACCGGAACGCACAGAGGCACAGGGATGACGTCATCTCTGTGCCTCTGTGTCTCTGTGTGAGCCTGCTGTTTTAGACGCGGGCCGTACCGTACAGAATCGCCTTCTTCACCTCGCCGATCGCCTTGGTGATGCGGATCTCGCGAGGGCACGCCTCGGTGCAGTTGAAGATGGTGCGGCAGCGCCAGACGCCCTCGCGGTCGTTGAGGATGCTGAGCCGCTCGCCCGCCGCGGAGTCGCGCGAGTCGAAGATGAAGCGGTGGGCGTTCACGATGGCCGCCGGGCCCACGAAGTTCTCGTTGGCCCAGAACGACGGGCAGCTCGTGGTGCACGCCGCGCACAGGATGCACTTGGTGGTGTCGTCGAACTTCTCGCGGTCGTCGATGGACTGGAGTCGCTCGCGCTCGGTGGTGCGCCCGTCGTTGATGAAGTACGGGAGCACCGAGCGGTACTGCGCGAAGAAGGGCTCCATGTCCACCACCAGGTCCTTCATCACCCGGAAGCCCATCAGCGGCTCCACGGTCACCCGGTCGCCCACGTCGCGCATCAGCACCTTGCACGCAAGGCGGTTGACGCCGTTGATCCTCATGGCGTCCGATCCGCAGATGCCGTGGGCGCAGGAGCGGCGGTAGGTGAGCGAGCCGTCCTGGTACCACTTGATGGCGTTCAGCGCGTCGAGCACGCGGTCCGTGGGGTCCACCTGCACCTGGAACTCCAGGTACTTGGGCTCCGCGTCCGTCTCCGGGTTGAAGCGGAAGACGCGCACCGTCACCGGCTTCAGCGTGCCGCCGGCCTTGGGGGCGGGAACGGGCTTCTGCGTGGGCGCGGTCTCGCGCGCGGCGGGGGCGCCGGCGCTCGGGTCGGCCGTCGTGGAGCCGCGCTTGGCGCCGCCCTGGCCTTCGGTCTCAGCCTTCATCAGTAGACCCTTTCCTTCGGCTGGAACTGCTTGATCACCACCGGCTTGTACGAGATGGAGAGCGAACCGTCCTGGCCGCGCGTCACCAGGGTGTGCTTGAGCCACTCCTGGTCGTTGCGTTCCAGGTAGTCCTCGCGCAGGTGGGCGCCGCGGCTCTCGGTGCGGTTGATGGCGCTGAGGGTGGTCACCTCGGCGAGCTCCAGCAGGTTGCCGAGCTCCCACGCCTCCAGCAGGTCGGTGTTGAAGTTCTTCCCCTTGTCCATCACCAGCACGTTCTTGAAGCGCTCCTTCAGCTCGCGCACCTTCACCAGCGCGGCCTCCATCCCGGGCCCCTCGCGGAAGATGCCGACGGCGTCCTGCATCACGTCCTGCATCTCCTCGCGCAGCCGGGCCGCGGGCTCGCCCTTTTCAGTGACCAGGATACGCCTGAACTGCTCCTCGATCCCCGCGGTGGGGTTGGCGGGGAGGGGGGGAAGGTCGGCCGTCTTGCAGAACTGGGCCATGGCCAGCCCGCCGCGCCGCCCGAACACCACCAGGTCCAGCAGCGAGTTGGTGCCCAGGCGGTTGGCGCCGTGCACCGACACGCACGCGCACTCGCCGGCCGCGTAGAGGCCGGGGATCACGTTGCCCTCTCCGTCCACCGCGCGGCACTCCACGTCGGTGGGGATGCCGCCCATGCCGTAGTGGGCCGTGGGCTGGATGGGCATCGGCTCCTTCACCGGGTCCACGCCCAGGTAGGTGCGGCAGAAGTCGGCGATGTCCGGCAGCTTGTTCTCGATGACGTCCGCGCCCAGGTGGGTGGCGTCGAGGTACACGTACTTCTTCCCCCCGATCCCCCGCCCCTCGCGGATCTCCTTGCTGATGGCGCGGGCCACCACGTCGCGGCTGGCCAGGTCCTTCATGGTGGGCGCGTAGCGCTCCATGAACCGCTCGCCGTGGTCGTTCCTCAGCACCCCGCCCTCGCCGCGCACGCCCTCGGTGATGAGGATGCCCAGGCGGTAGATGCCGGTGGGGTGGAACTGGTAGAACTCCATGTCCTCCAGCGGGATCCCGCGGCGCAGCGCGATCGCGACCCCGTCGCCCGTGTTGGCGTGGGCGTTGGAGGTGATGGACCACACGCGCCCGAAGCCGCCGGTGGCGAACTCCACCGCCTTGCTGCGGAAGATGTGGAGGTCCCCGCTGGCCACCTCGTAGGCGATCACGCCGCCGCAGCGGCCGTCGTCGGCCATGATCAGGTCCACCACCTGGAACTCGTCGTAGAAGTCGACGCCGTTCTTGATGCAGTTCTGGTAGAGCGTCTGCAGGATCATGTGCCCCGTGCGGTCGGCCGCGTAGCAGCTGCGGCGCACCGGGCCCTGCCCGAAGTGGTGGGTGTGCCCGCCGAAGGGGCGCTGGGCGATCTTGCCGTCCGGCGTGCGGCTGAACGGGAGCCCCATGTGCTCCAGCTCGATGATCACCGGCACCGCCTCTTCGCACATCACCTGGATGGAGTCCTGGTCGCCCAGGTAGTCCGACCCCTTCACGGTGTCGAACGCGTGCCACTCCGGGTTGTCCTCTTCCAGGTTGGCCAGCGCGGCGCCGATGCCGCCCTGCGCGGCGCCCGTGTGCGAGCGGGTGGGGTACAGCTTGGAGATGACCGCCGTGCGCAGGCCGGGCTCGCGGCTGAGGTAGATGGCGGTCATCAGCCCCGCCCCGCCGCCGCCCACCACCAGCGCGTCGTACGTGTGCGTATGGATCATCGCGCCTGGATCGTCGGGTCGAAGGTGAGGAGGGCGAACACGCCCCAGGACATCACCGCAATCAGGAGGCTGTAGGCGATCGCCTTCACCGCCACCTGGCGCCCCGGCTTGCGCACGTAGTCCTCGATGCTGTAGCGAAGCCCGTTCATCCCGTGGAGGATCGAGAACACGCAGAGCGCCACGTTGTAGAGGCGGTTGAACGGGTTGGTCCACCGCTCGCGCACCAGGTCCGCGTCGATGTGCTCCACCCCGATGACGAGGTTCCACCACACCAGGTGGTAGAGCGCCAGGAAGATCAGGATGACCCCCGACACGCGCATGAACAGCCACGAGTAAAGCTCGAAGTTGCTCCGCGCCGCGTTGGGGCGCTCGAAGCCGCCGCCGCGCCTGGGTGCGCCGCGCACCGCCACCTTGTAAAGGCTCTCCTGAGAGGTGCTCATCAGCGGGTCTCCACGTCG
This sequence comes from Longimicrobium sp., assembly GCA_036388335.1. Lineage (GTDB taxonomy): Bacteria > Gemmatimonadota > Gemmatimonadetes > Longimicrobiales > Longimicrobiaceae > Longimicrobium. The sequence goes on along the minus strand of DASVSA010000616.1, from coordinate 16,201 downwards.
ATGGGGAGGCCGCCCGGAGTCGCCTCGGTCGCCTGTCCGCGGATCGGCTTCCCCTCGGCCGCGCGGCGCTCCATGCGCGCCTCGTGCCGCTCCACCCCCGGCTCCTCGGCCAGCCCGAGCACGGGGGCCATCATGATCCACGCGACGGGCAGGATCAGCAGCACGCTCAGCCCCAGCGCGGCCAGACCCAGCTTGCGCTGGTGGCGCATGGCGTGGGGCCAGAAGTCCTGGATGATGATGCGCAGCCCGTTCAGCGCGTGGTAGAGCACCGAGAAGAAGATGGCCAGCTCGCCCAGGCGGAAGAGCGGGTGTCGGTAGATCTCCAGCGACTCGTCGTAGAACGAGGGCCAGTAGATGACCACCGCGGTGTCCACGACGTGGATGATCAGGAAGAAGAGGATGCCCAGCCCGGTCACCCGGTGGAGCATCCAGGTCCACATCCCCTCGCGCCCCTTGTAGCGGAGCGACTCGGTGAGCCGGGTGTTGCGGACGTTGCGCACGCTGCCGGCGCCGTTCTCGATGCGGGTTGCCATGTTGGGTATCTCGGTGTTGCACCGGCGAGCGCCGCGCCCTGCCTCAGGGCGCGGCGCTCGCGTAAAGGTGCCGTCAGACCAGCGCCATCGGCTCCAGGACCGCGTCGGCCGACTTCTGGAGCGCGGCGCGCTCCTCGTCGGTAAGCTCCACCTCGATGATCCCCTCCATCCCGTTGCGCCCCAGCTTCACCGGCACGCCCAGGAAGAGGTCGTTCATCCCGTACTCGCCCTGCAGCCACGCGGCGCAGGGGAGGATACGCTTCTTGTCCTTGACGATGGCCTCGGCCATCTGCACCGCGCCCGCCGAGGGGGCGTAGTACGCGGAGCCCGTCTTGAGGAACTTCACGATCTCCGCGCCGCCGTTGCGGGTGCGGTCCACGATGGCGTCCAGCTTCGCCCGGTCCATCAGCTGGGTGACGGGGATGCCACTCACCGTGGTGTAGGAGATCAGCGGCACCATGGTGTCGCCGTGGCCGCCCAGCACCATCGCCTGGATGTCTTCCACCGACACGTCCAGCTCCATGGCCAGGAAGGCGCGGTAGCGGGCGGTGTCCAGCACGCCGGCCATCCCGATCACCCGCTCGCGCGGGAAGCCGCTGGCCTTCATCGCCACGTAGCTCATCACGTCCAGCGGGTTGCTCACCATGATGATGATGGCGTCGGGCGACACGCGGGCGATGTTCTCGCTCACCTGGCGCACGATGCCGGCGTTGGTGGTGAGCAGGTCGTCGCGGCTCATCCCCGGCTTCCGCGCGATGCCGGCCGTGACGATGTAGATCCCCGAGCCGGCGGACTCCTCGTACCCGTTGGTGCCGATGACCCGCGAATCGAAGCCCTCGATGGGCGCGGACTGGAACTGGTCCAGCCCCTTCCCCTGCGGGACGCCTTCGGCGATGTCGATAAGGATCACCTGGCGCGCCAGCTCCTTCTCGGCTACGCGCTGCGCCGCCGTCGCGCCGACGTTCCCCGCTCCGACCACCGTGATCTTGTCCATGTATCCCCAAGCTATGGATGCTGGTTTGCGTGGCTCCGCGGCCCTGCCGCCAAGCCGGGGCAACATAGACGCGCCCGCACCACGTGTCAACTTGAAGAAACGCCCCGCCGCCGCCGTGTTTCAGCCGCCGCCCGGACGTTTTCGGATACACCCCCGCACAACGTTTGTTCACCCTCCTTCCGACGCGTGCCTCACCTGCCGGAGCGCCTCGTAAAGCGCGACCCCGGCGGCCGTGGAAAGGTTGAGGCTGCGCGTCTCCGGCCGCATGGGGATGCGGACGTGGTGATCGGGAGCCAGGGCGAGCACCTCGTCCGGCAGCCCGCGCGACTCCGGCCCGAACAGGAGCACGTCGCCCGGCGCGAACTCGGCCTCCCACAGCCCGCGCTCGGCCTTGGTGGTGAACATCCAGATCCTGCGCCCCTCCACCCGCTCCGCGAAGTCCGTCCACGCCACGTGCACGTGGTACTCCACGTGCTGCCAGTAGTCCATCAGCGCGCGCTTCGCCTTGGGATGCGTGAACGAGAACCCCAGCCTCCCGATCAGGTGAAGCGGCGCCCCCGTCGCCCCGCAGGTGCGCGCGATGGCCCCCGCGTTCCCGGGGATCTCGGGCTCGTAAAGCGCTACATCAAGGCGTGGATCGTCTGCCATGAACGTGACCCAGGTTCGTTTTTGGGAGAACCGGCGCGTTTAAGCAACCGGGACACCCGCCCCGTCTCGTAAAATATTGACCGCAGCCGTGCGTACTACTTACTTTTGCTTCATCCCTTCAACGGAGGCGAGCATGGGAAGCAAGTTAATCGAACAACTTCTTCAATCGGTGCCCCAGCTGACCGTGATGATTTTTGGGGTCGTCGCACTGGCGCTGCTCCTCAAGGAGTACGCCAAGCTGAGGGGAGAGATAAAGCAAACCACTGAAGAAGTAGTTAATGCGAAGCTTGGTGCGCTGATCGGAGAGATCCAGGTAGAATCCCAGTAAAGCGACGCAGCTGAGAGAAGCCATCAGCGACGAAGCGGAACGGGCGCAAACGCTTTTCCGCGATCTCGAGCGAGCGTACTCTGAGCGACAAGAGGAACTCGCCCGGGTCCAGGCTGCGGTCGAAGAGCGCATAGCTTTCCTCCAGGAGACACTCCCGGTCTCCGCGATGGATGCGAAGCAGCCTGCCTCGCTGCTCGTCGCCGTAGCCGACCGTGCTCAGTCATGGGTCGAGGCCGTCACGATGCTGCAGCGCGTGCGTGAGGATCCGGACGCCACCTCGCGCGATCTCGAACGTGCAGGGGATCGCGCCCGGAACTTCGGCCAATTCACTACGGCTCTAGAGTTCTACGACCGTGCGAAGGAGCGCGATCCAGACAATCGGAGCGCCGCACTGGAATACCACTGCCTTCTTGCTGAAGTACGGCACGACGGCCGAGACATGAGTTTGCATAAGGCCCGCGAACTGGTGGTTGAGTCCGCCAACAGCGAATACTTGAAACGCCTCGCAAACACGTACATCGCGCTGGATCGGTATGCCGACCTACGGGGCCTCTGCGAGACGTTACTCGACGGAGTAGAATACCGGGCGAAGGTGGATGTCCAGGTATTCGCGCACCGAAATCTTGCCGTCGCGCTCAAGGAGGAGAATGACTTCTTCGGGGCAGAGGAGCATCTGCGGGAAGCACTGCGACAGAAGCCCGACGACAAAGGATCGCTAACGGCGCTCATTGGAGTTCTTGAGGAGCAAGAGCGCCACGACGGCGCCCTGCTCGAAGCCACGCGGCTGGTCGCCAGCGATCCCACGCAGGGCCGGTTCGTCTTCATGCTCGCAGAGGCGCTGGATCTGCTTGGCCGCGATGCCGAGGCGGTCGAGTGGTATGAGCGCGCCGTAGACTCGCTCCCGGAAGGCTCTCTGCGGTTCAGAGCGATCGAGGAGCGTGAGAAATGCCCTGCCCGCCACACCATGCGCGACGCTCTAAACGCGCTTGCCGCGAACCTCGTTGCCACACCGAACCGGGTTCAAGTGACGCGAGTGCTGCCGGCCTCTGCCGACCGGGGAGGAGCCCCCGTGTAAGCATTTCGAAACGGTGGACACCGGCGTGCGCCGTTGGAGTCCGGTGCGCTGCTGGCGTAGATTGGTGATGCTGATGCCGCCCGTCGGTGCCGCGGAGTCGATCAATTCGGGTCGGATACCTATGAGCGTCGCTGCCAGACAACGATGCGCTGGTTCACGCGGTCCGTCGACGCGCGCGACGGGAGTGCAGGCCGAGGCGGTACCACGCCTGATGCGCGCAACCTTGCTCCTGCTCGCGGCGGGCGCGTGCGCCCCCGCCGCATCGGTCGGACCGCCGCCCATCACGCGGGACCCGACCGCGGAATACAAGTTCTACGATGTCATGGGCGACTCACCGGGCGCGCTCTGGCGGTCGATGCGAGAGTTGGGCCCACCTCCCGCAGAGGGGTTTCCGGCGCTCGGCCGTACGGACTGGAACGTGGCGTGGCGAGCGAGCTGGGACGGAGCTGGCATCTGCCGGGTCCGGAACTCGGACGTGCGGCTGCAAACCACGATAACGCTGCCGCAATGGAAGCCCCCCGCGACCGCGCACGCGGCGCTCGTGGCACACTGGGAGGCGTTCCTCCGCGCGCTATCGGGCCATGAAGCGGGTCGCGCGGAGATCGGCTCCGAAGCTGCGCGCGTCGTGCAGCGTGAGCTGGAGCGAGTGACGGCGCCGAACTGCGCATTCATGAACTCGCGCATGCGGGAGGCTGTCTAGCGGGTGTTGGAGGACTTCCGCGCCCGCAACCGGTCGTACGACGCGCAGACTCGACATGGTACCACCCAGGGCGCGGTCTGGCCGCCGCGCTCTCCCAAAGTGAGCCCTGGTTCTGGAGCACGCTGATCATCGCACGCTTCACCTGCGGATGCTTGAACGGACATCCCAGCCTCCCGATCAGGTGCAGGGGCGCCCCGTCGCCCTACAGGTGCGCGCGAATAAGCCTCCGCGCTCCGGAGACGCGCCCTCACATCGACCTTTTCACGCAACTCCTTGACGTGGCGGGTGTATGTAGTGAGCTTCTTCCCTCCTTTCATCCGCATCCCCACTTCTACCTCTTCCCGATGCCACACACCTGTACGGCAACATTCTTCAGGCCGATAATCGCGATCCTCGCGGCGATGTTCATCGGAGCTTGCAGCGACGCGCTCGTGCAGCCGGACCGGAGTCTGGAAGGTCGCGGATCCCAAAGCACACAGTCTGGAACCGGAGTGCGCCCGGAATTCACCTCGCCGGTGTACCCGTCCATCGCGCTCTACATCGTCTACCGCGAGTACATCAATCAGAACCCAGGCATCCGCCACCTGAGCTTGGACGACGGGGCCTACCAGAGGTACGTCGAGAAGCGGTTGCGCCAGCTGTACCCCGACCGCGGCTACATCGGAATGGCGGCAAAGGCCGCCGCTGAATATCGGCGCGACAGAGCGGCAGCCGTCGATGAAGCGAACACGATCCGCTCACTCGGCTACTCGGAGGGGTGCGACCCTAGCGCGCTGATATGCGACGACGGCTCGACGAACTTCCCCGTCTATGAGCCGGATCCGAGCTGGGAGGGACAGCAGGAGTATCCCGCACTGCCCGAAGGGTTCGTACCTTCGATCCAGGAGGAGATCGACAGCCTGCAGTTGACACAGCCCGAGATCAACGAGCTCTACTACTACGAATCGCTCGCCAGCAACTCCTACCGTACTGCGTCGGCGGGCACGGGAGAGTCGCTCACGCGCGACGACCTGATCCGCCTTGCGGCCGCGCGGCGGCCCCCGCCGGGTACGATCTCCGCGCAGGTGAACCCCGTGTTCGTCGGAGTGCTCATCGGCACCGCCGTTTGGGCCGGCTACAAGATCTACCGCGCCCAGAAATCCGCGGATCGGGCATTCCAGAAAGCGGACGAGTACTTCCCCACGCTAAACGGAGCCGACGACAAGAAGGACGCGTTCCGGCACATCTTCTGGAACGTCCAGCTACGCCGGTGGCTCACCGCAGGTGACGCCTGGTATCTTTCGACGCGGCACGAGGACTCCGGCGCCTACGACCAGTACGGAAACAAGTACGGCGACAACCCCGCGAATTCTAAGGTGATGGACCTTCACAACAACGCGATCGGGCACCACTACAAGTACCACCATTTTCGCGCAGACCGCATCTGGGACCGGTGGAACACCGACAAGTGGAGCCGGCGCGTGCGGGACTACGTCCAGGACGCGAACAACGCCGCGTATATCGACGAGTGGAATCGCGCGGTTCCGACTCTGGACGACGCCTGGCAGCGCGAGTCCATCGTACCGCGCAGCACTTACATCTACTTCCGGTGAGGACGGCGATGATCAGGTGCAAAAGCCCCGTCCAGATCGCCTGCGTGCTGGTGGCCGGCCTCACCGGTGCCTGCGGGCTCGTGGACTTCGCAGGCGACGCGCAGCTTTGCAACAGCCCGCCAGCCCGCGTAGGACTCCGGAATGAGCGCGTAATCGTCCGCCACACGGATCAGTATTCGCAAACGGAACGACGTTTCTACCTGGACCGCGTTCGCTATCTGGAGGAGGGGGACGAGCTGAGCCCGAATCGTGTGGTGGTCGCGTTTCCCGGCTCGCCCGAGCTGCAGCAGAGGCTCGATGAGCTGGGCGCCGCGAGGGGCGACACGCTCCGGGTCGACACCCGCTTCGAAGGCACCGTGCGCGCGACGATCAGCGAGTCCGCCATTCCCCGCTTCGCCGGAAACGAGGGAAGCTGCATCGACGGGGCCATCGTGGCGCTTCACGCCCTCACGAACGTGAGCCGATAGCTCACTCGGCCCCGCGTCTGTGCCATGCGAGAGAGGGGACGCGATCGTCGCGTCCCCTCTCGTTCATCCGTGCACCTGGCGCGTCGCGGAGGTTGTGGTTGACGGGCTGTACTCACAGAGGCACAGAGATGACCTGATCTCTGTGCCTCTGTGCCTCTGTGTGAGATCGTTGTTCAGCCGCCAGCCGCGCGGCTCGCCAGCCAGCTCTGGCGGAGAGTGCGCTGCGCGTCGGTCAGCGGGCGGCCCGCGCTCTCGTAGGTGACCACGCGCACGTCCGGGCGCTCGCGCAGCGTCACCGGCACGGTCATGCGCCCCGCGCGCGTGGTGACGTCCATCCGCACCACCGCGCCGGGACGGTGCCGGGCGATGATGGTGCCGAGGGCGGCGGCGGAGGTCACGGCCTCCCCGTCCACCGCGTGGATGCGGTCGCCGGAGGTGATGCCGGCGGGGTAGAGGGAGCCCGTCTCCAGCACGCCGTTCACGAGCACACCGGTGCTGTCGTCCGCCAGGGAGGCGCCCAGGTGCGCGGTGCCCGGCGCCACCCGCTGCACCAGGAAGCCGGCCGCGCCGAGGAGGCGCTCGTAGTCGGCGGCCTCGCGGCCCTCCACGTAGCGCGCGAAGAAGTCGTTGGCGAAAGCGGCGTCCTTCGTCACCTCGCCCAGCGTGGTGCGCAGGTCCGCGAGCGTGTAGGGGCGCGCGGGGGTAAGACGGGCCGTCTGCTCGCGGCCGAAGCGCGACCAGAGGGCGCGCATGTAGTCGTCCAGCGTGAGGTTGAAGCGCGTCCGCAGCGACAGGTCCAGCGCGGCACCCAGTGCCTCGCCCCAGGTGTAGTACGAGATGAAGAGGTTGGGGCGGTTGTGCGGGTCGATGGAGACGGCGGCGTCCGCGAACGGCGCCTGCCCGCTCATCTCCGTCGCCGAGCCGTGGCGCCGCCCCGGAGCCGTGATCACCGTGTTCACGGGCCCGGTGAGCGCTTCGGCGTACTCCTCGTCCGTGAAGAACCCGGCGCGCCGCGTCACCAGCGCGTCGTAGTAGCTCGTGACGCCCTCCGCGAACCAGAGCTCCGGGGACACGTTCTCCCGCTCCAGGTCGAACGGCTCCAGCGAGCGCGGGCGGAGGCGCTCCACGTTCCACGAATGAAAGAACTCGTGAGCCACCGTCCCCAGCACGCGAAGGCGGTCCGCGCGCGTGGTCAGCGGACGCGAGCTCGTGACCACCGTCGAGTTGCGGTGCTCCATCCCGTCGCCCGCCGCCCAGGGCAGGTAGTCGGCGAGGAAGGTGTAGGTGCCGAAGTCGAACGGCGCCGGCTCGCCCCAGACGGCGATCTCCTCGTCCACCACCCGGCGGACCATCCCCGCGAAGCTGTCCACCTGCGCCTCGTCGCCGAGATGGTGGACCGCCAGGCGCACCGTGCCGCTCCTGCCGCCCCCGTTCACCCGCCACTCGCGGAAGGTGACCGGCCCCACCTCCACCGGCGAGTCCGCGAAGTACGCCCAGTTGGGCGCGGTGAACGCGGTGGAATCCGCGGTGGGGCGGAGCTGCGTGGCCACGCGCCAGCCCGGACGCGGGCGCACCACCAGCCGCACCGGCGCGTCGTCCATCCCGCGCGCGAACACGAAGGTGGCGGGCACGTTGAGGTGCGCGTGGGTGCGGTCGATCCCCGCGTACGTGCCATCCACCCGGTCGCCCCACACCTTGTAGCTGACGCGCACGGTGCCGTCGTGCCCCGCGGCGTTCCACCCGTGCGCATCGGGACGCGCCAGCGCCAGCCGGCGCCCGCGTCCATCGGCCGCCTCCACGTCGAACACGTTCTTGGCGAAGTTGTGGAGCGCGTACCGTCCGGGCGACGAGCGGCTCATGCGGATCTGCAGCGGCTGCCCCCGCGGAACGCCGCGGAAGGTGGCGGTGACGCGCGCCTCGTGCTGCTCCGCGTTGGGAAACGCGACCTCGTACTCCACCGAGCGCGTCTGCGCCTGCAGGGGAAGCGCGAGCGCGGCCAGCACCGCGGCGGTGATAACGTGCTTCATCGTCTCTCTGTGTCTCCGTGCCCCTGTGTGAGATCGCTTTTCATCCGCCGACCTGGCTCAGCGCCCTCAGCCCGCCGCTCCCCTCGTCGCTTCCCTGCACCAGCCAGTGGCGCTCGGGCTTGATGCGGAGCGTCTGGCGGACGAGGGGCTCCAGCGGCTCGCCGGCGCGGAGCGGGCCGCGCAGGTCGGTGTGGAGGTCGCCGAAGAGGCAGGGGCGAAGCTGGCCGTCGGCGGTGAGGCGCATGCGGTTGCAGGTGCCGCAGTAGTTGTGGCTCATGGGGCTGATGACGCCCACCGTGCCGGCCGCGCCGTCGAAGGCGTAGTACTTCGCGGGCCCGTTGCCGTGCGGCCCCACCACCGGCCGCAGCTCGCCGATGCGCGCGATGCGCCCCAGGATCTCGTCGGACGAGACGTACTCGTCGTGCGAGACGCCCAGGTTGTCGCCCGTGGGCATCACCTCGATGAAGCGCACGTGCCAGGGGCGCTCGCGGGTGATGGCGGCGAAGGCCTCCACCTCGTCGTCGTTGCGCCCGCGCATGACCACGCAGTTGACCTTGAGGGGGAAGAAACCCGCACGCTCCGCCGCCTCGATCCCCTCCGTGATCGCCGCCGCCGACCCCGCGCGCCGCGAGATGGCGTCGATGCGCTCCGGGATCAGCGAGTCCAGCGAGACGTTCACGCGATGCAGCCCGGCGGCGCGCAGCTCGTCCGCGTGCTCGCCCAGGAGCACCGCGTTGGTGGAGAGGGCGATGTCGTCGATCCCCGGCACCGCGCGGAGGATGCGCACCAGCGTGGGAAGGTCGCGGCGCACGAGGGGCTCGCCCCCCGTGATCCTCACGCGGCGCAGCCCCAGACCGGCCATCACCCGCACCACCTCGCCGATCTCCTCGTACGACAGGAGCTGCTCGCGGCGCAGCCAGGGGAGGCCCTCCTCCGGCATGCAGTACACGCAGCGCAGGTTGCACTTGTCGGTGACGGAGATGCGCAGGTACTCGATGCGCCGGCCAAAGCCGTCCATCATCGGCCCCTCCACGGGGACGTCGTGCTCGGCCACCACCGGAACGCCGAGCTGCACCAGGCGCGTCATGCCTGCTCCACGGCGGGCGTGAACCCCGGCACCCACTCGCGGTCGCCTTCCACGTACCCCTCGCGCTTCCACACGGGCACACGCTGCTTGACCTGCTCGATCACGTAGCGGCTCGCCTCGTACGCCTCGCCCCGGTGCGGCGCCGCCACGGCGATGGCGATGCTCGCCTCCCCCACCCGCAGCAGCCCCACGCGGTGCACCACGCGGATGTCGCCCGTCTCCCACCGCTCGCGCGCCTCGTCCGCGATGCGCAGCATCTCCTTCTCCGCCATCGCCTCGTAGGCGTGGTACTCCAGCTGGGATACCGCGCGCCCCTCGTTCTGCTCGCGCACCACCCCCCAGAACAGGAGCGCCGCCCCGTCCGACGGAGACAGCGCATCGCCCAGCACCCGCGCGGGGTCGATGGGCCCGGCGACCACCGCGGCGTAGCTGGCGGCCACCTCAGCCCCCCGCCACGGGCGGAATGAACGCCACCTCGTCCCCGTCGCGCAGCTCGGCGCCGGCGGGAGCGTAGTCCATGTTGATGGCGACGACGGGAGTCTCGGGAAGGCGCGAGAGCGGCGAATCGCCGGCACGAAGCTGCCGCACCAGGTCCACCACGCGCGAGCCGGCCGGCAGCTCGATGGCGAGCTCGTCGGTGCCGGCCAGGTCGCGATAGGTGGCGAAGAAGAGGGTGCGAACGATCATGCGGGCTCCGCGCGGCGTGGATGCGAGGCTGAACGATAACCACGCAGCGCGTACCCCGCCAACCGGACGCGGTTCTCCGTGCCTCCGTGTCTCTGTGTGAGGCCGCCGTTCACCCCGCGCCCGACGCGCCGGGCCCGGGCACATTCTGCCGCACCTCTTCGGGGGGCGCGATGGTGATGAGGAACTGCGAGACCTCGTGGTGAAGCCGCGAAGTGGAGGCGCGCACGAGGGTGCGGCCCTCCTGCGAGCCCACGCCCACCGCCACGTCGCCGGCCTCGGTGCGGAAGGTGATGTGGGAGGGGCCCACGTCTTCGGTGAAGCCGCCGTAGGGTGAGAAGCGCATGTTGAAGAACTCGCGCGCCCGGTCGATCACCTCGGCGGGGGACAGCTCGGTCAGCACTTCCTGAATCAGCATACGTTCTCCGGTCCGGGTTCGCGGGGCGGACCGGGCAGGACGTGTGCCAGGGGGCGCGCTACCGCTCGTCGCGGCCGCGGCCCCGCCACGTCTCCGTCTCGTCGTGCCGCACGGGGCGCTCGCGCGTCTCCGCGGGCTCGCCGTAGCCGCGGCGCACGTCGTAAGCGGTCTCGTAAGGGCCGAGCACACGGGCCGGGCCAGGGTTGCGCGCGTCGCGCGGATCGAACGACTGGGGCATCGCGAAGCTCCGTTGGAGGACAACTTCGCCGGACGCAAAAAAAACGCCCGCCCCGGGTCACGGGGCGGGCGGCGACACCAGAAGTGCCTGGTGCCTAGTGCCTGGTGCCTAGTGCCTGGTGCCTGGCAACCGCAGTTCAACAACTCGGCACTGGGCACCAGGCACTGGGCACTTCGTTTCCCATCACACCTCGAGCGGCTTCTCCTCCACCAGCGCGCGCAGCTCCTTGGAAGGCTTGAACACCGGCACGGCGCGCGGCGGCACCTCCACCGGGTCGCCCGTCCGCGGGTTGCGCGCCAGGCGGCTCTTCCGCTCGCGGACCTTGAAGGTGCCGAAGCCCCGGATCTCGATGTTCTGGTGATCCGCCATGGCGTCCTTGATGGAGTTCAGGAACGAATCCACCACCACCGCGCAGTCGCGCTTGGTGACGCCGGGGCCGATCGAATCGGCGACCTTCTGTACCAGATCCGCCTTGGTCATGACACGTTCTCCTGGGGGGTTTTGATGCGGGGGCGGTGCCCCGGGGTCGATGCGCGACGCGGCGCAACTGGAGGATAGCGGTCGTCCGCAGCCCCGCCGGGGCGGAGGCGCCACCCGAAAATCGGCTTCGTGCACGCGACGGCCGGAAAGGATTACACCGCGCTCATCACCCCTCTCGGGGTGCGAAAAACCGGGTTCGGCAAACGTTGGAGCGTTGCGTCCGGAGAGGCGGGGCGGGCGCGGTGCGGGGCGAAGACGGCCTAAGGGGGTGTGGGACGGCTACTTACATGAACGAAGGATAATCCGCCGCCCGCGCGCCGTCAAGCGTCCCCCGCCCCGCGCCGCGCGCGCCGGGCCATCTCATCGACAAAGCGGTCAAAGAGATAGACCGAGTCGTGGGGCCCGGGCGCCGCCTCCGGGTGGTACTGCACCGAGAAAACGGGCTGCTCCCGGTGCTCCACTCCCTCCACCGTGCCGTCGTTGAGGTTGACGTGCGTCACCCGCAGCCCCGGCGCGCCGGGGATCCCGCTCTCGTCGCCCTCCACGGCGAAACCGTGGTTCTGCGAGGTGATCTCCACCGCCCCGTCGCTCACGCGGCGCACCGGGTGGTTGCCGCCCCGGTGGCCGTACAGAAGCTTGTAAGTAGTCGCCCCAAAGGCGCGGGAGATCAGCTGGTGGCCCAGGCAGATCCCGAACACCGGGACGTCGCGCTCCCCCAGCTCGCGGATCGAGTCCAGCGCGTGGGGCACGGCCTCGGGGTCGCCGGGGCCGTTGGAGACGAACAGCCCGTCGGCGCCGGACCCCACGATCTCCTCCACGGGGGTGTGCGAGGGGATGACGGTGACCTCGCACCCGCGCTCGGCCAGCAGCTGCAGGGAGTGGCTCTTGACGCCGAAGTCGTATGCCAGCACCCGGTAGCGCCGTTCGCCCGCCGGCTGCACCGTGTAGCGCTCGGGGGTGGAGACGCCGTCCGCCAGGTCCAGCCCCGCCATCGACGGCTGGGCGCGGATCCGCTCCAGCAGCTCGTCGCCCGCCTGGGGGGCGATGGCGGCGCGCATGGCGCCGCGCGAGCGGATGTGGCGGGTGAGCGCGCGGGTGTCGACGCCCTGGATGGCCACCACGCCGCTGCGCGCCAGGTAGTCGTGGAGCGGCTCGGTCGCGCGCCAGCTGCTGTGAACCGGCGGCGCCTCGTGCAGGATGAACCCCGCCACCTGGGGCCGCGCCGATTCCTCGTCCGCCGGGTTGACGCCGTAGTTGCCGATGAGCGGGTAGGTCATCGCCACCAGCTGGCCCGTGTACGAGGGGTCGGTGAGGACCTCCTGGTACCCGGTCATCGAGGTGTTGAACACCACCTCGCCGAACGCCGTCCCCCCGGCTCCGTACGACTCGCCCGTGAAGACGCGTCCGTCCTCCAGCATCAGCACAGCGGGTACGGCCACGGGGGTCTCCGCGGAAAGGTCGGTCAAGTGCAACGCGGGCAGGTAGATGCGATGCGCGGGAATCTACGTGCCTCCCCCGCCCTGTCAAGAACGGTTGGCGCCCCGCCGCCGCGCCGGTACATTTCGCCCGCCACTCTCCCACTCACTCACACACGCTCTTGCCGACCACCGACCCGCTGATCCACATCTACGCCGACGAATCGTGCCTCGGCAACCAGTTCAAGAACAAGGCGCGCCCGGGCGGCGCCGCCGGGCTGGTGGAGTTCTTCCACCCGGTGCGCGGCTGGGTGCGGCGCGACTTCTGGGTCTCCGAGCCGGACACCACCAACAACCGCATGGCCATCCGCAGCGGCATCCTCCCGCTGGCGGCGCTCAAGTCTCCCTCGCGCGTCGTGTTCACCACCGACAGCCGCTACCTGGTGGATGGGATGACCCAGTGGGTGCACGGCTGGGCCGCCCGCGGCTGGACGCGCAAGACGGGCGAGATCGAGAACCTCGAGCTGTGGAAGGAGCTGCTGCGCACCGCCTCGCGCCACAAGATCATGTGGCGCTGGGTGAAGGGCCACGCCGGCCACCCGCAGAACGAGTACGCCAACGACCTGGCCATCCGCGCCGCCACCAAGCAGCTCGACAGCGGCGGCCTCGTCGAGTCGGGCTTCGACGCATGGATCGCCACCCAGCAGGAGCGCGACAAGTTCCTCGACTTTTTCGCCATCCCCCCCGACGAGGCGGGCTTCAAGCCGGCTCGCGCCCTGCCGAGGAGTTGAATCTCAAACAGAGACACAGAGGCACAGAGATAAGTTCATCTCTGTGCCTCTGTGTCTCTGTGTGAGGCCTTTTAGGGAAAGCTGCGGATGGACACGGCGACGGACGGGAACGCGGCGAGCACCTTGCTGTCGGCAGTCACGAGGGGCAGCCGCTCGGCGGTGGCGAGTGCGACGAACTCGCAGTCGTAGGCGGTGCAGCCGGATGCTAGGGCGAGGCCGAGCACCTGCCGGTGGTCGGGCCGCTCGACGGTGCGCACCAGGAGTTCGGCTTCGCCATACGCGGCCTCCGCCTCCGGATGGGTGATCACGCCGCGGCGCACGGACATCCACAGTACGTTGAGGAACTCGCTCCGCCACAAAGGCGCGGCCAGCCATTCCTCGTCGGCCTCCAACACCCGGTCCGCGTCGGCGGTGAGCGGACCCGCGATCAGGGAATACGCGATCAGGTTGGTGTCCGCGACGATCAAGTGCGGCCCTCGTCGATCGCTTCGTCCACGAGGCCGGGCGGGAGCGGCTTCGCGTTGATCCTCGCCCTGAAGGCGCGGACCCGGTCCAGCTTGCTCCCCCGGCGCCGGGCCTCGTACTCCCCCACGCGGTTCCTCAGGCACGAGATCACCGCGCCCTCCAGCCTGCGGCGCTCGCCCGCGGGAATGCGCTGGATTTGGCGGTAGAGCACGTCGGGGACATCCTTGATCGTCAGGTCGGCCATCCGGTCTCCTCGGGTGCGTAATCGTCTCTCCGATGGAGCCTAAGCACGCCCGCGGCAGCCGTCAAGCGTAGAGGCACAAACTACGCGCTGTTCGGGCCAGCGGGCACACGCACCGGTCGAGCCCGCGTCACTCCTCGCGCGCGACCGCTCCGAAGACGCGCTCGAAGCTGCGCACCGCCGCGGCCTCCACCTCGGACATGGCGATGGGGCGGCCGAGCTCGCTGGAGATGGAGCCGACGCCGTGGGCGCGGATGCCGCAGGGGACGATGGTGCCGAAGAAGGAGAGGTCGGTGTTGACGTTGAGGGCGAAGCCGTGGCTGGTGATCCAGCCGGAGGAGACGCGCACGCCGATGGCGGCGAGCTTGCGGTCGTCCACCCACACGCCCGTGAGCCCTTCCTTGCGGCCGCCTCGCAGCCCGAACTCGGCGAGCACGCCGATCAGCATCTCCTCCAGGTCACGCAGGTAGCGGTGGAGGTCGCAGCGGTCCGGCTTCAGGTCCAGGATCGGGTAGCCGACGAGCTGGCCGGGGCCGTGGTAGGTCACGTCCCCGCCCCGCCCCGTCTCGAACAGCTCGATCCCGCGCGCCGCGCGCTCCTCGGGCGACACCAGGACGTTCTCGTCGTGCGAGCCGCTCCCCAGGGTGATGACGTGCGGGTGCTCCAGCAGGAGGAGCGTGTCCACCACTTCGCGCGCGCGCCTCCGCGCCACCAGCTCGCTCTGGAGCGACAGCGCGTCGGCGTACGAGAGGGTGCCCAGGCGGCGCACCTGCACGGTGCGCGAGGGGATGGTCGAGTCCATGTAAGCTCCGCGCGGAAAACGTTTCCCAGGAAGAAACGAAGAAGCGGGGCCCCGGCGCAACCCCGGGGCCCCGCTTCCACCGCGGAAGACGCTTCTACAAGGAAAAACAGGCCTCACACAGAGGCACGGAGGCTCGGAGGAGAATTTCTCTCTGTGTCTCCGTGCCTCTGTGTGAGACTTTTCAGCCGTTCTCGGTGGCGCTCTCCATCAGCTCCTTGACGCGCGCCAGGAACTGGTCCCCGTCGGCGCCGTTCACCAGGCGGTGGTCGTAGCCCAGCGAGATGTAGCCACGCTTGCGCGGGACGATGGCGTGGCTGCCGAACTCGTCGGTCACCACGGCCGGGCGCATCTCCACGCCGCCCACGCCCATGATGGCCACCTGCGGCTGGCTGATGATGGGGAAGCCGATGGTGGTTCCAAAGATCCCCGGGTTGGTGATGGTGAAGGTGCCACCCTGGATCTCGTCCGGCTTGAGCTGGCGGTTGCGCGCGCGCGTCGCCAGGTCGTTGACGCGGCGGGCGAGGCCTACCAGCGACAGGTCGTCCGCGTTGCGCACCACGGGCACGATCAGCCCGTTCTCGATGGCAACCGCGATCCCCAGGTGCACGTCGGCGCGGTAGATCACGTCGGTGCCGGAGATGGTGGCGTTGAGCTTGGGATGCTCGCGCAGCGCCTGCACCACCGCCTTGGCGATGAAGTGCGTGTAGGTGATCTTGACGCCCGCCTCGGCCCAGGCGCGCTTGGACTTGGCGCGCACCTGGTCGATGCGCGTGTAGTCCACCTCGAAGTACGAGTGCACGTGCGGCGAGATGCGCCGCGAGATCACCATGTTCTGCGCGATGATCTGCGTCATCCGGCTCATGGGCTCCACGCGGTCGTTCGGCCCGGCCGTGACCGTGGGGTGCTGCACGCGCGTGTAGAACTCGTCCCACCCGAAGCCCTCGCCGTCGCCGGCCGGGCGCGGGGCGGCGGGGCGCGGCGCCGCGGGGGCGGCGGAGGCCGTGGCCGGCTGGGCGCTGGGCACGGCGGCGGGGGCCGCGGCCTTCTCCTCCACGAAGCGGAGGATGTCGTCCTTTGTCACGCGCCCCGAGCGGCCGGTGCCCGGAACGGCGCTCACCTCCACCCCGTGCTCCGCCGCGATCTTGCGGACCAGCGGGGTGCTCTTGCGGCGGAGGCGCTCCTCGACCGTCTCCGGGCCGTCGCGCGAGGGCGCCGG
>DASVSA010000615.1:0-3450 GCA_036388335.1 Longimicrobium sp. | reverse complement strand
GGGGGCGTCGAGCGCGGCGCGGGCGTCCGCGAGAGCGTGGGTGAGCGCGGCCTGGGGGCCGCGAGCGGCCGGCGCGGCTCCCGGCTCGGCCGCGCGCACCATCGTCCCGGAAATCTCCGGGGCGGCGGGCGGGGCGGGGCGCAGAGGGGCGAGTGCTACCAGGACCAGGGTGGCGGCGAGGGCGCCCGCCCACACCCAGCGCACCGGGCGGCCCACCAGCCGGCAGACTTCTTCCAGCGCCCACGCCGCCGCGCCCAGCAGCGTGCTGACCAGCAGCGCGTAGAGCATCCACGAGGCGATCATGACTCCTCCTCCATGCGCTCGGCGAGCAGGCGGCGCATGCGCTCCAGCTCGTCGCGCTTGAGGCCGCGGTCGGAGACGAGCTGGGCGAACATCAGCTCCGCGGAGCCCTGGAAGACGGCCTCGCGGATGCGGCTGAGCGCGCTGCGCCCGGCGCGTCCCGGCTCCACGGTGGGATGGTAGCGGTACGCGCGCCCCTCGGGCTCGTGCCGCACGTACCCCTTTTCTTCCAGCGTCTGCAGCACGGAGAGCACGGACGTGTACGCCAGCTCCTCGCCGAGCGCCTCGCGCACCTCGTTGACGGTGCCGGAGCCGCTCCGCCAGAGGATGCTCATCACGTCCAGCTCGCGGGGGGTGAAGGTGATCTCGGTCATGGGGCTCCTCTACGGGTTCTCCCGTAGCATAATTTGGTGATGCCGCGTTGTCAACGGTTTTTTCCGTAGCTGATGGAAAGCGGGGGTCACACAGAGACACAGAGGCACAGAGATGAAGTCGTCTCTGTGCCTCTGTGTCTCTGTGTGAGCGCGCTGTTCAGAACGCGAGCGGGACCTCGCGGGGGCCGCGCAGGAAGGCGTGGCGGCGCCACGGCACGGAGCCGGTGAGGCGCAGATCGGGGGCGCGATCCAGGAGCGTGGGGATGGCGATCTGCGCTTCGAGGCGGGCCAGGGGGGCGCCCAGGCAGTAGTGGGCTCCCAGGCCGAACGCGAGGTGCCGGTTGGGCTCGCGCGCAAGGTCGAGGGTGTGTGGCGCGGCGAAGTGCGCTTCGTCGCGGTTCGCCGAGCCGATCAGGCCCAGCACCATCTCGCCGCGGCGGATGCGGACGCCCGCGATCTCCAGGTCCTCGCGGGCGTAGCGCTCCGTGGCCACTTCCACGGGGCTCACCCAGCGCGCCAGCTCCTCCACCGCGGGGCGGATGGCGTCGGCGGTCAGGCGACCGCGTGCGTCCGGGTTCTCCAGGAGGGCGAGGACGCCGCCGGAGATCAGGTTGACGGTGGTCTCGTGGCCCGCGGCCAGGAGGAGGAAGACCATCCCCAGGAGCTCGTCGTCATCCAGCCGCTCGCCTGCTTCCTCGGCCTGCACCAGCGCCGTGATCAGGTCGTCGCGCGGCTCGGCGCGGCGCAGGGCGAACTCGCCGCGCAGGTACCGGAACATCGCCGCCACGGAGGGGAGCACCCGCACCGCGCCTATGCCCGGCGATGCGGAGAGGATGGTGGTGGACCAGCGGTGGAAGCGCGGCTGGTCCGCCTCGGCCACCCCCAGCAGCTCGCTGATGATGGTGAGCGGAATGGGGAGGGCGTAGTCGCGCACCAGCTCCATGCGGCCGGCGCGGCGTGCCCGCTCCACCCGCTCGTCCGCCAGCGACTCGATGCGCGGACGCAGGCGCTCCACCAGGCGCGGGGTGAACGCCTTCTGCACCAGGGCGCGGAGCCGCGTGTGGTCCGGCGCGTCCAGGTCCAGCATGTTGCGGGTGAGAGGGCGCATGAAGCCCGGCATCCACGGCGCGTCGCCGCGCTCGCCCGCGCCCCGCGCGTTGGCGGGGTCCTTGGCGAAGCGCGGGTCGCGCAGCAGGGCCGCCACGTCGTCGTAGCGCGCCACCAGCCACGCCGGCCGCCTCCATCCCAGCTTCGTGCGGAACACGGGCGCATCCGCCCGCAGCCGCGCGTAGACCGGATAGGGGTCCGCCTTGAAGCGGGGGTCCGCGAGATTGAAGCGGAGCTCGGCCATGGTTCTCCGTGTCTCTGAGGGGCCCGCGGTTATTCCAGCTCGTCAAGCTCCCGCAGCGAAGGTGCCTTCCAGGCGGTGACGCCCACCACGCCCAGCGTCATCAGGCCGCCAAAGATCACGGAGTTGACGGCGCCCATGAGGCGCGCGGCCACGCCGGACTCGAAGGAGCCGATCTCGTTGGACGAGCCGATGAAGATCTGGTTGACGGCGGAGACGCGCCCCAGCAGGTGCTCCGGGGTGCGCAGCGTGAGGAGGGTGGAGCGGATCACCACGCTCACGTTGTCCACCATCCCGCTTATCACCAGCAGCGCCAGCGAAAGCCAGAAGGAGCGGGAGAGGGCGAAGAGGATCCAGCACGCCCCGAAGGCAGCCACGCACAGGAGCAGCGTAGGCCCCGCGCGCCGCAGCTTGCGGTGGGCGAGCACCAGCGACATCGCCACGGCCCCCGCGGCGGGCGCGGCCCTCAGCACCCCCAGCCCCTGCGGCCCCACGCGCAGGATCTCCCCCGCGAAGATGGGGAGGAGCGCCGGCGCCCCGCCAAAGAGCACCGAGAACAGGTCGAGCACCTGCGCCCCCAGCAGCTGCGGCTGGCGCATCAGGAAGCGGATGCCGATGGTCAGGTTCTCGCCGATGGTGCCCTCGCGCGCGGCGGCGGGGCGGCGCGTGTAGGCGATGCGCGCGAAGAGAACCAGCGCCAGCGCGCAGAGCGCCGCCTCGGTGGCGTACGCCGCGCGCGCGTCCGCGAAGCCGTAGAGGATGCCGCCCAGCGCCGGCCCGGCCACCGCCCCGAACTGCCAGAGCGAGGTGCGCCACGCCACCGCGTTGGCGTACGTCTCGCGCGGTACGATCTCGGCGCCGAGCGCGGTGCGGGCGGGCTGCAGGAAGCTGCGCGCGATGCCGCTGGCGAACACCACCGCGAAGAGGGGCCAGGTGCGCACGGGGGAGAGGAGCCCGGGGCTCATGGCCAGGGCCAGCAGGGCACCGCCGCACGCCGTCTGCACGGCGATGGCCAGCAGGGCGAGGCGCTTGCGGTCGTGCCGGTCGGCCACGTGCCCCGCGTACAGCGCCGCGCCGATGAAGGGGATCGCCTCCGCCAGCCCGACGAGCCCCAGCGAGAGCGGGTCGCGCGTGAGGTCGTACACCTGCCACGCCACCACCGTCGCCTGGATCTGCGTGCCCAGCGTCATGGCCACCATGCTGGCCACGTACCACAGGAAGTTGCGGTTGCGGAGGGATACGTACGGATCGTGCGGCTTGGCCATGCGGCAGGATACCGGCGGGGCGGATGGCGCGCAATTGGGGAACGGGGAACGGGGAACGGGGAATGGGCGCGCTGAGAGGCCCCCGCCCCCCCGACCCCCGCTCCCCCGCGTGCGGGGGAGGGGGGCGCACTCCGGCCATCCAGCCGCGCCCGGGCATCGGGAG
>DASVSA010000614.1:0-3381 GCA_036388335.1 Longimicrobium sp. | reverse complement strand
GTAACGCTACGCACTTCAAATCACTCGGATGTGCGCCTGCCGTCGTGATCTTCATCCTTACGCTCGCTTGGTCCCGAAGCAAGCGCCGAGTCCGTCTATCGCCTGTTACCGCTCACGCTGATTGAGGGGAGTTTGAGCCGGCTGGTTGGTGGACACCGACGCCGGTGACACGCCGCCGGTCACGGATGGCGGTGGGCATCTCGCCTGGCGACGAGGTGCGGAGCAGTGCCGACGGTGGCCATCACGGGTGGGGAGGGGGTCACGCGCACCACGATGATGGCCACCTGTGGGAGTGCAGGTATGCGCGCACCTGCGAGGGGAAAGCCGGAGCGGACGGATGTGCCGCTCCGGCGTTCATCAACTCAAGCCGCTTCGGTGCGGCTGTCGGCGTCCACCACCCGCGCCAGGATGTCGCGCTCGACGAGCTTCTTCTTGCGGCGAGCAGCCTCCCGCAGCGCGGAGGTGGCGAGGCGGTCGACGTCGCGCAGCGAGCCGTTGGCCGCCTCATGCAGCATGGCCAGGCAGTCCGAGGTGAAGACGTCCCGCTCGCAGCCCGCGCGCTTCAAGCGGTAGCGGATGTACTCGGCGGTGTCCTCGGGGGTGAGCGGCTCGACGGCGAGCCGGCACGCCACGCGTGAGTACAGCGCCCGGTTGTGCCGCAGCTCCAGCCGCTCCCGCAGCTCCGGCAGCCCCACCAGCACGAGCGACAGCAGCGCCCGGCTGTCCCACTCGTAGTTGAGCAGGATGTGCAGGTGGTCCAGCACGTCCTGGTGCAGCAGGTGGGCCTCGTCGAGGAGGAAGACGGGGTGGATGCGCTCTTTACCGAGCTGCTCGACGTGGGTGCTGACGGCGTAGAAGAGGGCCGCGGCGGTGGCGGACGCCGGCAGCCCCAGCGCCAGGCACAGCTGCCGGTAGAAGTCGCGCCGGCCCAGGGTGGCGTTGTGGCAGTAACTCAGCCGGAAGCCCGCCTGCGGCAGCCTGTGCCGCAGCGCCCGCAGCACGCACGTCTTGCCGAAGCCCGGGTCTCCCGTGAGGAGGACGGAGGCCCGCTCGCGCAGCGCCTCCTCGAGCTCATCCACCAGATGCTGCTTCGACGGCGGCAGCCAGAGGTCCGCGTCCGCAATCTCCTTGGAGAAGGGCGCTTGGGACAGGCCGAAGGCGGAAACGTAGGCGGGCGTCATCGGGCGCCCTCCTGCGCAGGGGTGCGGCCGGTGGCGCGGTCGAGCAAGGCCCTGGGCGGGTCGAAGTCGATGGCACGGGAGGGGGTGGAGTCGGCGGGCTCGGGGCGGAGAGGGGGCCGCTTGCGCCGGGCGTTGCGGGTGGGGTCGACGAGGTGGAGCGGCAGGCGCTTGCCGTCGTGCTCCAGCCAAGGCGGGGAGTCAGGCTCGACGAGGCAGTAGCCGAGGGTGACGACGCGGCCTGAGAGGAAGCCGAGGCCCACCTCCCAGTCCTGGCCGCGCAACGGGACGGTGGTGTCGCGGCGGACGCGGCGGCGGACGTGCACGGTGAGGGCGTCGCGCAGGGCCGCCTCGTCGAGGGCGTCGGCGGGGCGTGGAGCCGAGTGGAAGACGTGGGCCGGGGCGCGGCCCATCAGCGAGGCATGCGGGGCCTGGTGGTAGTGGGCGTCGAGGAAGGCCCAGAGCCGGACGTTGACGTCGTGGAGCGAGGAGACGTCGCCGAGGAAGTCGAGGCAGCCCTCGCGAAGCGTACGCCAGAAGCGCTCCATTTTTCCGCGGGCCTGCGGGTCGTGCGGCTTGGCGTGCAGAAGCGTGATGCCGAGCCGCTCGCAAGCGACGCGCAGGACGGCGCCCCTGTAGGTGGCACCGTTGTCCAGGTAGAGGGCATCGGGAGGGCCGTGGCGGCGCAGCGCGCCCACCATCAGGCCGAGCATGTCCAGCTCGCGCTCGGCGTGGTGCGCCTCCAGGGCGACGGCGTAGCGGGAGGCGTCGTCAAGCAGCGCGTGGATGCGCAGGGGCAGCCGCACCTTGCCCACGGTGAGGGCCGGGCCGTGGCACACGTCCCCGTGCCACAGCGCGCCGGGGCGCTCGGCCTGCCAGCGCAGCCTCGTCGTCGCCTCCACGGGCGCATTCTTCGGCCGCCTGTGCAGCCCGTGCTCCGCGTACAGGCGGCGGAGCGTGGACTCGGAGACGGTGCCGGCTTCAAGCCGCCCGTCGGCCTGCAGCGTCCGGAGGATGAGGGGCACCGACGCGGAGGGGTGCTCGCGGCGGATGTCCAGCAGCAGGTTACGCAGCGGCTCGGGTAGCGCCAACGCGCGCCCCTTGTCGCTGCGCGGGCGGGGGACGAGGTGCTCGAGGCCGCCGTTTCTGTAGGCGTAGTACCAGCGCTCCAGCGTCGTCACCGAGTACGTCCGGGTGCTGTCCGCTCCGGGCGGCCGCAAGCGCTGCCGGCTCAACCGGCGCAATTCGGCCTTCAGCTCGCCGTGGCTCAACTGCTGGCGCGCCAGCGCGCCCACCACCTCGCTGCGGAAGAGGGCCATCTCCTCCGCATGGTTTCTCGGGGAAAGCGTCTCCATCGACTCTCCTCTGCGTCAGGTGCCGGGCACCACGCCCGGGCACCAGAGGTGAGCCATGCCAGAAAGCCTCGCTGTCGAAGAGGACGCCGCTCGGGTGGGGACTTCACCTCCGTCCTTGGTTTGCGCAACTCCCTCATCCGGCCCGCGCGGCGCCGCGGAAGGCCTGCGCCGACAGCGGCCCTCCTGACGGCGGCGGCGCCAGCGCGGCCAGCGTCGTCGCTACCCGCTCCGCCACCCGCCGCAGGCTCCAGCCCTCGGGGGCGCGGCGGACGCCCGGGAAGAGCCGCCCCTCCCTCGCTGCCCGAGCCCACCGCCTCAGCGCCGTCCAGCCCGTGGTGGCCCCGTACGGGTCGCCGGCCCATGGGCAGACGCGCTGGCGCACCTCGGACTCCGGCATCCCCTCCACCGCCCACAGCACCAGCGCCAGCGCGATGGCCGCCGCCGAGTACAGGCGCTTGCACACGGTGCCGCGCGGCGCCACCGTCGCCACCGCCCCACACGCGCGGCACAGGTACCGGCGCAGCCGGATGGTGACTACCGACGGTGGCCCTCCGGGCTCCAGCGGGCCGCGCACCTGGCGCTCCCGGCACCCGTGGCCGTACAGCACCAGCGGCCCTCCCACCGGCCGGCTCGCCGCGCCGCACCCGGGGCAGTGGCTGGGGCGGGCCTCGTCCACCGACGGCATCCGCGCAAGCCAGTCCTTGAGCTCCACTCCGCTTTGGACAAGTCTACTCCCGCTCTGAACGGGCACTCGCTCGGAGCACGACGAGAAGGGTGGCTTCCCAACCTGGCCCTTCTCGTCACCTTTCCCTCAGGCCGGCCCCCTGCCTCTTGCTCCCCTCCGATTG
>DASVSA010000613.1:0-10194 GCA_036388335.1 Longimicrobium sp. | reverse complement strand
CCCACCGAGGGCGACCGCCTGTTCATCGCGGCGCGCGCCGTTCCCGCGTGGGGGAGCGGCGAGACGTGGCGCGAGCGGCGTGGCGGCGCGGGGCCGCTCCTGGTGGGCGACGAGGTCGTGGGATGGTACGCGCCGGCCGGCACCCCCGCGCCCGACGCCGAGTGGCTCGCGGAGCCGGGCCGCCACCCCGACCGCACCGGCGCCGTGCAGCTTCCCGGGCGCACCCTGCGTCACGTGTGGGAGCTGATGTCCGAGGGCTTCGGCCAGGTCACGGCGGACGTGGCGGGGCTGTTCCCCGACCCGCCCGCCACCTCCCTTCCTCACGGCGTCCACTGGTTCGGCGAGCACCCCATCGTCCAGGGGAGCGGCGTACGGATCGAGCCCGGCGTGGTGATCGACACCACGGGCGGCCCCGTCTGGTTCGATGACGACGTGCAGGTGCGCGCCTTCAGCCGCATCGCGGGCCCGGCGTACGTGGGGAAGCGCAGCATGATCCTGGGCGGCTCGCTGGAGGCTTTCGCCACGGGCGAGGTGTGCCGCATCCGCGGCGAGTTCGCGGAGAGCATCTGCCTGTCGTACGTCAACAAGGCGCACGACGGGCACATCGGCCACGCCTACCTGGGCGCGTGGGTCAACCTGGGCGCGTTCACCACCAACAGCGACCTCAAGAACAACTACGGCCCCGTGCGCCTCTGGACCCCCGCCGGCGAGGCGGACACGGGCGAGATCAAGATGGGCTGCTTCCTGGGCGACCACGTGAAGACGGGGATCGGCCTCCTCCTCAACACCGGCACGGTGGTGGGCGCGGGGAGCAACCTGTACGGCGCCGAGATGCCCCCCAAGTACGTCCCGCCGTTCAGCTGGGGAACCGGAGAGGAGCTATCGGCGTACCGGGTCGACAAGTTCCTCGAAGTCGCCGAGCGCGCCATGGCGCGCCGCAAGGTCGACCTCGCCCCCGGCACGCGCGCGCAGCTCGAAACCGCGTGGAAGCGTGGGCGCGACGCCTGAGCTGCTCTCTGTGTCTCCGTGTCTCTGTGTGAGGTACTCGGTTTGAAGGTCACCATCCTCGGAAGCGGAAGCCGTGGCAACGCCGTCCTGATCGAATCGGACGGCGTGCGCCTCCTCGTGGACGCCGGCTTCAGCGGGCGCGACCTGGAGCGCCGCCTCGCCGCCGTGGAGGTGGACCCGGCGTCGATCACGGCGCTCCTGGTGACCCACGACCACAGCGACCACACCCGTGGTATGGGCGTGGCCGCGCGCCGCTGGGGTCTCCCGCTCTACATCACGGACAAGACGCGCACCGTCTGCCGCTCCCTCCTGGACGGCAGCGAGGAGGTGCGCGCCTACTCCAGCGCCACCGAGGTGGAGATCGGCGGCCTGGTGGTGACCCCCTTCCTCACCGTCCACGACGCGGCGGACCCCGTGGCCGTGACGGTGACGGAGCGCGCCACGGGTGAGAAGCTGGGCATCGCCACCGACCTGGGCCGCGCCACCGCGCCCGTCCGCCACGCGCTGCAGGGCTGCGACATCCTCGTCCTGGAATCCAACCACGACGAGATCCTCCTGCGCGAGAGCCCCTATCCCTGGTCGGTGAAGGCGCGCATCGGCGGCAGCCACGGCCACCTCTCCAACCGCGCCGCCGCCGAGCTCGTCCGCGAGCTGCACCACGACGGCCTCTGCGCCGTCATCCTGGCCCACCTCTCCGAGCAGGCCAACGACCCCGGCCTCGCCCACGACGTCGTCTCCGAGGCCCTGGGCCGACGCTTCCGCGGCACCCTCCAGGTGGCCACCCAGGAGCGCCCGCTGGAGCCGATCGACGTTTCGGCCAGGCGCACCGCGCGCCGGCCGGTGCAGACCAGCCTGTTCTGACCCTTCGGTACCATCAACCGCGTAGCTCGCCGCTTCTCTTCGCTACCACTCGCGACGGAACTCGCACGATGAGTACATCTGGACCATGGAAGAAGGAGCTGGAGAAAAAGGCCAAGAAGGGCTTCCGCGGCTATCCCATTGGCACGGTTGCCTTCTACGGGCCTGATGACAAGTACGCCAGCAAGGTGGTGGCGGCCATCATCCCCGGGAAGGAGCGGGAGCCCAGCGAGCTTCGGAAGTGGTTCGCGAACGGGCTCGACGTGCGCGTCGATCCCCGCATGGGACGGGAGGTTACGGCGTTCCTTCGCCAGCAAGGCGCTCGTACCCTCGTCGTGACGCGCGGCGTCTTCGGGTGCCCCCACGAGGAGGAAGTCGACTACCCCCTCGGCACCACCTGCCCACACTGCCCCTTCTGGGCGGATCGGGACCGCTTCGCCGAGGTGTAGCCCCGGAGCCTCACCGGACGTTTCCCAGCGGGCCGACTCGTTCGGCGGGTTCGAGGCACTCCACGATGGGGTCGGGCTCGTGGAAGGAAGCGCTTGTCCGCACTATGAACGCGACCCCCAACGACGCGCCGCCTACCACCGGCTCATCCGGGCGGATTCCCGGCGGGTTACGCGGCCGATGAGGGTGCAGCGCTCCATTTCGTGGGACGCGATCTGGTAGAGGTAGTGTCGTCCCGCTCCGGTGCAGCAGCGTACAAGGTGTCCCTTCGGGGCGACGAGGTGCAGGAGGAGCAACTCGCCACACGCTTCCTTGGTACTTGATTGAGGCGAGCGGTTGAAGCGCTTCGGCACCCCTGCCTAACAAGGTAGCAGCGGGGCTCACACAGAGGCACAGAGACACGGACGAGCGTTTTCTCTCTGTGTCTCTGTGCCTCTGTGTGAGATTGCTGGTCAGGCCGCGTCCGGCGCACTGGCCCGCGCGCCATTCCGCCTGCGCATCAGAACGACTCTACCGGTCCGGTCTGGAGAGGCGATTCTCGTGACCACGGGCGCCAGGAAGCTTGCGCCCGCTTCCGGATCAATCTACTTAAAGGCTACCACGCCCGGTCCCGTAGCCATGGACGTGCTCCACGGCGTTCGGGAAGGCATCACGGCGAGGCATGCCGCTGCGGCCTCGTCCACCACCTTCACGTTCGGAGCGCATTATGGCGACCGAGAGCGAAACCGTGATCCGGCGCTGGTTCGCCGAGGTCTGGAACGAGCGGAGGCTCGACCGCGTGGAGGAGCTGTGGGCGAGCAACGGTGTGGCTCACGGGCTGGCGGAAGGAGGGGCTGACGACATCCACGGGCCCGAGGAGTGGCGTCGGTTCATCGAAACGATGCTGCAAGAGTTCGCGGAGTTCCAGATCACCGTAGAAGACGTGATCGCCGATGGCGAGAAGGTCGCCGCGCGGTGGGTAGCCGAGGGCACCTACCACGGAACCATGCTCGCACCCACGCCTCCGCAGCCGCAGCGCGTGAGAATGACGGGCATGACGATCGCGCGCGTCGTAGATGGACAGATCGTGGAAGGATGGAACAACTGGGACATCATGGGCATGATGGGCCAATTGGGTGCTCCGCCGGCGATGGCCAATCTGCTCACCTGACCTCCCGGGCATTCCGGGGCGGAGCCTGACTCCGCCGGATGTCCCACTCCACTCGCGCATGCAGCAGGCACTGCGCATTCTCCCCCCACCGCGCCTGGGCCTTCCGGTTACGCCTACGCTCACAGAATGACGCCATGTTTCAGGTGGAGAGCATTGACCATGTCGCCCTCCTGGTGCGGGATGTGGAAGGCGCCGCGCGCTGGTACCAGGATGTGCTCGGGCTCGATCGGCTTTACCGGGAGGCCTGGGGCAGCCACCCGGCGGTCGTCGGAAAAGGGGGCACGTCGCTCGCCCTCTTCCCCGTGGCCAGCCATGCTCCCAACCCGCCGCCGGGGCGCGACACGCTCTGCGTTCGTCACGTTGCGTTTCGCGTAGACTACACCAACTTCTTGGCTGCCCAGGACGAACTGAATCGTCGCGGTATCCCGTTCGAGTTCCAGGACCATCAGGCTGCCCACTCGGTCTATTTCGATGACCCCGACGGGCATCACCTGGAGATCACGACCTATGAGCTCCGGGGAGGTCCTGTCCCGGCCAGATGAGCGCTGAATCCACCCGCGGCCGGGCATAGCTCCATCGCATTCACCGTCTCGGGTGCCGGCCCAGGGAGCCTGGACTTGGGTGTCGGCCGTCGCGCAACCGGGACCGGCGCGAGAACGACACACCGGGTCGGATCGCGGATGACGTGAACGTCAGCGCGGGCGCGGAGTGCGGGACCCTGCAGAATCATTGCATGGGACGGGTGGCCAAGCATCGTTCCCGGGTAGAGCACCGTCTGGCTGCGCGCGCCTGAGCCTGCTTCGTTTCGCTGCGCCCACCCGATCGCGCGAGATCTGATGAGCACACACGTCCTCGAGCATGGCGGCTGCCACCTTTCGTACGAAGTCGCGGGCGAGGGGCCACCGGTGCTCTTCATCCAGGGCGTCGGTGTTCACGGTCGCGGCTGGTCACCCCAGGTGGAGGCGCTCTCCTCCGGATTCCGGTGCCTCTCGTTCGACAATCGTGGCATGGGCGCCAGCCAGCCGCTTACCCTGCCGCTTACGGTCGAGCAGATGACGGAGGACGCGCTTGCTCTCCTCACCTGCCAGGGGTGGGACTCCGCCCACGTGGTCGGCCATTCCCTGGGCGGGCCGATCGCGCTCGAGCTGGCGCTCTCCGCGCCGGAACGGGTGCGTAGCCTCGCGCTGCTCTGCACGGTCGCTCGCGGACGGGACGCGACCAGGCTCTCCCGGCGGATGCTGTGGCTGGGACTTCGCTCCGCCGTGGGCACGCGCCAGATGCGCCGGCGCGCCTTCCTGGAGATCGTCCTTCCACCGGCGGCCCTCGCCGCGGGCGACGCGGAGGAGCTGGCGGCGCGCCTGGCGCCGCTGTTTGGGCACGACCTGGCAGACCAGCCCCCGGTGGCGATGCGGCAGATGGGAGCGCTGCGGGCCTATGATGCGACGGCGCGGCTGGGCAGGCTGGCCGGGATTCCAACGCTGGTGGTCAGCGCCACGCACGACCCGATCGCACCCCCGCGGTATGGAAGGGCGCTTGCGGAGGGGGTGCCGGGTGCCCGGTTCGTGGAGATCCCGGAGGCGTCGCATGGGGTGACGATCCAGCACGCGGAGCAGATCAACACCCTGCTGAAGGAACACCTCGCGCAGGCGGAGGAGCTGCGTGGCACCTGAACTCGTTCCTCTCCTGACCAGCGGTTGCGCTGGACACCTCGCCTTCATCCGGCCAGCCCCGGGGATCGCCTGCCCCGGCGCTGCAGGTGATGCGGGGCCGTCGAACGATGATTGACCAGTGGAGTAGCCGTCGACATGCGGCCGGGCGTCCGTCCAGAGTGGGTTGCGGCCACGCCGCACGCGCCTGAGCTGATTACGTGCGGCGGCTAGACCTGAATCAGAGCGAGGCTCCATGTGCCGAAACATCAAGACGCTGGCTAACTTCGAGCCACCCGCGACCGATGACGAGGTGCACGCCTCCGCGCTTCAGTTCGTCCGGAAGCTGAGCGGGACAACGCACCCTTCACGCGCGAACGAAGAGGCCTTCAACCGGGCGGTCGAGGAGATCACCGCGAGCGCGCGACGACTCATCGACTCCATTGAGACGAAGTCCTCGCCGCGGAATCGCGCGGAGGAGGCGCGGAAGGCCCGGATGCAATCGGCGAGGCGCTTCGGACCCCCTGCGTGACATGGGTCGCGGTGGATGATCTCGGCTCGCGACATGAGCCACAAAGAACGGGAGGAGAATGCGCGCCATGAGCAAGAGTGAACTCCCCCACTTCCGCTCCGAGGAAGAGGAGCAGGGCATGTTCCTGCACACCAGCTCCTCGCACCTGAGCTCTTACACGTCCGGCCTCTGCCAGAGGCGTGCGCCTGAGCTTTGTCGTCAGGCCGCGTCCAGCAGAAACGACGGCAGCCGCGGACGATTCCGTCCGCGGCTGCCGAGCGTTTCCGCACTGTCCGCTCTTCCCGCCGGAGCTCCGGGGGTGCACCACTGCGCTCCACACGGTCAGGCCACTAGCGCCGTTACGAGCGCAGATCGTTGCGCTGCGTCGCCCTTTCGATTCGCGAGCGCTATGACCACGCCGTCTGCCGACCGGCAGGTTCTGGAGGGGCTGGTCGGAAGCTGCCCTTCATGCACGCGCGATGTCGTCGGGGTTCACGGCCAGAGCGGGGCGTTCCCATCGCTTTGGGCGCAACCCAGAACCGGGCTTCAGCGGCGATTTCCATCCAGCGATTCGGGAGATCAGGCAGGAACGTAGGTCAACCTGATCACATCCTCGCCGATCCGGTCATGAGTCACAAGGCGGAGCGGCGGCCGGGGGCCGGCGAAGTACGGCGTGCCGTGACCGAGCACGACCGGGTGCAGGTAGATTCGATACTCGTCGATCAGGCCGAGCTCGGTGAGGCTTCGCGCCAGGTCCGGGCCAGCAACTTCGATCTCCCCATCGCGCTCGGCCTTCAGCTCGCGGATCGCGCTCTCAAGATCACCCTCAACAAGGCTGGCGTTGGGGCCGACCGACTTCAACGAGCGCGAGACGACCCATTTGGGCTGCTTCCGCCACGCCGCCGCGAAGGCATGTTCGTCTGCATCCCATTCAGGATGATCATCGTCCCAGTAACGCATGATATCATAGATCTTGCGGCCGTACACGCTGCCCGCCTGCCCCTGAGCCTCCTCGACGAAGTGCCGGAAGAGCGTGGGGCTTGGCCCAAACTTCGTATGGTCGACGTAGCCGTCCAGGGACTGGTTCATTCCGAATACGAGCTTAGCCATACCCCACCTCCTTCCTTGCGCGGCACATCCGCGCGGTTCATGCAACCGGGTGTAAGCTGGATCGACTATATCGCGATTGGTTCTGGAGTGCGCAAGAACGCCGCACGGTCGGGCTGCCCGATCCATCTGACTGGGTCGTTGCGTGCCAGACGCCTGCATACGCCGCAAGCGTTCCGCCAGACACACCCTGCCCGCTGGATCCCAAGCCGGTTCGTTCGTCAGGGTCGGCGCGAATCTCAGTGGCTGCCGTGGCCCGCGGCGCTGGTGAACATGGCGTTGCACTTCTGGCGGCCGTTGGGGTCGGTGGGGTCGTAGACGCAGACGTTGTGCATCATCCCCTCGTCCTCGTGCTGCAGGACGTGGCAGTGGAAGACGAACGGGCCCGCCGCAATCGGCTCGAAGACGAAGCGGATCACCACCGTGTCGCCCACCACGTTGCCGGACGCATCCCGGTGCACGCCGATGGGGATGTTGTCGCGCAGGCGGCCCTCGTTGGCCGGGCGCCCGTTCACCGTCATCACCGCGAAGTCGGTCTGGTGGATGTGGAAGGTGTGGAGGTTCTGCGTCTGGTTGACGATGGTCCACTCCTGCACCTGCCCCCACGGCATCGAGACCGGCGGGTGGTTCGGGGCGTAGATGGAGTCGTTCACCCCCGCGCTGTCGCCGATGAACTGATACGTGAAGGTGTGCCGGTTCACGTCCACCGCCTCCGTGAGGTAGCGCAGCGTGTCGAGCACGGCGTCGTCACGCCCGGCGGGCGCCGGCCGGGATACCCGGCGCGCTGAGCGCGTGGGCGTGCCCACCAGGTAGCCCAGCGTTACCGGCGAGCCCTTCTGGCGGAAGATGCTGTCCGAGTAGAGCTCCACCCGCCTCCCCGCCGCGGGCCCGGTGACGATCACCTCCGCGCGGCTTCCGGGCGGGATGTACAGCGAATCCACCGTCTCGGCGCGGGCCAGCGGGTTGCCGTCCAGCGCCAGCAGCGTCCACCTCATCCCGCGCAGCTTGAGGTTCACGAAGTGGTTCGAGCCGAAGTTGCCGATGTGCCACAGCTGCTGCTCGCCAGGCGCCAGGGGGAGCAGCGCGCAGGTGCTTCCGTTGATGTTGAGCACCGTCGGCGAGCTGAAGGTGAACGACATGTCGCGGATGAGCAGCGTCCTTTCCCGCACGCCGCGGTACTGGGGGAAGTACTTGAGGATGGAGCCGATCATCAGCGCGCCGCTCAGCCCGCCCGCCACCTGCGACCCCGTGAGCCCGTGCGGGTGGGGATGATACCAGAACATCCCCTCCGTGTGGTACGACGGGACGGGAAAGTTGTACCGCCGCGCCGGCGCGCCGGTGGGGATGGCCACGTGCGTCACGTTGTCGCCGCCGTCCGGCCGGGGGGTAACCACGAGGCCATGGGTGTGGAAGTTGGTGAACGCCACGTCCGCCGCCGCCTGCTGGGTCGTGGGGCGCATGGCGTTCACCACCGACATGTTGAGCGTCTGCCCGGCCCGCATGGTGAGCGTGGGCGCCACGAACCGCCCGTTGTAGACGTTGGTCGAGTACGTGTTGGCGCCGACGCGGTACGTCGCGGGCGCCATCCTCATCACGGCTCCTTGCACGGGCGTTTGAACGGGGTCCATCACCGGCCTGCAGTCCTGGGCCGCGGCGTACGACGCGGGGAGCCCCACCGCGAGCAGCGGGGCAAGGGCATGGTGCAGTAGCGGGCGCATGTTCGTCCGGTGGATCGAAAGGTGTGACTGCGGGACCCGCGGGAGGGATGGCGTGGAGGAACTGCGGTGATGACGGCCGGCGGGGACGCCCAGCCTCGATCCACGAACCGTCGCATAGTACGGAGCCCGAGGAAGCTTCGCAATGAATCCTGATGGCCAGCCTGGCACGGGCAGCCGCTGGAAGAGGACCCGCGCAGGGCGTGTGATCTTGCCAGCGCATGCCCGTTTCACGGCGTTCTCCCCGCGGGAAGGTGGGTTCGCCGAGGGTGTCCGATACGAATAGACGGGGAGCGGGGCGGCTGTTTTCCGGGAGGGTACCGCTTCCGGAGAAGCCAGCGGCTTGCGCAAGCCGCCGACGACACGAGGAACGCGCACGGGGTGCTTGCGTGCGTACCCGAGAGCCGTCTACTTATCGAGTAGCTCTGCGCGAGTCCTACCGCCGCGTGCCTTCGGAGATGGCGGAGGCCATGCTGATTCGGGAGAATGTGGCACGGGCGAACCAACCGCGTGCCCACCCCATCGCCTCGCTCGCCGTTCCGCATCCGACGGTGGGCGTGATGGCGGCGCAGCCTCAGGCTTCCCGCTCCGGCCGGTGCGGCTGAGCTCGGCGTTCCGGCGGCTCACCATCGCCTCCTCTCGGTTCAGCCCCGCTTACCGTTCCTCTCGCAGCCGACTCATGGAGCCCATCACGATCCTTCGCGATCCCGCCACGCTGGAAGGCACAGCCTACATCGAGCTGCTGCCGGGCGGATACCGCGACTCCTGCTGGAACGCCGGATCAGTGTTCCTTACGGAGGAAGTGTTCGGATACTTCGAGCCGATCATCGAGCGGCACGAGCCGCGGTTCGACCACTTCGCCTTCGTCGATGTCGAGCGTCCCACCTGGAACGCGATCCTGGACGACTTCGCCGACCTTGCACGCGCACTCCGCGCCGCCAACTCCGTCGACGAAGTTGCGCCGCTGCTGGGGTTCTTCTACCTGGGGACCAGGCAAGAATTCGCTGCCTCGTTCCGCGAGAACGCGGATGCACTCGCGGCGTTGCTCGACGAGCTCCATCTCTGGCTCCGGGAGCAGCTATCCCGTGAGAACGTGGTAGCGGTTCTCGGCATGTAGCCGCATCATTGCAGCGGACGCCGGGCTGGAGCGTCCGTGCATACCGCAATCGCACTTCCGCGCACGTTCAACTCCCGGTGATGAATGGCAGCACCTGATCAAGTGACGATGGGTCACCGCAGATTGGCTGGGGCACTGTTCACAGCCCTCCTGGCAGGAGTGGCGGCGTGTGCGACCGCCGGCACTCCACAGCCAGCGGCTCGGGTGCCGGTCAGGGTCTGCGTGATCGTGGACGGGCGGCTCGCTGAAGTGCAGGGGGAGTATGGGCCCACGACGGGCGACACCCTCGTGGCGGGCGTTCCGCTTGCCGGTGCGGGGCTCCACACACGCGCGTACGCGGGCGGCGCGGAGTGGTTCGTGAGCAACGAGCCGATCCCTGGCGAGCCGCGGCCGGACGCGCGAGGTGCGTACGTGAAGTACGGAAGGCAGCGCCAGATGCCCGTCTCCGCGTTGCGCTACGTGGGAGAGCATCAGGGGGTCGGTCTTTACACGGAGGCGGAGAACACCGAGCGATTCCCGGGCGTCATCTACGTGCCGGTGCAGCCCGGATGCTGGGTGCAGTCCTATCAGTACGAAGGGGTGGGGAGCGTCCGGGATGGCCGGTGACCTCGGATCGCGGGAGCGGCCGGCGCGGG
>DASVSA010000612.1:0-6755 GCA_036388335.1 Longimicrobium sp. | reverse complement strand
CAGCAGGTTCTCCAGCGGGCCCAGGTTCTGGAACTGGCGCAGCGCGACCAGGAAGTCCTCCAGGTCGAAGCGGCCCGAGCCCATCATCTTCTTCTCGAGCTTGGCGGCCTCGTCCTTGTCGAACGCGCGCTCCGCCTTCTCCACCAGCGAGAGCACGTCGCCCTGCTGGAGGATGCGGCCGGCCATGCGCTCCGGGTGGAACTCCTCCAGGCCGTCCAGCTTCTCGCCCACGCCCAGGAACTTGATGGGCTTGCCGGTGACGCCGAAGATGGAGAGGGCCGCGCCGCCGCGGGCGTCGCCGTCCATCTTGGTGAGCACCACGCCCGTCACGTCCAGCGCCTCGTCGAAGCCCTTGGCCACGTTCACCGACTCCTGGCCGATCATCCCGTCCGCCACGAAGAGGATCTCGTGCGGGCCGACGGCTTCCTTGAGGCGGCGGAGCTCGTCCATCAGCTCCTCGTCGATCTGCAGGCGCCCGGCGGTGTCGAAGATGACCACCCGGTCGCGCTCGCTCCTGGCCAGCTCCAGCGCGCGGCGCGCGATGCCGATGACGTCGGTGGAGCCCGGCTCGGCGTACACGGGCACGCCCACCTGCTCGCCGAGCGTCTGCAGCTGCTCCACGGCGGCGGGGCGGTACACGTCGCACGCCACCATGCGCGTCTGGCGCATCTCGCGTTTCATGCGGCGCGCGATCTTGCCGGCGGTGGTCGTCTTGCCCGACCCCTGCAGCCCCACCATCATGATCACGGTGGGGGGGAGGGGCGCCAGCGCCAGCGGCGAGCGCTTCTCGCCCAGCATGGCCGTGAGCTCCTCGTGCACCACCTTCACGATCTGCTGGCCGGGCGTCACCGACTTCAGCACGCGCTCGCCCAGCGCCTTCTCTTCCACGCGCTTCATGAAGTCGCGCGTGACCTGGTAGTTGACGTCCGCTTCAAGCAGCACGCGGCGAACCTCCCGCAGCCCCTCGCGGATCATGGGCTCCGTGAGGACCCCACGCTGGCGGAGGCCGGAGAATACGCCTTCGAGCTTGTCGCTGAGCTGGTCGAACATCGACGCCACCTGGAAAAGACGAAAACGCCGCCCGCGCTCCGAGCGCGGGCGAGCGAGTGGTGCACAGCCCGATAATATAGGCAGCACGCGCCATTTGGACAACCCGCGCGGGCGTCGCGCAGACGGAGAACCGTGATCTCACACGGAGGGCACGGAGACACAGAGAAGATGCTGGCGAGTGGATTGCATTGGGGCGCACTCGAATCGCGGGCACCGCCCCCAATCACGAACGAGAGGCCGAATTGGACACCGCACGCCGCCCGACGGGGCTGCCTGGACTCGACGAGGTACTTCACGGCGGCCTGATCCCCGAGCGGGCGTACCTGGTGCGCGGCGGGCCCGGCACCGGAAAGACCACGCTGGGCCTCCACTTCCTCCTCGCCGGGGCGGCGGCGGGCGAAAAGGTGCTCTTCATCACGCTGGAGTCCGCCGAGGCGCAGCTCCGCACGGACGCCGCGTCGCAGGGGCTGGACCTCACCGGGATCTCGTTCCTGGACCTGAGCCCCACGCGCGAGTTCTTCGCGCAGAACCAGAGCTACGACATCTTCTCGCTGGCCGACGTGGAGCGCGACCCCACCACGCGGCGCATCGTGCAGACGGTGGAGGAGCTGGAGCCGCAGCGCGTGTTCGTGGACGCCGTCACCACGCTGCGCTACATGGCGTCGGACGCGTTCCAGTTCCGCAAGCAGGCGCTCTCCTTCGTGCGGTACCTGGTGGAGCGCGGCGCCACGGTGCTGATGAGCTCCGAGCCCACCGACAGCGTGCCCGACGACGACCTGCGCTTCATGTCCGACGGGATCATCGACCTGGTGATCTCGGGCGCCCACAGCACGCTGCGGCGGACGCTGTGCGTGACCAAGCTGCGCGGCTCGGACTTCGAGGGCGGGCCCCACGCCATGCGCCTCACCGACCACGGGATGGAGGTGTATCCGCGCCTGGTGCCGGGCGCGCACGAGCGGGAGTTCGTGGCGGAGATGATCCCGTCCGGCATCGCCGAGATCGACGAGATGCTGGGGGGCGGGATCGAGCGCGGCACCATCAGCATCCTGAGCGGCCCCAGCGGCGTGGGAAAGACCACGCTGGGCATCCAGTTCATGATGGAGGCGGCCCGGCGCGGCGAGCGCTCGGTGGTCTACGCCTTCGAGGAGCAGCTCAACACGCTCCTCCACCGCTGCGAGGGGATCGGCGTGCCGGTGCGCGCGATGGTGGAGGGTGGGTCGCTCTCGGTGGTGGAGGTGGAGCCGCTGCGCTTCTCGCCGGGGGAGTTCGCGCTCCGGGTGCGCCGGGAGGTGGAGGAGCGCGGCACGCGCATCGTGATGATCGACGGGATCGCCGGGTACCAGCTCACCCTGGCCGGCGACAACCTGGTGGTGCACCTCCACAGCCTCGGCCGCTACCTCAAGAACATGGGCGTCACCGTGCTCTTCATCAACGAGGTGAGCTCCATCACGGGCGACTTCCGCGCCACCGAGACGGAGATCAGCTACCTGTGCGACAACCTCGTCTTCCTCCGCTACCTGGAGGTGGATGGGGAGCTGCGCAAGGCCATCGGCGTGCTGAAGAAGCGCCTCAGCGACTTCTCCAAGCAGCTCCGGGAGTACGAAATCACCTGCGACGGGGTGCGCGTGGGTGAGCCCCTCTCGGGGCTGCGCGGCGTGCTCACCGGCACGCCGGATCGGGGCGACTCGCGGCCCGGGCCGCCGTGAGCACCGCCCTCCCCGCCGCGGACACGGGCACGGGCACGGCCGCCGAGGGCCGCCCCCGCATCCTGCTGCTGCTGGACCACCGCGAGAACGGGGCGCTGCTGGCGGACGAGCTTTCGCGCGACCACGAGATCCTGCCGGCCGGCGCGGAGCTGGACGACGAGTTCGACCTGTGCATCGTGGACGGGCGGGCGCTGGACCGGCTGTGGGAGCGGGTGCAGGAGAGGAAGGCGCGCGAGCAGCCGGCGCTGCTCCCCGTGCTGCTGGTGACCTCGCGGCCCGGGGTCAAGATGTTCACCCGCCAGGTGTGGCGCGGCGTGGACGAGCTCATCATCACCCCCATCGAGAAGCCGGAGCTGCGGGCGCGCGTGGCCATCCTGCTGCGCGCGCGCAGCCTTTCGCTGGAGCTGCGCAGGCGCGGCGAGGAGGCGCGGGCGATGGCGCAGCGCCTCGCCGAGCGCGCCAGCGAGATGGAGACGCAGGCCGCCCGGCTGGAGGCGCAGACGCGCGAGCTGCGCTGGAGCGCGGAGCAGCTGGCCGAGCGCACCGGCGCGGCGGAGGAGGCCAACCGGGTGAAGAGCGAGTTCCTGGCCACCATGAGCCACGAGCTGCGCACCCCCCTCAACGCCATCGGCGGCTACGCGGAGCTGATCGAGATGGGCGTCCGCGGCCCCATCACCGAGCGCCAGCGCGAGGACCTGCAGCGCATCCAGGCGAGCCAGCGGCACCTGCTGGGGCTCATCAACGAGGTGCTCAACTACGCCAAGCTGGAGACGGGCGCCGTCCACTACGACCTGGCCGACGTGGGCGTGCGGGCCGTGCTCGCCTCGGCCGAGGCGCTCGTCGCCCCGCAGGCGCGGGCCAAGGGGCTGCTGCTGGAGGTGAACACGTGCGAGGAGGAGCTGGTGGTGCGCGCCGACTCGGAGAAGCTCCTGCAGATCCTGGCCAACCTGCTCTCCAACGCCGTCAAGTTCACCGGCGCCGGCGGACGCGTCACCCTGTGGTGCGGCGTCGAGGGCGACGCCGTGGCATTCCACGTGAGCGACTCCGGCATCGGCGTCCCCCACGACAAGCTGAGCGCCATCTTCGAGCCCTTCGTGCAGGTGCGCTCCGACCTCACCCGCACCGCCGAGGGCACCGGCCTGGGCCTCGCCATCAGCCGCGACCTGGCCCGCGCCATGGACGGCGACCTCGTGGTGGAGAGCGTCGTCGGCCAGGGGAGCGTGTTCACGCTTACACTTCCTGTCTCACACAGAGACACGGAGGCACAGAGATAACTTCATCTCCGTGCCTCCGTGTCTCTGTGTGACCCCCGCTTTTATTCCGCGAACAGGATGCGGATGGCGACGATGAGGCCGATCAGGAGGCCCAGGCCGCCGCCGATGAGGGCGCCGGTGATGACGGGCCACACCAGGTCGCCCTGCTGCTGGTAGGCGAACACGCCGCCCACGATGCCGCCGAGCAGGGCCAGGATGATGACGTTGCGGACTACCGCGAAGAGGGCGCGGAAGAGGCGGACGGCGAGGCCCGCGCCGCTCGTGACGTACGGGCGCAGCTCCTCCGCGCGCTCCAGCATCACCTCGCGCGGGTCGCGCTCCGGCACGTACGGGCGCTCGGCGGGGCGCACGCGTGTGCGCCGGCGCCGGGGCGGGGCGGGTGGCGGCGCCGGCTCCGCGGGGGGAGGCGGTGGCGGCGGCGGAGTGCGGGCCTTGCGCGCGAGGCGGGCGTCGAGCTCCTCGGCGCAGCGGGGGCACTCGGGGCCGTCCAACCAGCCGATCTCCTGGCTGTGGGCCCGGCACCAGTTGCGCAGCGTGGTGCCGCACACCTCGCACTCCACGATGCGGGCGTCGTCGTGCTCCACCCCGCAGTTGGGGCAGCGGGCGATGATGCGCCTCACTCGGTCCCCTCCGGCTCCGGGTACACCTCGCGGATCAGCTCCGCGGGGATGAAGAGGCGCCGCACCTCCGGGAGCTCGCCGCGCACCCAGCGCGCCACCACGGGAACGCGCTCGTACGATCCGAACACCTCGCGCGGCAGCTTGTGCGAGAGCGTGTTGATGGTGAGCGCCGGGTGGGCCGCCCACGCGGGATAGACGGCGAAGCGCTCCTCCACGTGGTCGTGCCCGCGCAGCATCCGGCTCACCGGGCGCCCCAGGCGCGTGGCGAGCTCGCAGAAGGCCGCGAAGTCCTCGCGCCCGAACTCGCTCCCCCGCGTGGTGCGGTTGGGGATGCGCTTGCGTGCGCGCGGGTGGGCCCGCAGCCACACGAAGTCGCGCAGCACGCGCGGGTCGTTCCAGTCGCCGCTCTCCGCCAGCTCGGCGTGGAGGTCGGTGTGCGGGATGCCCGCGTGCACCACCAGCAGGCCATCGGGGAAGAAGAGCGCTCGCGGCGCCCTGCGGAAGAAGTGGACGATCAGCTTCCCCAGCCGCGCGGCCCAGGGGTGGCCGGCGCCCGCCTGCTCGTTCAGCCAGTCCGTGAAGTCGGAGGGGAGGACGGACGATTGGAAGCGTCCGTCCTCGAAGGAGAGCGCCTCGTCGTGGTTGCCCGCGATCAGCGTGACGCGCATCGGGCCGTCGAGCACCAGCTCGAAGATGCGCAGCACCACCTCGGCGGCATGCACTCCGTCGTCGAACAGGTCGCCCAGGAAGACGATGCGCGCGTCCGCGCCGCCGCCGCTGCGGTCTATGTGGTGGAGCGCGGACTCCAGCGCCAGCAGATCTCCGTGCAGGTCGCCGACGAACCAGACCTCGCCGAGCGGCCAGTCCTCACCGATCTGCACGGCCTGGTCGGCGGGGCCGGCCGCGTACTCCTCGAACGCCAGCCCCAGCGGCCCGCCGCCCGCCAGCCGCTCCTCCATCCGCGCGATCACCCGCTCCGCCCGCTCCCCCGAGACCGGGTTCGCCACCGCGTCGCGGATCGCATTCCAGTCGAGCTCCCGCACCTCCAGCACGTTCAGACCGCTCACCGGCGCGGCGGAAGGCGCGGGGGTTTCGGCCGGCGCGCTCCCTTGCTCAGCCGCTTCAGGACGTGGCTGGGTAGGTTCGGCCGGCGTGCTCCCCTGATCCACCTCTTCGGCGACTGGCGGGGCAGGTGCATCGTCGGGCGTGCTTCCCTGGTCCGCCGGATCGGGGATCACCGGTGCAGCCTCGGCGCTCGCTTCGGAATCGCCCGTGCCGTCGACTGGCGTGGGGGTGTCGTGGGATGGCGTTTCGTCCGCGCCGGGCGTGGGGCCGGGCTCGTTCTGGCTTTCCGTCACGGTTCGCTCTCGACGCGCAGGCGCAGCCGGGTGGGGCCGATGGAGATCACGGCCCCCTCCGCCAGGGGTGCAGGCGCGCCGGCCAGCGCCGCGCCGTTCAGGAATGTGGGGTTCTTGGCTCCCGGCGCGGGGGCGATGCTCCACCCGCCCGCCACCAGGTCGCGTGCCAGCAGGAACTGCGGCTCCGCGGCGTACACGTGGTCGCCCCCCGCGAAGGTCTGCAGGAGGTGCTTGCCGATGGCGGTGTCCACGCCCACGCTCAGCCGGTTCGACGTTTCCTCGGCCACCAGCACCAGTTTCCCCGCGCGGGTGAAGCCGCACGCCTCACAGCGGAGGGTGGTGTCGTCGACGTGAACGAAGCCGCACTGCGGGCACTTCCAGGCCATCGCCTCAGACCGCCCGGGCGGTGAGCGGGAGCTTCACGATCCCCTTGGCGGCGCGGCCCACGGCGATCACGTCGCCGTCGTGGAGCGGCTGCGGCGCGGTGACGGGCTGGCCGTTCACCAGCGTCTCGTTGGTGGTGCCCGCCGCCGGCACGATCTGCCAGGCCCCATCCGGCCCGCGCTCCAGCGTGAACTGCTCCGTGTCCCACACGTTCGAGTCCTCGCCGAACTGGCGGACGATGTGCTTGCCCAGCGGCGTCCTCACCCCCACGGTCATCGCCTGGCCTGACTCCGCCACCAGGTGGATGCGCTCCGAGGTCAGCGCGCTCCCCGGCGGGTCCGCCGGCAGCGTGCGCGGCATTTC
>DASVSA010000611.1:0-3142 GCA_036388335.1 Longimicrobium sp. | reverse complement strand
TTCTCGATGAACTTCACGTTGATGGGGCGCGGCAGCGACTCGAACGGAACGCCGATGACCTCGCCAAGGGCGCCCTTGGGGTCGGCGACCAGCCGCTCGCGGAAGGCGCGGTCCGTGGCGGAGCGGGAGAGGACCTCGGTGTAGATCGAGTCGTCGTCGTCGCGGATGATCTTGTCGGACATGTGCGTGCTCCTGGGAGGGGTTGGGTCAGGTGGGGCGTTCCCGATGTTCGCCGGGACCGGGTACCGACATGGGCAATGGGCATACCAAACATGACGGTCAATGCATCCCAATTGTTCACATCGACTTAAGCACCATCCCTCCCCACGGGGCACCCGAAAAGCCGAGTCCCAGCTCTATCCAGTGGAGCGGTCGTACTACCGGCGCGCCGCCTTCCCATTGCACGACGCGCCATGCGAACCCAGAGCGAAATCGCATCGCGCGACGACGGCGATCGCACCCCTCGTGTGCGCGCGGCGGACGCGTGCGCACACGGTCCATGTATTACCGCCGCGGTATTCCGGTGACTGGGGCGCACCCGCTGGCACCGCGCCGGGTAGAGGCGGGGCTCTATCGGAAGGACCCGGGGCGCTATCCGGCGGCCGTGCCCACTGTTCCCTTTGCAGGCCAAGCGCCAGCGGGGCAACGGGTTGCTTCACCGGCGAGGGCGAGCACATCCCTTGCCCCCCGTAGCTCTTCCGGAAGGGTACCGAAGGCCCCCGAACCAGGACCGGTGAGCATGTCCATCCCCATCGATTCACTGATGGACGCGATCCTACATCGCGCTACGCTGGACCGTGAGTTCCGCGCGAAGCTGCTGGCCTCTCCCTCCGAAGCGGTACGCGAAGCGTTCGGCGTGGAGGTTCCCGCGGCGGTCAGCGTCCGCTTCGTGGAGCGCGACCCCTCGGCCGACCTCACGCTCGTCCTCCCCGACTTCGACCAGGACGGCGAGCTGAGCGACGAAGACCTGGACGCGGCGGCGGGGGGATTCGACCAATGGGTTCCGCCGCCGGCGCCGCCGCCGGGGGGAACCGGGGGCACGACGGGAGGCTGAGGGCCGCGCCGGGAGTCCACGCCAAACGGAGGAGATCCACGTGCAAGAGCAAACGTCGGTACCGCTGGGAGCCGCCGACCTGGAGCTGAGCGAAGACCAGCTCGACTCCGTGGTCGGCGGGCTCACCCGGGTGTTCATGGGCCCGCAGGACGCGGCTCCCGCGGGGCAGGAGCGGGTGCAGATCCCCGGCCTCTCGCTCCACCGCAACGCCGAGCCGGCGCTCCGGCCGTGAGCACGGGCCTGGTGGACGCGCGCCGGCTCCTGGTGCTGGCCGCGGCGGGCGCGCTCGCGCTCCCCTCCGCGGCCGTGGCGCAGGGCGGGCTGCGCCTGGGCGACGCCGTGTCCGCCGCGCTCGCGGGGAACCCCGGCATCCGCATCGCCCGGCTGGACATGGAGGGCGCCCGCGCGGACGTGCTGCGTGCCCGCGGCGCCTTCGACACCCGGCTGAGCACCCGCACCACCAACGAGCAGCGCGCGACCAGCTCCCTGGACGAGACCGGGGCGGTCGGCCCCGAGGCGCTCTCCAGCCGCACCTCGTCGTTCAGCGCCAACCTGTCTCGCGAGCTTCCCGGCGGGATGGTGCTGCAGCCCGCGCTGAGCGTCACGCGGGTAGACGACCCGCGCGCCATGCCCCTCCCCTACGCGCAGGCGGGGGCCAGCCTGGCCATCGTGGCGCCGCTGGGCCCCAACCGCGGCGGGGGCCTTACGCGCTCCGCCGTGCGCGAGGCGGAGCTCGGCCGCGACGCAACGGCGCAGCAGATCCGCCAGACGGCCGCCACCAGCGTGCGCGACGTGGTGGGCGCGTACTGGGAGTACCGGGCGGCGTACCGGCGCGCCGAGGTGCTCGCCTCGGCCGAGGCCCGCGCCGGGCGGCTGCTGGACGAGACGCGCACCCTGGTGGCCGCCGAGGAGCGCCCCGCCGCCGACCTGATCCAGCTGCAGGCGAACCTCGCGTCCAAGCGGATCCAGCGGCTCAACGCGGAGCAGCAGCTGGAGGCGGTGCGCCACCGGCTGGGGCTCCTCATGGGGCTGGACGCCGGGGCGGCGTCGCGCCTCGCCCCTCCGGCGGACTCCTTCCCTCCCCCCGTTCCCTTCCGCGCGGGCGCGGCGGCGGAGCGGCTGGTGGAGACGGCGGCCGCCCGGCGCGGCGAGCTGGCGGCGTCCGTGCTTCGCGCGGACGCGGCGCGGCTGCGGCACTCCGCGGCGCGCGCGGGCGCCCGCCCCACGGTGGACCTGACGGTGGAGCTGGGCTACTCCGGGCTCACC
This sequence comes from Longimicrobium sp., assembly GCA_036388335.1. GTDB lineage: Bacteria > Gemmatimonadota > Gemmatimonadetes > Longimicrobiales > Longimicrobiaceae > Longimicrobium. The sequence goes on along the minus strand of DASVSA010000611.1, from coordinate 822 downwards.
ACGTCGCCCGGGCTGGGGGGCACGCTCTCCCCGCTTTACAGCAACGTGCCGGGGCTCAACCTGTCGCTCCAGCTCTCGTACCAGGCCGCCCTCACCAACAGCGCGGCGCGCGGCAACACGGTGCGCGCCGCGGCGGCGGTGAGCCAGCAGCGGCTGGCGCTGGAGGGCCTCCGCCAGCAGGTGGCCTCCGGCGTCCTGCTGGCCGCGGGCGTGCTGGAGCGCAGCCTCACGCTGCTGGCGCATGCCGAAGAAGCGGTACGGCTCTTCGGCCGCGCGGTGGAGAACGAGAAGGCCAAGCACGCGCTGGGCACCGCAACCCTCATCGACGTCATCCTCGCCGAAGACAGCCGCACCTCCGCCCTCCTGGGGGAAGTGGACGCCAAGCTGGGCCACGCCAACGCGCTCTCGCGCCTCCGCTGGGAGACGGGAACGCTGCTGGAGGGCGAAGGCGCCGAGCTCCGCTTCATCCCCGACGCGGCCACCACGCCGCCCGCCGCACAGGACCAGCCGTGATCAACTCCTCGCAGCGCATCTTCCGCAAGGTCGCCCTGGACCGGCTCTCGTCTCCCGAGCAGCTCGACCAGGTCATGCGCGTCACCCGCCCGGGCGGGTGGATCGCCCTCGCCGCCATCGGCGCGCTCCTCCTCACCGCCCTCGTGTGGGGGATCGCGGGAACCATCTCGGACAAGGTCAGCGGGCAGGGGATCCTGGTGAAGAGCGGCGGGGTGCTGGAGGTGGTGGCCACCACGCCCGGGCGGGTCACCGACGTGTCGGTGAGCCCCGGCGACGAGGTGACGGCGGGGCAGGTGGTGGCGTGGGCGG
>DASVSA010000610.1:0-35146 GCA_036388335.1 Longimicrobium sp. | reverse complement strand
GTGGAGGAAGCGGGCGACCTCCCCATCCAGCACGTGGTCCGCTTCCGCGCCCTTCCGCCGGAGGCCATCGACCGCGACATGGGCCGGCTGGGCGACGTGCTGCGCGGGGCCGCGGCGCGCGGCGAGCAGACGCTGATCCTGTGCGACAACCAGGGCCAGCTGGAGCGCCTGCAGGAGCTGCTGGACGAGCTGAGGATCGCGCGGCAGGTGGAGCTGGGGATCGGCTCCATCGCCGGCGGCTTCGTGCTGGCCGACTCGGAGCCCCCGCTCCGCCTCCTCACCGACCACGAGATCTTCCGCCGCTCGCGGCGGGTGCGCCGCCGCCGCAGGTTCCGCGGCGGGGCGGCGCTGGAGAGCATCGCCGCGCTGAAGCCGGGGGAGTACGTGGTCCACATGGACCACGGAGTGGGGCAGTTCCGCCGCATGGAGCGCGTGCGGGTGGGCGAGGAGGAGTTCGAGACGCTGGTGATCGAGTACGCGGGGGGAGAGCTCCTGCGCGTGCCGGTGCACCGGGTGGACCTGATCGAGCGCTGGGTGAGCGACTCGGACGACGCGGCCGCCGCGCCCAAGGTGCACCGCATCGGCGGCAAGGACTGGAGCCGCCAGAAGCAGCGGACGAAGAAGGCCATCGAGGAGATGACCTCGGAGCTGCTGGAGCTCTACGCCGCCCGCGCCGCCGAGAAGGGGTTCGCCTTCTCCGCCGACACGCGCTGGCAGCGGGAGATGGAGAGCGCCTTCCTCTTCGAAGACACGCCCGACCAGCGGCAGGCCACCGAAGACGTCAAGCGCGACATGGAGTCGCCCCGCCCCATGGACCGCCTGATCTGCGGCGACGTGGGGTACGGCAAGACGGAGATCGCCATCCGCGCGGCGTTCAAGGCGGTGCAGGACGGCAGGCAGGTGGCGGTGCTCGTGCCCACCACGATCCTGGCCGAGCAGCACATGCACACCTTTTCCGAAAGGCTCGCCGACTTCCCGGTCCGCATCGAGGCGCTCTCGCGCTTCCGCACGGCCAGGGAGCAGAGCGAGGTGCTGCGCCGCCTTGAAGCCGGCGAGGTGGACGTGGTGGTGGGCACCCACCGCATCCTCTCGCCGGACGTGAAGTTCAGGGAGCTGGGGCTGATCATCGTGGACGAGGAGCAGCGCTTCGGGGTGAAGCACAAGGAGCTCCTCAAGCAGCTCCGCCGCACGGTGGACGTGCTCACCCTCACGGCCACGCCCATCCCGCGCACGCTCCACTTCTCCATGCTGGGCCTGCGCGACATGACGCTGATCCAGACGCCGCCGCGCGACCGGCAGCCCGTGATCACCCACGTCCTCCCCTGGACGGACGCGATCATCGAGGACGCCATGCGGCGCGAGCTGGACCGCGGCGGGCAGGTGTTCTTCGTCCACAACCGCGTGGAGACCATCGACACCGTAGCCCAGCGGGTGCAGCGCATGATCCCCGACGCGCGCATCGGCATCGCGCACGGGCAGATGAAGGAGAAGGAGCTGGAAGAGGTGATGACCGCGTTCCTGGACGGGGAGCGCGACATCCTGGTGGCCACCGCCATCATCGAGAGCGGGCTGGACGTGCCCCGCGCCAACACGCTGATCGTGAACCGCGCCGACCACTTCGGCCTCTCGCAGCTCTACCAGATCCGCGGGCGCGTGGGGCGCAGCCACCACCGGGCCTTCTGCTACCTGCTGATCCCCGACGAGATCCAGGAAGACGCCGAGAAGCGCCTGCGCGTGCTGGAGCACTACACGGAGCTGGGAAGCGGCTACCGCATCGCCCTGAAGGATCTGGAGCTGCGTGGCGCGGGTAACATCCTCGGCTCGCAGCAGAGCGGCTTCGTGCACGCCGTGGGCCTGGACACCTACATGCGCCTGCTGGACGACACGATCAAGCAGCTCAAGGGCGGCGGCAAGGACGTTTCCACGCAGCTGGCCGACGTGTCGGTGGATGGCGCCGCGCTGATCCCCGACGACTACGTGCCGGACGAGGCGCAGAAGCTCAACTTCTACCGCCGCCTCTCGCGGGTGGAGACGGTGGAGGCCGCCGACGCGATCCGCCGCGAGCTGCGCGACCGCTTCGGCCCCGTGCCCGTGGAGGTGGAGACGCTCCTTTCCACCGCGCAGCTCCGCCTGCTGGGGGGCGAGCTGGGGATCGAGCGGATCCTGGTGCGGCCCTGGGACGTGCGCATCAACTTCCGCCGCGGCAACGTGCCGCGCATGGCGTCGCTGCAGATCGCCTTCGCCCGCCACCAGCTGGCGGTGGAGGTGCGCCGCCCGATGCCGCTCTCGCTGGCGCTCACCCGCCACGGCACCGAGCCGATCCTCCCCACGCTGGTCGCGGCGATCCGCGACCTGGCTTCCGAGGTCGCGAAGGCCGCGTGACCGAAGTGCGTTAGTGCGTTAGTGCGTTAGTGCGTAAGTGCGCTTTACTGCTGTCAACGCACTCACGCACTCACGCACTCACGCACTTTCTTCCCTGACGTTTCCCGAGGCGTCCGGCCGTCCGGCCGGCGCCGCAGTTTCTTTCACCCGGTCCGGAGAAGCAAATGAAGTTGTCCCGCTGGGCGTTGCCCGCCGCCGCGCTCGCGCTTGCAGGGTGCGGGTCCTTTGGCAAGGCGATGGGCGCCCATACCGATACGGTGGCCCAGGCCGCCGGCAAGGAGCTCAAGGTAGAGGAGGCCGCTTCGCTGCTGGCCGCCAACCCCCAGGTGCAGCCCACCGAAGACCTCGTGGGCGAGCTGGCCCGCATGTGGGTGGACTACACCCTGCTGGCGACCGCCGCCGCCGAAGACACGACGCTCGCCGTCCTGGACTTCGACAAGCTGGTGGAGCCGGCCCGCGAAGGGGCGATCCTCAACCGCTTCATCACCACCGCCGTCCCCGTGGACACGGTGTTCACCGAGGCGGAGCTGGACCAGAAGTGGAACACCGAGGGCCCCGGATCGCAGGTGCGCGCCCGGCACATCCTCCTCAAGGTGCCCGGCGACGCCGCCCCCGCCGCGCGCGAGGCGGTTCGCCGCCGCGCCGAGCAGCTGCAGGCGCAGGCCGCCGGCGGCGCCGATTTCGCCGCGCTGGCCCGCCAGCACTCCGAAGACACCTCCAAGGACCAGGGCGGCGACCTCGGCTTCTTCGGCCGCGGCCAGATGGTGCCCACCTTCGAGCAGGCGGCCTTCGCGCTGCAGCCCGGCCAGGTGTCCAAGGTGGTGGAGAGCCCCTTCGGCTACCACGTGATCAAGGTGGAGGAGAAGAAGTCGCAGCCCCTGCCCGCCGAGCAGCGCCCGCAGTTCCGGCAGATGCTGGTGCGGCAGACGCAGGGCCAGGCGGTCGAGAAGTTCGTGGACTCGCTCTCCACCGCCGCCGCCGTCAAGGTGCAGCCGGGCGCGGTGAAGTCGATCAAGGAGATGGCCGCCCTCAAGGAGCTCCCCCTCCGCGGCCGTGCCGCTTCGCGCGCCCTGGTGGAGTACCGCGGCGGCGAGGTCACTACGGGCGAGATCGCGAAGTTCATGGACGGCATCCCGCCGCAGCAGCGCGAGCAGGCCGCCCAGGCGCCCGACCAGCAGGTGGAGGACTTCCTCAAGCAGCAGGCGACTCGCGAGATCGTGCTGGCAGAGGCCAAGAAGCGCAACATCGGGCTCTCGCGCCCGGCGAGCGACTCCATCCGCACCGAGGCGCGCGGCGCCATCCGCCAGCTCCTGCAGGCCACCGGCCTGGGCCAGCAGCGCGTCCCCAAGGGCTCGGCCGGCAACGCGGTGATCGAGGAGCAGGTGCGCGGCCTGATCCAGGGCTTCATCTCGGGCCAGCGCCAGCTTCCCCCGCTCGGCCCGCTGGGCCAGGCGCTGCGTGAGTCGTACGGCTCCGAGCTGAACGAGGCCTCCTTCGCCCGCGTGGTGGAGCGCATGAAGGCCATCCGCGCCACCATGCCGCAGCCGCAGATGCCGCAGGGCATGCCCGGCCAGCAGATGCCGCCCCAGGGCATGCCGCCGCAGGGCGCTCCGCAGGGCCAGCCCGCTCCGCAGCCGCAGCAGCCGGCGCAGCCGGCGCAGCCGTAAACGAAAGGCTCACACAGAGACACAGAGGCACGGAGATGAAGTCGTCTCTGTGCCTCTGTGTCTCTGTGTGAGCCCCGCCGTTGGAACCCCGGGCCCTCTCCGGCATACAACACTGCCACACCCTTCTGACCCAAGAACGCCTCTATGCGCAACCAGATCGCGGCGCTCGCCGCCCTCTTCACGCTTTCCGCCGGGCCGCTGGCCGCCCAGGGCGTCCCCGCGCAGCCCGGCGAGGAGCTGGTGGACCGCGTGGTGGCCGTGGTGGGCGACACCACCCTCCTCTACTCGGACGTCGTGCAGGGGCTGGAGCAGCTCCGCGAGGCGGGGCAGACGATCCCCACCGACCCCGTGCAGCGCGAAGCCGTCATCCGCCGCCTGGTGGACCAGCGCGTCGGCGACCTGGTGCTGCTGGAGGCCGCGCGCGCGTCGGGCCTCACCATCACCGAGGCCGACGTGTCCGAGGTGGTGGAGCGGCAGGTGGCCCAGGTGAAGCAGCGCTTCAACAACTCCGACATCGAGATGGCCCGCGCGCTCCTGCAGTCGGGCCGCACGGTGGACGAGTTCCGGCGCGACATCACGCGCCAGGCCATCGACCGCACCATGATCCAGCGCTACATGGCCCAGCAGCTCGCCAAGCTGCCGCGCCCCACGGTGTCGGACGAGGAGGCGCGAGCCTTCTTCGAGACGGTGCGCGCCCAGGTGGGCCAGCGCCCCGCCAACGTGTCGTTCGAGCAGGCGCTGGTGAAGCCCGTGCCCTCCGACTCCGCGAAGGCCCGCGCGCGCCGCACGGCCGCCGAGGTGCTGGCGGAGCTGGGCCGCGGCGGCGACTTCGAGGTGCTGGCCCGCCGCTACTCGGCCGACGCGTCGAAGGAGCAGGGCGGCAGCCTGGGGTGGTTCCGCGAGGGGCAGATGGTGCGCCCCTTCGAGGCCGCCGCCTTCTCCATGCGCCCGGGGCAGACCTCGGACATCGTGGAGACGGAGTTCGGCTTCCACATCATCCGCCTGGACCGCATCCGCGGGCCTGAGCGGCAGGCGCGCCACATCCTCATCCGCCCGGAGATCACTCCGGAAGACGTGGCCCGCGCCCGCACCCGCGCGGACTCCATCGCCACCGCCGTGCGCGGCGGCGCGTCGCTGACCTCGCTCTCCGCGACGGTAAACACGCCGGCCGACCAGCGCGTCAACCGCAACGTCCCCGTGGAGCAGCTTCCCCCGGCGTACGTGGAGCTGGGCACGGCGCAGCAGGGCGCGATCGTGGGTCCGTTCGAGGTGCCGAACCCGCAGGGCGAGGCGGCGTTCGCGGTGGTGCGCGTGACCGAGCGGCAGGCGGCGGGCAACTACGAGTACGCCGACGTGGCCGAGCGGGTAAAGGAGCGCCTGCAGGAGGAGCGCATGCAGGCGCAGCTCCTGGCCGAGCTTCGCCGCAACACGCACGTCGCCATCCAGATCTGATGGACGAGGCGCTCCGGGTAGACGTCCTCCTGCACCGGCTCTGCCTCACCAGGAGCCGCAGCGAGGCGAAGACGGCGTGCGAGGCGGGCGCGGTGTCGCTGGACGGCCGGGGCGCCCGCCCCAGCGACACCGTGCTCCCCGGCCGGCGGATCACCATCCGCTACCCGCGCCGCACCCTGGAGGTGGAGCTGCTCGCGCTGCCGGGGAAGAGCGTCTCCAAGGCGGCGGCTCGCGAGCTGTACCGGGTCATCAAGGACGAGCGTACCACCGACGACTTCTAGTTCTCACCCAGAGACACGGAGACACAGAGAGGGGATGAAGCCACGCATCGCCGTCACCCTGGGAGACCCGCGGGGGATCGGGCCGGAGGTGACCGAAGCCGCGCTCGCGCACCCTGAGGTGAGCGGCGCGGCCGAGTTCGTCCTGGTGGGGCCCGAGGGGATGGCGGACGTGGCGGTGGGGCGCTGGGCGCCGGAGGATGGGGCCGCCGCGGCCGGGCGGGTGGCGGGGGAGGCGATCCGGCGGGCCACGGAGATGGCGCTGGCGGGCGAAGTGGACGCCGTGGTCACCGCGCCCATCGACAAGGCGGCCTTCCACGCCGGCGGGTGGCACTTCCCCGGCCACACGGAGATGCTGCGCGACCTGGCCGGCGTGCCCGAGGTGGCGATGATGATGGCGGCGGAGCGCACGGCGCTGGGCGGGCCGCTGCGCGTAGTGCTCGCCACGACGCACCTGGCGCTGCGCGACGTGCCCGCCGCGCTTTCGGCCGAGCTGCTGGTGCGGCAGGCGGAGCTGGTGAACCACGCGCTGCTCACCCACTGGGGGATCGCGAGCCCCCGCATCGCCCTCTGCGCCGTCAACCCGCACGCCTCCGACGGCGGCCTTTTCGGCGACGAGGAGGAGCGGATCGTGGAGCCGGCGCTACGCACCCTGGCGGAGCGCGGTATCGTCTCCTCGGGGCCCATCCCGGCCGACACGGTGTTCACGCGCGCCGTGCGTGGCGAGTTCGATGCGGTGATCGCTCCCTACCACGACGTGGGGATGGCGGCGTTCAAGACGGCGGCGTTCGGGAGCGGAGTCAACGTCACGCTGGGGCTTCCCTTCCCCCGCACCTCGCCCGACCACGGCACGGCGCTTGGCATCGCCGGAAAGGGGCTGGCCGACGCGTCGTCCATGCGCGAGGCCGTGCTGCTGGCCGTGCGCATGAGCGGTAGCCGGTCAGTTCGGGCGTAACTTCGCCACGTTCGCTCAGAAGGTCCGCCGGGGATTCGCGGAATCGGGCAGCACCATCGCCTGCGCCCACGGGCTCGGCATGTCTCCATGGTGGCTGACCCCTCCGTGTGGCACCCACCCCTCGGCCATCGCGGCGCGGACGTGCTCCGACAGCTTTTTCGACCTGTCCGCCACCAGGATCATGTAATCCTTCATGTTCCAACCTCGCTCGTTGACAGGGGGAAGGTGACGCGGAAGCGCTGAGCATCAGGTATGCCGCCCCGCTCCCGCGTGAGCAGACCCTTTGACAGGGGCGCGGAACGCGGCTAAGTTCGAACCACACCGAAAGATCCCCCCAGCAGTCCCCCGGTCGTCCCGTGATCAGGCTTTCATCCGTATCCAAGGAGTACGCCCGCTCCGGCGCGGCGCTCCGGGACGTGTCGTTCCACGTCCGCAAGGGAGAGCTCGTCTTCCTCACCGGCCACTCGGGCGCGGGGAAGAGCACGGTCATGCGCCTCATCCAGATGGCCGAGGAGCCGTCGGGGGGCGAAGTCCGCGTGTCCGGGTTCTCGTCCAAGCTCATCCGCCGGCGCGACATCCCCATGCTGCGCCGCAAGATGGGCGTCGTCTTCCAGGACTTCCGCCTGCTCCGCGACCGCACGGCCGAGGAGAACGTCGCCTTCGCCCTGGAAGTGACCGGCACCAAGCGCACCGCCATCGCGCCGCGCGTCAACCGAGTGCTCACGCAGGTGGGGCTGGCTCACAAGGCGCGCGCCTACCCGGACGAGCTCTCGGGCGGCGAGCGCCAGCGCGTGGCCGTCGCCCGCGCCCTGGTCAACGAGCCGCTCCTGCTGCTGGCCGACGAGCCCACCGGGAACCTGGACGAGTGGGCCGCCAAGGGCGTCTTCGAGCTGTTCCGCGAGATCAACGCGATGGGCATGACCGTCCTGATGGCCACCCACGACCTGGACCTGGTGCGCGCCCACCCCGAGTACCGGGTGATCGAGCTCAGCCAGGGCGCCGTGGTCTACGACTCCGCCCCCACCCCCGCCGCACGCGAACCCCAGCAGGCCTGATGTCCATGCCGTACGCGATCCGCGAGGCGCTCACCGCCTTCCGCCGCACGCCGCTGCTGACGATGCTGTCGGTGGTGGCGATCGCCTTTTCGCTCTTCATCGTGGGCCTGTTCGGCCTCACCGCGTTCAACATCTCGCAGGCGGTGCGCGCGGTGGAAGACAAGGTGGAGGTGGTGGGCTACCTGCGCGACGACGCCACCCCCGCGCAGCTGCAGCTGGCGCAGGAGGAGCTGCGCCGCCTCCCCGCCGTCCAGGAGCTGCGCTACGTAACCAAGACGGAAGCGCTGGCCAGCGCCATGGAGGAGATGAAGGAGTTCCGCGACGTCTTCACCGACCTGGAGAGCAACCCGCTCCCCGCGTCCATCGAGGTGCGCCTGCGCCCGGGGCAGAGCTCGCCCCAGGCGGTGGAGCGCGTGGCCAAGCGGATGCAGGCGTACGGCTTCGTGGAAGAGGTGGACTTCGGCGACGGGTGGGTGGAGAAGATCTACACCATCCGCCGCCTCTTCGGCGCGGCGGCCACGGCCATCGGCGGGGCGTTCGCGCTGGTGGCGGCCATCATCATCGCCACGGCCATCCGCATCGCGGTGTTCGCGCGGCGCGAAGAGATCTCCATCATGCGGCTGGTGGGCGCCACCGACGGCTTCGTGGAGCGTCCCTTCCTGCTGGAGGGGATCTTCACCGGCTTCGTGGGCGGGCTGGCGGCGGCGGGGCTCACCTACCTCTCCTTCGGCATCCTCAACCGCTACCTGTTCGCCCTTCAGTGGATCCCCTCGGAGTGGCTGGCGGCGTTCGTGGTGGCGGGCACGGTGTTCGGCTTCCTGAGCAGCATGGTGGCGGTGCGCCGCCACCTGGAGGCGGTCTGAAGTGAGCGCCCGCACGCGCGCCGCCGCGGCGCTGCTGATCGTCTTCGGACTGCCGCTGGCGGCCCAGCAGCGCGCGCCGCAGCAGGAGATCAGCGAGAGCCGCCGCCGGCTGCAGGAGATCCGCCAGGAGCGGCAGGAGCTGCGCGGCCAGCTTTCCCGCATCCGCGGGCAGGTGCACGACGTGAGCGGCGAGCTGCAGATCATCCGCCGCCAGGCCACCCTCTCCGCCTCCCTCGTCCGCGAGCTCAACCTGCAGCTGGCCGAGACGCAGAAGAAGATCGAAGCCACCACGCAGGAGCTCACCGCCTCCGAGGTGCGGCTGGCGGAGAAGAAGGCGCTGCTCAACCGCCGCCTGCGCGACCTGTACAAGCGCGGCCCCCTCCACGCCGCCGAGGTCCTCCTCTCGTCGCGCACCTTCGCGGACCTCCTCAACCGCTACAAGTACCTCCACCTGGTGGCGCAGCGCGACCGCGGGCTGGTGGACGAGGTGGAGGAGCTCTCGCGCCAGCTGGCCCTGCGCGAGCAGGAGCTGCGGCGGAGCTACAACGACATCCAGTACCTGCAGAACGAGCGCGCGGACGAGCACTCGCAGCTCCAGTCGCTGCAGGGCCAGCGCGGCGAAACGCTCTCCGTGCTCCAGAAGCACGAGCGCTCCACGGCCGCGCAGCTCGCGGAGCTTGCCCGCGACGAGCGCCGCCTGACGGGCCTGGTGGCCACGCTGGAGGCGCGCCGCCGCGAGGCCGAGCGCCGCGAGCGTGAACGGGTGGCCGCCGCCGCGCGCAACCGCCCCGCCAACGCCCCGGCCGCGCCCGCGGCCCCGGCGCGCGTCCCCGCGTCCACCCTCACCACGGCCGACGTGGGGAACCTGGGATGGCCGGTGGGTGGACGCCTGGTGTACCGCTTCGGACGCGTGACGCAGCCCAACGGCACCGCCGTGCGCTACAACGGCGTGGGGATCGGCGCCGCCGCGGGCTCGCCCGTGCGCGCCGTGGAGGCCGGGACGGTGGAGATGGCGGCGCCGTTCGAGGGATACGGCCCCACCGTGGTGGTGAGCCACGGCGGCGGCTACTACTCGCTCTACCTGTACCTGGCCGAGGTGCAGGTGAAGCAGGGCACCACCATCGCCAGGGGGCAGGTGATCGGCACCGTGGGCGGGCAGAACACGCCCGAGGGAGCCCACATCGAGTTCCAGATCCGCGCTCCCGGCGGGCAGGCGGTGGACCCGCTCACCTGGCTGCGCGGGCAGGCGCGCTGATGGCGCTGGCGCCCGTCTACGGCCACGAAGACGCCCGTGGCGTGCTGGTGGCGGCGGTTCGCGCGGGGACGCTCGCGCAGTCGCTGGTGATGCACGGGCCCGCGGGGATCGGGAAGCAGCGCGTGGGGCTCTGGCTGGCGCAGCAGATCATGTGCGAGTCTCCCGCGCCGGACGGGCTGGCGTGCGGCCGCTGCCAGAGCTGCCGGATGACCACGCGGCTGGAGCACCCGGACCTGCACTGGTTCTTCCCCCTCCCCCGTCCCGACGCGGCGACGCCGGAGAAGCTGCGCGAGAAGCTGGAGGAAGCCCGCGGCGCCGAGCTTGCCGCCCGCCGCGCGGACGCCTTCCACGTCCCGGCGTACGACCGCGCCCCGGCGTACTTCATGGGGACGATCCAGAACCTCCAGCGCTTCGCCAGCGTGCGCCCGGCGATGGGCTCGCGCAAGGTGTTCGTGGTGGGCGACGCGGAGGCCATGGTCCCGCAGGAGTCGTCGCCCGAGGCCGCAAACGCCTTCCTCAAGCTGCTGGAAGAGCCGCCGGCCGACACCACGCTCATCCTCACCTCGTCCAACCCCGGCGCGCTCCTCCCCACCATCCGCTCGCGGGTGCTCCCGGTGCGCCTCCTCCCGCTCCCCACGGAGCAGGTGGCGACGTTCATGGAGCGCGAGAAGCGGATGCCCCGGCCGGACGCGGAGCGGATCGCGGCGATCTCGGCGGGGTCCATCGGCAAGGCGCTGCGGCTCCTTCCCGGCGCGGGCGGGGCGGGAGTCCTGCAGCGGCAGCGCGACGCCGGGCGGGCGCTCCTGCAGGCGGCCACCTCCACCTCCGTCTCGGACCGGCTGGCCGCCGCCAACGCGGTTGCCCCCGCCGGCGCGCGCGGCGAGTTCACCGGCACGCTGGAAGCCCTCTCCCTCTGGCTCCGCGACCTGATGGCCGTGGCCGCCGGCGCCGCGGACTCGCTGGCGTACACCGACGACGTGGCGCTCCTGCAGGGGATCGTCACCCGCTGCCGCGTGCAGGCGGCGGGTGTGGCCTCGGCGCTGATGCGCGTGCAGGAGGCGCGCGACCTGGCCTCCGGCAACGTGAACCCCCAGCTCATCGTCGCCGACCTGCTGCGCGGAATACGGCTGGACCTGCAACAATAGTTGCCACACGGAGACACGGAGGCACAGAGAAGAGCCCTTTCTCTGTGCCTCCGTGTCGTTGGGACGCACGCCAGAGGCATGGATGCCACACCCCCCCGGAGGACCGATGAGCGAGAGCGGATTCACCCACCTGGACGAGCGGGGACGCCCCCGCATGGTGGACGTAGGGGACAAGGAGGTGACGCGGCGCGTGGCCGTGGCCGAAGGGCGTATCCGCATGTCCGCCGACACCTTGGCGGCGGTGGTGGAGGGGCGCGCGGCCAAGGGCGGCGTGCTGTCCGTCGCCGAGATCGCGGGGATCATGGGGGCCAAGCGGACCTCCGACCTGATCCCCCTCTGCCATCCGCTGCCGCTCACTTCCGTGCAGGTGGAGCTGGAGCCGGACCACGAGCTCCCCGGTATCCGGGCGCGTGCCACCACGCGGACGGATGGCAAGACCGGGGTGGAGATGGAAGCGTTGACAGCAGTAAGCTGCGCGCTCCTTACGGTTTACGACATGTGCAAATCGCGCGACCGCGGGATGGTGATCCTGGAGGTACGTTTGCTGCACAAGGAGGGGGGACAGAGCGGGGTTTGGAGCAGCGCGGCCGGGTCGTAGACCCCCTCGTGACGTTTCCCCGCTCGTGGAAACCAGAACCTGGAGGCTGGCATGCAGTCTCTCCTGTTGAAGCTTCAGAACGAGATCGAGTCCCGCAAGAAACCGCGGCTGGACCTCGGTCCGGTGGTTCGCAGCGCGATCATGGGAAGCCTGCTGGTCATCACCGCGTTCATGCTGGGTGCCCGCACGGCGAGCAGCAGCACCGGCTCGTCGTCCGTGATCCGCGCCATGGTGGAGCCCGCCGCCCCGCTGGGGCTGGGTGACCTGCAATCGACCGAGCTCGCCCGCTTGAGGCGCATCACGGAGTATTCGTCCCGCTACGAGATCCCCGCCGACATGGCGGAGCGCATCGTAGACATCGCCCGCTCCGAGGGGATCGAGCCCGACCTGGCCTTCGGGCTGGTGCGTGCCGAGAGCGAGTTCAACCACCGCGCGGTCAGCCGCGTGGGCGCCGTGGGCCTCACGCAGCTCATGCCCTCGACCGCGAAGTACTTCCGCGTCAACGGCACCAACCGGCACAACCTTTACGACCGCGACACCAACCTGCGCATCGGCTTCCGCTACCTGAAGACGCTGATCGACAAGTACAACGGCAACGTGCGCCTGGCCCTGCTGGCCTATAACCGCGGCCCCGACCGCGTGGACCAGCTCATCCGCGCCGGCCACAACCCGAACAACGGGTACGTGGAGATGGTGCTCAAGAAACGGTCCGGCAAGCACAACTGAATAGAGCTCACACAGAGACACAGAGGCACGGAGAAGAAGTTCTTCTCCGTGCCTCTGTGTCTCTGTGTGAGCCCTTCTTTTTAGACCAGCGCCGCGACGCCCTCGCCCGCCAGGAAGCGCTCGGCCATCTCCACGTACTCCGCGCTGCCGATGAAGAGCGGCGTGCGCTCGTGCAGCGAGTGGGGGATGATCTCCATGATGCGCTGCTCGCCGGTGGAGGCGCGGCCTCCCGCGTGCTCCGCGATCATCGCCAGGGGCGCGGCCTCGTACAGGAGGCGCAGCTTGCCCTGGGGGCACTTGCTGTCGGCCGGGTACATGAACATCCCGCCGTACAGCAGGTTGCGGTGGAAGTCCGCCACCAGCGAGCCGATGTAGCGCGAGCTGAACGGCTTGGGGTTCTCGCCGTCCGCGCCCTTGAGGTGGTCCACCAGGCGGCGCTGGTCGTCGGACCACACGGAGTAGTTCCCCTCGTTGACGCTGTAGATGCGCTGCCCCGGCGAGGGGATGCGGATGTTGGGGTGCGACAGGAGGAACTCGCCGATGGAGGGCTCCAGCGTGAAGCCGTGCACCCCGTTGCCGGTGGTGTACACCAGCATCGTGGACGATCCGTACACGATGTAGCCGGCCGCCACCTGCCGCGTCCCCGGCTGCAGGCAGTCGTCCACGCAGCCGCGCTCGTGGTCGCTCACCTTGCGGTGCACCGAGAAGATGGTGCCCACGCTCACGTTGGCGTCGATGTTGGACGAGCCGTCGAGCGGGTCGAACAGCACGCAGTACTTGCCCGTGGGGAAGCGGTCGGGGATCGGGATGAAGTCCTCGACCTCCTCCGACGCCATGCCGCACAGGTGCCCGGTGTGGTCGAGCGCCTTGAAGATCACCTCGTTGGCGAACTCGTCCAGCTTGCGGACCTCTTCGCCCTGCACGTTCACCTCGCCCGTAAGCCCAAGGACGTCCGCCAGCCCTGCGCGCCGCACCTCGCGCGCGATCATCTTGGCGGAGAAAGCCAGGTCGTAGAGGATGTTGCTGAACGCGCCCGTCGCCTCGGGGAACTCGCGCTCCGCCTCGATGATGTGGCGCTCGATGGTGACCAAGCCTTTTCCAGTCACGCGTCCCTCGGGGTTGTTGGGATCCGGGGGAAGGCCCTCTCGGCCTCCGCCCGCGCTTCTACTTCATAACGGTTCTGCAGGTATCCGTGCCGGATGGACTGCAGCGTGTACTTCACGGGGAACAGCGGGTCGTCATTCCACTGCCGGACGTGCGTGAGCTCGTGCACCAGCAGCCCGGGCGAAAGCTCCACGGCGGGATGGACGACGATGGTGCGCCCCAGCGTGACCGCCGCCGCGGGCCCCTTCATCCGCCCCAGCACCCCGCCGATGGCGGGGACCAGCCACCCGTTCCGAAAGGTGACTCCCCGCGGCACCGCGTCCGCCGGGACGGAGGCGGGGGGAGGAACCACGGGGCCGAGCACCGCGTCCAGCAGCCGGTTCCAGAGCATCACGGCTTCACCCGCTCCCACAACGCGCCACCAGGCTCCACCCGCACGACCACCGTCCCTTCCAGGTCCGTGCGGGCCACGGGCACCCCGCGGCCCGCCAGCCGGTCCAGCGCCTCGGGTGCGGGATGGCCGTAGCGATTGCGTACGCCACAGGAGATCACGGCAAGCTCCGGTTGCACGGCGCGGAGGAATGGATCGGAGGTGGCGGTGCGCGACCCGTGGTGCCCTACCTTGAGCACGCCGGCCCGCAGCGCGGCGCCGTAGCGGGCCACCAGCTGCTCCTCCACCTCGGAGGGCGCGTCACCGGTGAGGAGCGCGGCGAAGGCTCCGTAACGAACGAGTACCACCGCGCTAATGTCGTTTGCGTCCGCGGGTGCGTCAAGCGACGCGGAGGTGGGCCAGAGGAACAGGAGTTCCACTCCGTCGATTCGCAAGCTTCGGTCCCGCCTCGCCGCACTCCACGGCACGCCCCGATCCTCTGTTTCACGAAGCAGGTCGCGGTACAGCGGTGTCCCGAACGGCAGACCCGGCTCCACCACGCGCCCCACCGGGAGCCCGCGCAGCACGGCCCCCGCTCCCCCGATGTGGTCCGCGTGCGGATGGGTGAGGATCATCGCCTCCAGGCGCGTGGCTCCGCGGGCGCGCAGGAAGGGGAGGATGCGCTTCTCTCCCGCGTCGTAGCGCTCGTCCGCGGGCCCGGCGTCCACCAGCAGCCAGCGCCCGGCCGGGGTGCGTATCGCGACCGCGTCCCCCTGCCCCACGTCAAGGAAGGCGATCTCCAGCCCGCTGTCCCTCGCCGCCGCCGGGACGATCAGGAACGCGGCGCAGGCGGCGCCGGTCCCCACCGCCCAGCGTACCCGGTCGCGCAGCGCGGCACCCCACTCCATCGCCAGCAGGAAGGCGAGCGCGGCGGCGCCCCACACGCCCCACCGCGGCCGTGCGACGGCCGCGTGCCCGCCCGGCAGCGCCGCCGCCGCATCCACCACCCGCTGCACCCCGTCCAGCATCGCCGACGCGCCCTCGGCGAAGAGGCGGCCGAGCGGCGGCACCAGGGGCTCCGTGGCGAGCGCGGCGCCCGTGCCCACCAGCGCGAGCGAGGTGAGCGGGACCGCCGGGAGGTTGGCGACGATGGACACCGGCGCCACCTGACCGAAGTGGTGGGCGACCACCGGCGCCGTGAAGACGAACGCCGCCAGTGAGGTGACCAGCGAATCCGCGAGCGGGCGCCTCCACGATCCTTTCCGCCACGCCAGCGGGATGCGCCGCAGCATCGCGGGCCGCAGCAGGATGAGCCCCAGGACGCCCGCGAACGAGAGCTGGAACCCTATGTCCAGCGCCGCCATCGGCTGCAGCGCGACGATCACCAGCGCCGCCGCGGCGACCGGTGCGAGCGGCGCTGACGGCCTCTGCAGCACCGTCGCGGCGAGGGCCAGCGCCATCATGATCCCCGAGCGCACGGCCGATGGAGGCGCGCCGATCACAGCCAGGTAGACCGTGACCAGCATGACGGTCGCGACCACCGCATGCTCACGCCGGAGCCGCGCCGCCCGACCCAGCAGCAGGAGCACCGCCCCGATCAGCGCGACGTGCGTCCCGCTGATCGCCAGCAGGTGCACCAGCCCGCTCTGCGCGAACCGGTCCGCGAGGTCACGATCCAGCGTCTCGCGACGGCCCAGGAGGAGCGCATCGGCGAGCGCGGCGTTGCGCAGAAAGAGCTTCGTGATCTGCCGCTCCGTGCGCCCGCGCAGGGTGAGCAGCGGGTGCGCGCGCAGGCTCGGCGGCGCGCGCACCGTGGCCTTCTTCGCGAAGACGAACCCCGCGTACGCCGGATCTGTGGGCCACGCGCCGGGCGTCACGGGGCGAGGCATCCGCCACCACGCGCCCTCCACCTGGAGCTCCGTGCCCGCGAGCAGCGGCCCGGTGTCTTTGGGCAGCCGCACGCGAGCCTCCACGCGGCACGCCGGGATCGGACCGCGCGGCCCGTGCGCTTCCTTGATCTCCAGCGGCAGCAGGGGGATACGCCCATCCGTCATCGGCGTGAGGTTGGCGCCGAGCACCCCGCGCACCCGGATCGCCGCCCCATCCGCGAGCACGGCACGGCAGTCGCGCGCGGAATCCAGCCGCGCGCCGGCTCCCTGCCCCGCCCCCGCCAGCACGAGCGCGCCCAGGATCGCGTGCAGCGGCGGCAAGATTCCCAGACGCGGCAGGCTGGCCACCACCAGC
This sequence comes from Longimicrobium sp., assembly GCA_036388335.1. GTDB lineage: Bacteria > Gemmatimonadota > Gemmatimonadetes > Longimicrobiales > Longimicrobiaceae > Longimicrobium. The sequence continues at coordinate 19,052 of DASVSA010000610.1, read as the reverse complement.
ACGCCCGCCAGCAGCGCCACGCCGGGCGGAACCACCTCGAAGCGGAGGCCGAGCAGGACGCCGGCGAGATACGCAACGAATGCGAGGACGATGGGCGGGCGGAAGTGAGTCACGCGCCGAAGATGCGTCCACACTATTCAGTGCGCAAGTAAGTTGCACTCTGGCAAACACTTACGCCCTATCACGCGCACAACGCGGAGCGGCGGATGGCGTTATCGTACCGCTCCCGCACTCTCCGTGACTCTGTGCCTCTGTGTGAGATGCTGTGTGGCCCGCCGGTTGCACGATCTCTGCTTAGATCAACCAACGGAGGTCCGAATGCGCAATCACATGGGTGCGCTGGTGCTGCTGATGGCGCTGGCGGGGTGCGACGGCGGGAGCGTCTTCGGGAGCACGCAGGTGCCCGCGGGCGGCGGGACCGGCAGGGGAACGATCACGGGGCAGGTGCAGGCGGACGGCGGCGGCCTCGGAGGCGTGACCGTGCTCCTGGCCAACAGCGACTCCACGCGCACGGACGCGTCGGGGACTTACAGGTTCAGCAACCTCGCCTCGGCCACGTACAACCTGACGGTGCGCATCCCGCTCGGCTACGCCCCCGCCGCGGGCGAGACGAACCAGCGCTCCGTCACCGTCCCGACCACCGGCGGCACTCAGCAGGTGAGCTTCATCCTCCAGCGCACCGCGACGGGCGGCACGTTCTGAAAAAAGAGGCACGGAGAAGTTCTCCGTGCCTCTGTGTCTCTGTGTGAGGCCTGTTTCTAAACCAGCGCGCCGATCATCCGCTCGGCGTTGAAGGTCGCGCCCGTGGTGCTCGTGAGCGTCACGTCCACGAAGCTGCCGATCAGTTCGGGGGTGCCCTCCAGGTTCACCGTCTTGTTGCTCTCGGTGCGCCCCTGCACGCCGCCGCGCCGCCCCTCCTTCTCCACCAGCACCTCCACCGTGCGGCCCACCCACGCCTGGTTGACCTCCAGCATGATCTGGCGCTGCATGTTGATCAGCCCCAGCAGCCGCTCCTGCCCCTCCGCCTCGGGGATGAACTGCTCCGCGGGGAGGCGGGTGGCGGGCGTGCCGTCACGCGGGGAGTAGCGGTACATGTACGCTTCGTCGAAGCGCACGTCGCGCATCAGGCGCAGCGTCTCCTCGTACTCCGCCTCCGTCTCGCCCGGGAAGGCGACGATGACGTCGGTGGAGAGCGCGATGCCGGGGATCGCCTCCCGCACCCACTCCACCTTTTCCATGTACTCCTCCACCGTGTAGCGGCGGAGCATGCGCTTGAGCGTGCGGTTGCTGCCGCTCTGCACCGGCAGGTGGAGCTGCTCGCACACCTCGGGCTCGGTGGCCATCACCTCCACCAGCTCGCGCGTGAAGTCGTTGGGGTGCGGCGAGGTGAAGCGCACGCGGCGGATGCCGTCGGTACGCGCGACCTCTCTCAGCAGGCGGGGGAAGTTCCAGTCGCCGTGCTCGTACGAGTTGACCGTCTGGCCCAGGAGCACCACCTCGGGCACTCCCTGCTCCGCCAGCGCGCGCACCTCGTCCAGGATCGCCCGCGGGTCGCGGTTCTTCTCGTCGCCGCGCACGTAGGGGACGATGCAGTAGGTGCAGCGGTAGTTGCACCCGCGCTGGATCGGCACCCAGGCCGAGACGGCGGAGGCGCGCTTGGCCGCCACGCCCTCGTAGTTCTCGTGCGGGTCGAACCCCAGCACGGTGAGCCCGCCGCGCGCGGGCGCGGGGGTCATCTGCGGGAGGGTGAGCGGCGTCGGCTTGGACTCCAGCGCGCCGAGCGCCGCCAGCTTCTCGGGGAGCTGGCGGTACGAATCGGGCCCCATCACCAGGTCCACCCCGCCGGCACGGCCCAGGAGCGACTCGCCCATGCGCTGCGCCATGCAACCGGTGACCCCGATGAGCGCGCCGCGGCGCCGCTCTTCCTGGAGCTGCCCCACGCGCCCGATGACGCGCTGCTCCGCGTGGTCGCGGATGGCGCAGGTGTTCACCAGGATGACGTCGGCGTCTTCCGCCCTGTCGGTCGCTACGTAGCCGCTCTCCGCAAGGATGCCGTGCATCAGCTCGGAATCCGCGGTGTTCATCTGGCAGCCGTACGTCTCGATGTAGGCTCGCTTCATGGGACTGCTGGCTTTTCGGGGGACGGGGTGGAGGGGGTGGTTACACCGGAGGGACGGGATGGTTCGGAACAGGGGGAACGGGGAACGGGGAACGGTAAAACCCAAGTGGTTACCATTCCCCGTTCCCTGTTCCCCCTGTTCCCCGCTTTTCAAGTCCGCGCCCACTCCGCGTACAGCGGGAACCGGTCGCACATCTCGCGGATCTCGCCGCGGACGGCGGCGCTGACGGACTCGTCGTCGGCGGCGGTGACTACGCGGTCGATGAAGGTCGCGATGGTGCGCATCTCGTCGGGGCCCAGGCCGCGCGTGGTGAGCGCGGGGGTGCCGATGCGGATACCGGAGGTGACGAAGGGCGACTCCGTCTCGCCGGGGACGGTGTTCTTGTTGACGGTGATGCCGGCGCGGTCCAGCGCCTTCTCGGCCACCTTGCCGGTGACGCCCTTGCTGCGCAGGTCCACCAGCACCAGGTGGTTGTCGGTGCCGCCAGAGACCAGGGTGAAGCCGCGCTCCATGAGCCCCTCGGCCAGCGCGCGCGCGTTCTCGATCACCCGGCCGCTGTAGACCGAGAAGTCCGGCTGCAGCGCCTCGCCGAAGGCGACGGCCTTGGCGGCGATCACGTGCATCAGCGGGCCGCCCTGCACGCCCGGGAAGATCTGCTTGTCGATGGACTTCGCGTGCTCCTCGCGGGAGAGGATCAGGCCGCCGCGCGGGCCGCGCAGCGTCTTGTGAGTGGTGGAGGTGACCACGTCCGCGAAGGGCACGGGCGACGGGTGGTGGCCCGTGGCCACCAGGCCGGCGATGTGCGCCATGTCCACCACGAGCTGCGCGCCGCACTCGCGCGCGATCTCGCCCATCACCTCGAAGTCGATCTGGCGCGGGTACGCGCTCGCCCCGCCCACGATGACCTTGGGGCGCACCGTCATCGCCTGGTCGCGCAGCGCCTCGTAGTCGATGCGGTGGTCGTCCGGCCTCACGCCGTACGCGGCCACCTTGTACAGGCGCCCGCTGAAGTTTACCGGCGAGCCGTGCGTCAGGTGGCCGCCCTCGGAAAGGTTCATCCCCAGGAGTGTGTCGCCGGGCTGCATCAGGGCGAAGTAGACGGCCATGTTGGCCTGCGCGCCCGAGTGCGGCTGCACGTTGGCGTGCTCCGCGCCGAAGAGGCGGAGGAGGCGCTCCTGCGCCAGCCGCTCCACCTCGTCCACCACCTCGCACCCGCCGTAGTAGCGCTTGCCCGGGTACCCTTCGGCGTACTTGTTGGTGAGCACGGAGCCCATCGCCTGGAGCACCGCCCGCGAGACGAAGTTCTCCGAGGCGATCATCTCCAGCTGGTGCTCCTGCCGTGCGGTCTCTTCGCCGATCAGGCGGTAGATGTCGGCGTCGGCGGCTTTCAGCGCGTCTTGCATGTCGGTGCGTCTCCGTGCGGCGGCGGTCGTTCGGGAGCCCCGGAAGCTAGCGAGTGAGGCGGTTCTTCAACAGATGGGGCTCACATGGAGACACAGAGGCACAGAGATTACTTCGCCGGTTGCGGATGTGGGGGGTGCGCGGTACGATGCCGGTATGAGAAGAATACTGCTCGGAGCCATCCTCCTTCTCTGCGCGTCGCCGGCACGCGCGCAGAGCGCGACGCCGCTGTCGATCGGGGAGACGTTCACGATCGAGTCGGCGGTGATGGGGGAGACGCGGAGGATCAACGTGTACGCGCCGCCGGGGTACGCGGACGAGGCGCTGCCGGTGCTCTACATGCCGGATGGGGGGATGGCGGAGGATTTCCTCCACGTAGCGGGGCTCGTGCAGGTGTCGGTGGGGAACGGGACGATGAGGCCGTTCATCCTGGTGGGGATCGAGAACACGCAGCGCCGGCGCGACATGACCGGCCCCACGGAGGTCGCCGAGGACAGGAAGATCGCGCCGCGGGTGGGAGGGTCGGAGGCGTTCCGGAGGTTCATCCGCACCGAGCTGATGCCGCAGGTGAAGCGGCGCTACCGGACGACGGACGAGACCGCGATCGTGGGTGAATCGCTCGCGGGGCTGTTCGTGGTGGAGACGCTCTTCCTGGAACCGGAGCTGTTCGACACCTATATCGCCATCGATCCCAGCCTCTGGTGGAACGGCGAGGAGCTGGTGAAGCGCGCCGGCGAGCGGCTGCGCGAGCGGCCGGCGCGTGCGAACGCGCTCTGGATGGCGAGCAGCGACGAGCCGGGGATCGTGGCGCCCACCACGCGGCTGGCGGAGGCGCTGGCGGGCAACACGTCCGCCGGGCTGCGCTGGCACCACGAGCGCATGCCCGAGGAGAAGCACCCCACGATCTACCATCCCGCCGCACTGCGGGCGTTCCGCTCGCTCTTCGCGCCCGCGCCGGCCCGCTAGGGGCAACAACTAGGAACGAATCTCACACAGAGGCACGGAGATGACTTCATCTCCGTGCCTCTGTGTCTCTGTGTGAGGCTAGAGCGGCCAGAGGTGGCAGCGCGCCTGCACCGTGCCGCCTTCGGGCGTGGGGAGCTCCACCTGGCGCACGGGGCCGGAGGCGGCGCGGGCGTAGCCTTTCACCGCCAGAGACGCGCCCATCACCCGCTCGTCGCGGGGGAGGGTGCGTAAGATATCCTGGCTGAGGAAGACGACCAGCTTGGCCCTGGGGCGCGTGATGGCGACGTTGAAGCGGTTGGGGTTGAGGAGGAACGACGCCTCGCGCTCCGCGTACTCGCGGTCCGCGACGGCGTAGGAGACGACGATCATCTCGCGCTCGTTGCCCTGCATCCGCTCGACGGTATCGACCACCGGGAGCTCGGTGCGCGGCCAGCCGCCGGCCACCAGCTCGCCCAGGATGGCGCTGTTCTGCGCGCGGTGCGGCGAGATCGCGGCGAAGGCGTGGCTGCGGAAAGCCTCGGCGGAGTACGGCTCGCCCGTGGCCGGATCCAGCATCCCGGCGCGGGCCAGGCGCGCGAGCCGGGCGACGAGCGCCGCCTCGAACGGATTGCGGGCGGTGGCGCGGACGCCTTCGTAGGTGCAGAAGACCACCGCCTCGTCCGGGCGGAAGAAGACGTCCCAGAGCAGCGCATCCACGGGATCGAGGAAGCTCCCTTCCGCCAGGCGAAGCCGCCAGTCCGGCACCATGGAGACGAGGCCGGGATAGAAGACGCGGCGCGGATAGCGCACCAGCGCCCGGTTCATCCGCCGGCTCTCGCGCAGGGTGGACTTCCCGAACTTCTCCGCGAAGTGAGTGAAGGCGGAGCCGAAGAGGGTGTTCTCCGGGTCGTAGCTGCCGCGGATGATGGGGGCGAGCTGCTGGTCGTCGCCGCACAGGATCACGCGCCCTCCCCGGCGGATGGACGAGAGCGCGATCAGCGAGTCCGCGACCTTCATCTGCGACGCCTCGTCGATCACCACCACGTCGAAGAGCGGCCTCACCGGCGCGTCGCCGCCCTCCTCGTCGTCGGATGAGGAGCCGTTCATGGCACGCATCTGCTTCCACAGAGACCACACGGTGGAGCCCACCACCACCGGCTCGTTGGCCGCGTCGGAGGCGGCGAGGATGCGGGCGAGGTGGGTGTCCGGCACCGCCTCCGCGTTCAGCCCCTCGAGGTCCGCGTCGGCCTCGCTCCCCCGCCCCGCCAGCTTCACCACGCGCAGCGGATCGGGGATGCCGCTGGCCTCCAGCTCGCGCGCGATCCTCACCAGCACGTTGACGACGGCGCGGTGAGTGGCCGCGCTCACCAGGATGCGGCAGGGCCGCCCCGCCCGCTTCGCGGCGGCGGCGATGCCGATCAGCATCCACGCGAGCAGGTACGTCTTGCCCGTGCCCGGCGGGCCCCACACGACCGAGAGCTCGCGCTCGAACACCCCGCGCCACGCCGTTCCCTGCTCCGCGTTCAGCACGGGCCGTCCGAAGGCCTCGGATGCGGGGCGCACGGCGGCGTCCCACCCGGCATCCGCGTCGAAGGGCGCCAGGAGCCAGTCCGCGGGCCGCTCGCCGCGCAGCAGCCCCGTGACGAACTCCGCCTCGCCGCGCCCGGCCGCCAGCGCGCGCAGGGTGGCGACCACGCGGCGCGTGTTGAAGTCGGCCTCCGCCCTGTCCAGCACGCACACCCGCCCGAAGTCCAGGTGCCGGTCGCGCTGCGCCGCCTTCCAGCCGTCCTCCGACGCGAGCGTCATGCGGGGCGGATCGGCGGCGAGGTCGAACTCCACCAGCTCCGCGCTCAGCTTGCGGCGCAGCCAGGGCTTGCGATGAGTCTCGGTGAGGGTGCGGCCGTCGTCGTTGGTGAGGAGGAGCGCGAAGTCGCCGGGGCGGAACTTGGCCTCGCGGCACTCCGGGTCGAAGGTGAAGACGGCGCTGCCATCCTCGCGCATCTCCACCAGCTCCACCTCGCGGATGCACTCGAAGCGGCGCGCGCGGTCGTGAGTGGGGAGCGCGTGGAGCGAGCGGATGGCGGTGCTCTCCTCCGCCGCCTCCAGCTCCGTGAGCATGCGCAGCGACTCCAGCAGCGGGTCCGCGATGGGATCGCCCGGCGCGGGCTCGGGGGGGAGCGCGGCGGACTGCAGCCGCAGACGCGGGTCTCCCCTGCGGCGCGCGGCGCGCTCGCGGATGGCGCGCACCACCGAGTCCAGTGCCGCCAGCTTGGACTCCACGGTGGCGACGATCTCGGCGCGCACCTCGTCCGGGGTCTGGCCGCCGGCGGGGCGGCGGTTCCACACGTTGTGGATGCGCTCGAACGGCACCTGGCTGGAGAAGGGCGCACCGTACGCGCCGCGCGGCCGGTGAACGGCAGGCGCGACGTCCGGCTGCAGCGCCTCGGAGACGCGCGCCAGGTCCCACGCGTACGGCACCGGCAGCGCGAAGAGCTCGGACACCACGTCCAGCAGGACGGTGCCCGGCGCGGTGGAGGCGGGGCGCGCGCCGTCGGGGAAGAGGAGCGCGGCAAGGGCGGCGATGGCGGGCTGCGCCTCCGCGTCGCCCAGGTGGCGCTGAAGGAGCCCGCGCAGGATCTCCATCTCCCCCGCGTCGTACACGAAGAAGTGCACCGAGCGCCCCGGGTCCAGCGCCCCGGCCAGGTGCGCCAGGAAGCCCTCCAGCATCCGCCGCTCGGCCGCGGGCTTCCCCGCATCGCACACGAAGACGCGCGCATCGCGCCTCACCCCTTCCACGCGCACACCGGTCGCGAAGCAGAGCCCCGTCACCGGGTCGCTCTCGGCGGAGAGGAGGATGCGGACGCCCTCCTCCATCCCCATGCGGTGGGTGCGCCCCTCCACGTCGAACACCTTGCGGAAGGCCAGCGCCTGCACGCGCTGCTTGAGCTGCGCCTGGTTGGACTCCAGCGCGTGCGAGCCCGTGTAGATCCCCTTCCTGAACGACGCCTTCTGCAGCGCGGCCACGGTGCGGATCCCCTGCGCGTGCAGCGCCTGCTTGGCCACCGGGGTGATGCCGTTGACGCGCGCCAGGTCGTCGGTGCGGTCGGCCTCGGCGCGGCAGTGCTCGAAGAAGCCGCACCCGGCGCACACGGGCAGCAGGTGCCACGCGGCCTCGCCGGGCGCGCAGGCGGCCACGCGCGGCAGCTCCTCGCGGAACAGCTCCTCCACGTGGTGCCGGTACGCGGCCAGCGCGAACGGACGCGGCTTGCGGGCGCCGCGCGTCCAGATCCACCCGCGCCTCGTCTCCGCGGCGCCATCCAGCCCCTCGGCGCGGCAGATCTCTTCGAGGACGAGCGAGTAGAAGGCGACCTGGGCGAAGTGCTGCAGCGTGCCGTTGCGGCTCCACTTGATGTCCACCACGCCGAAGCGCAGCCTTCCGTCCGCGCCGCGGCGGATGCGGATGAGGTCCGGCTGCGCGGGCTGGATGGCGATGGCGGGATCGAGCCCGTGGCGCGCCGCGAACGCCGCCCGGTCCGGGAGGACGAGCTCGGGCTGCACGATCCACCGCGCCTCCCCCGGCTCGCGCAGCGCTTCCAGCACGCGCGCGTACGGGAGCTTCACCGCCTCGCCGTGCCCGTTGCGCCCCGCCGAGAGCACCGCGCCCGGAAAGCGGCGATCGAGCTGCGCCAGCCTGCGCTGCTCGAACAGCCGCCCGGCCCGCGTGAGCAGCCCCGCTCCCGGCCGCGCCTCGGCCAGCGGGATCTCCCCGCCGCGCGCGGCGGGCGGCACCATCTCCCAGCGGAGGCGGCGGTCGCAGCGGAAGCGGAAGTGTTGTGCTGCGAGCGATCCGGTGAGGCGAAGCATGCGGCCGGGAGCGGGTGTGCGCGGATTCGGGAACGGATGGTACCGGGTGGAGGGGTGCGGTACAAGCGAAGAGAAACCGAAGGGCGGGGGCCCTCACCCGGCAGCTTACAGCTGCCACCCTCTCCCATAAACACCATGGGAGAGGGGACTCCTTCGTGTGGCGCGAGCACCCCCCGGGCGCGCTGATAGGCTGGCGAGGCATGCCCAATCGCGTCCCGGCAGGCGCGGGTGCGACGCTGGATGCGTGGAAATCGCCCCCCTCCCCCAAACTTGGGGGAGTGGGGGTTGGGGGGGTGGGGGCCCCGCGGCACGCTACGCCCCTTCTAACGTTCCCCGTTCCTCCTCCCCACCCTGGATGGGTCTGTGGCGGCCACTTTTGAATCCAGCGCACGGAATTCAAAAGTGGCTGGGGGCGGGTAGGGGGGTGGCCCCCATCCATTCGTCCTTGCGTACATCGCCAGGAAGGCTTTATCTTCGCACTGGTTGAAACTGATTCTCACCTTCAGCTTTCCCGGCGGAACTCAGCGCATGCTGAAGCGTATCTTTGGGCGCAAGGACAAGGCGGAGGCGGCGGCCGGTTGTGGCGGGTGCCCGCTGGCGGCGTGCGCCACCGGGTGCAAGGCCGCCGTCCTGTCGATGGACTGCGAGCACGGCGAGGCGCACCGGCTGCGGGGGATGGGGCTCTTCGAAGGCTCCATGGTCCGCGTGCTGGACTCGCGCAACGGGATGCTGCTGGAGGTGAAGGGCTCGCGGCTCGCCCTGGGGCAGTCGCTCGCGTCGTCCATCCAGGTCCTTCCCGTCGGCTGATCCGTTGGCGCGCACCCTGGCAGAGCTCGGCCCCGGCGAACGGGGACGCGTCACGTCGGTGGCCGGCGACGCGGACGCCACGCGGAGGCTGATGGACATGGGGCTGATCCGCGGGACCACGATCGAGGTGGTGAGGCGGGCCCCGCTTGGAGATCCGATGGAGGTGAAGCTGCGCGGCTTCATGCTCACCCTGCGCCGCTCCGAGGCGGAGCACATCACGGTGGAGTAGATGGAAGTGACCGAAGGCCGCGGCGCAGTCGCCGCACCCCCCGCACCCTCGCCCGCCCTCGCCGCGCGCGAGGGTGTGCTGCATGTTGCCCTCATCGGCAACCCCAACACGGGCAAGAGCACGCTCTTCAACGCGCTCACCGGGATGCGTCAGCGCGTGGGCAACTACTCCGGCGTCACGGTGGAGCGCGTCGAAGGCCGCTACCGCGACGCGGAGGGGCGCTCCGTCACCGTCCTCGACCTCCCCGGCACCTACTCGCTGAGCGCCTCGTCGCCCGACGAGGAGATCGCGCTGGGCGTGCTGCTGGGCCGCACCCCGGGCGCCGAGGCGCCGGACGTGGTGGTGGTGGTGCTCGACGCGCAGAACCTTGAGCGCAACCTCTTCCTCGCCACGCAGGTGCTGGAGCTGGGCCTCCCCACCGTCGTCGCGCTGAACCAGGTGGACGCGGCCGTCGCGGCCGGGCTCAAGGTGGACGCGGTGGAGCTCACGCTTGAGCTGGGCGCCCCCGTCATCGCCACCGTGGCCACGCGCGGCGAGGGGCTGGACCTGCTCAAGCAGGCGGTGTCGAAGGCGGTGGACCTTCCCCGCCCCGAGCGCCGCTTCGAGCTCCCCGCGGAGGCCGCCGCCGCGCTGGCGCCGGTGGAGGAGGTGCTGGTGGCCGGCGGGCTCTCCCCGTCCGCCGCGGCCATGGAGGCGCTGCGCCTGCTCGCCGTGCAGCAGCCGGGGAAGCACCTGGCCGGGATCGCCGGGCTGGAGGAGGCGGTCGCCGTGGCTCACGCGTCGGTGGAGGCAGCCGGCCTCTCGCCGCGCAGCCTGGAGGCCGAGGTGCGCTACGGGTGGATCGCGGAGGTCACCGACCGCGTGGTCACGCGCGCCGGGAGCGAGGGGCGCACGCTCACCGACCGCATCGACGCGGTGGCGCTCCACCGGGTGGCGGGGCCGCTGATCTTCGTGGTGATGATGGGGCTCGTCTTCCAGTCCATCTTCACCTGGGCCGAGCCGCTGATCGGCATCGTCGAGGGGCTGGTGGGGGGCGTGGGAACGTGGGCGGAAGGGGTGCTCCCGCCGGGCGACCTGCGCTCGCTGGTGGTGGACGGGATCATCGCGGGGGTGGGCTCCGTGCTCGTCTTCCTCCCGCAGATCGTCATCCTCTTCCTCTTCATCGGCTTCCTGGAAGACACCGGGTACATGGCCCGCGCCGCCTTCATCATGGACCGCTTCATGAGGAGCGTGGGGCTTCACGGGCGCTCGTTCATCCCCCTCCTCTCCGGCTATGCCTGCGCGGTGCCGGGGGTGATGTCCACGCGCACCATCGAGAGCCCCAAGGACCGGCTGGCGACCATCCTGGTCCTCCCGCTGATGAGCTGCTCGGCGCGCATCCCCATCTACGCGCTCCTGATCGGCACCTTCATACCGCCGATCGCGGTGGCTGGCGTGTTCAACCTGCAGGGGCTCACCCTGCTGGCGATGTACCTGCTGGGTACGGTGACGGCGCTGGCGGTGGCGGCGCTCTTCAAGCGCACGCTGATGCGCGGCAAGGCGCGGCCCATGATCATGGAGCTGCCGCCCTACCGCTTCCCCAACCCCCGCTCGCTCTTCCTGTCGGTGGGGCACCGGGCCAGCATGTTCCTCAAGCGCGCGGGCACGCTGATCCTGGCGCTCTCCATCGTGCTGTGGGCGCTGGCCACCTACCCCAAGTCCGACGCGCCGGCCGGTGCCAGCGAGGAGGCGACGCAGGAGGCTCAGCTCGCCGGCAGCGCGCTGGGGCAGCTGGGGCACGCCATCGAGCCGCTCGTGCGCCCGCTGGGATACGACTGGAAGATCGGCGTGGGGATCGTCTCGTCCTTCGCGGCGCGCGAGGTGTTCGTCTCCACCATGGGGACCATCTACGGCGTGGGCGCGGCGGACGAGGGCTCCTCTTCGCTGCGCGAGAAGCTGCGCGGCGAGCGTCACGCGGGGAGCGGCGCGCTGGTGTACACGCCGCTGGTGGCCGTGGGGCTGATGGTGTTCTACGTCTACGCGATGATGTGCATGAGCACCGCCGCCGTGGTGGTGCGCGAGACGGGCGGCGGCTGGACCGGCGTGGGATGGGCCGGCTTCCAGTTCGCCTACATGCTGGCGCTGGCGTACCTTTCCGCCCTTCTGGTGTACCAGGGTGGCCGGGCGCTGGGCCTCGGCTAACGGGAGGCGTTCATGGCGGGTGAGCTGATGCAGGGCGCCGCGGTCGGCGCGATCGTCCTTGGCGCCTTCGCCAGCCTGGCGATGCGCGGCTGGCGCATGGTGGCCGCCGCGCGGGCCAAGCCGGAAGACGGCTCGTGCGGCAGTGGGTGCGGCTGCAAGAGCTGAACGGCGGGGCTCACACAGAGACACAGAGGCACAGAGACGACTTCATCTCTGTGCCTCCGTGTCTCTGTGTGAGATTCTGTTAGTGGACGAACGCGAGGGATGCGCGGATGTCCTCGGCTTCGAGATAAGGGAAGTCGGCGAGGATCTCGGCTTCCGTCATTCCGGAGGCGAGGTAGTCGAGGATGTCGTAGACCGTGATCCGCATTCCGCGGATGCAGGGCTTCCCCCCTCGCTTGTCCGGTTCGATGGTGATGCGATCTTGGTAATCCATGGATCGACGGTAGTCTAACCACGCGGTGAGGTCAAGCCGTGATGCGAACACGGTCTACACTGAACCACGGTGCTTGCCCGCAGGCGCCAGACGGACGTACCTGTCAGGATATACGCCGTCCGGGCGTTGACAGGCACCTCGCTGGAACCCGCCGCACACTGCACCACGGTAACCCGCCATGAAACGCTCTCCTCTCGCTCCGTTCCTCTTTGCCGCGCTGGTGGCGCTTGGAGGGTGTTCGCCGCTCTTTTCTGGGGATGACACGATGGACCCCGTACGTGTGGGGTTCGTGTCGCGGCAGGGGGAGGAGGTGAACGGGACCGGGATGGTGCAGTGGTTCGCGATCGAGGGGGGCTTCTTTGCGATCCGCGGGGCCGACGGGAAGGTGTACGATCCCATGAACCTTCCGCCGGCGTTCGCGCGCGACGGGCTGAGGGTGCGCTTCGAAGGGCGCATCCGCAGCGACGTGGGGAGCTTCCACATGGTCGGGGAGATCGTGGAGCTGAGGCAGATCGCGCTGCAGTGAACAGATGGGCTCACACAGAGACGCAGAGGCACAGAGATCACTTCGTCTCTGTGCCTCGTGGTTTTGCGCGGTGGGTGGGGGTGGCGGCGAGGGGGTCGTCGGGCCAGTAGTGCTTGGGGTAGCGGCCTTTGAGGTCTTTCTTGACGTCGAAGTAGGTGGTGCGCCAGAAGCTGGCGAGGTCGCGCGTCACCTGCACGGGGCGGCGCGCGGGGGAGAGGAGTTGGAGCGTGAGGGGGACGCGTCCGCCCGCGATGCGCGGGGTCTCCGTCAAGCCGAACACCTCCTGGAGGCGCACGGCGAGCACCGGCGCGTCCGCGTCCGAGTAGTCCACCGGGATGCGGGAGCCGCTGGGGACTTCGATGTGGGTGGGGGCCTGCTCGTCCAGGCGGCGGCGCTGGTCCCAGGCGAGCATCGACTCCAGGATCGTGGCGAGGTCGAGGCGGGAGAGCGACGTGGCGCCGTCCAGGTAGGGCGCGAGCCACCCTTCCAGGTTGGTGAGGAGGCCCTCGTCCGACGCGTCGGGCCACGAGGGGTCCGAGTGGCGCAGGAAAACCAGGCGCTCCTGCAGCTGCCGCGCGCCCCGCGTCCATGGGAGCGCGCCGATGCCGCGCGCGCGTATCCCATCGAGTACGGCGGCGGTGACGAGCTCCGGGGCCGGGTCGGCCAGGGGGGACTCGCGCAGGACGAGCGCGCCCAGGCGCTCGCGGCGGCGGGCGCGGACGGCACCGGCTTCATCGTCCCAGGCGACGGTTTCCTGCGTCTCGAACTGGTCCGCGAAGTGGGCTTCCAGGTCCGCCAGATCTACGGGGGCGGCCAGGTAGACGCGGCTCTCACGGCCGTGGCCGGCGAGCTCGGCGGCCACGACGTAGGCGGCTTCGGCCAGGGGCTGGGGGTGCGCGAAGGCGGCGCCGCGGCCGTTGCGGAGGAGGAAGCGCCCTCCCCCGCCCTGCCGCCGCTGCGCGATGCGGTCGGGGTACGCGAGGGCCAGGAGGATGCCGGCCGCGTCCGAGCTCCCCTCGCCCGCACGGATGCCGAGGCCGCGCGCCAGCTGCCGCGCCTCCTCGCGCACGCGGCGCACGGCGTCGTGATCCACCGAGGCCGGGACGCGGGCGCCGCGCAGGGCTTCCACGCGCAGGCGCACATCCGCGTCGGGCGGCGCGCCGTCGCGGGGGCGGAAGAGGTCGCGGTTGCCGAGGAGGGCCGCCAGCTCGCAGGCGACGCCGCCCAGGCCCAGATCCGCGGCGCGCAGGACCATGTGGGCGAGGCGGGGGTGGAGGCCCATCGCGCCCATGCGCCGGCCGTGCGGGGTGATGATGCCAGACGCGTCCAGCGCGCCGAGCTGGGACAGGAGCTCGCGGGCCTGGGCGTATGCGGCGGCGGGCGGCGCATCGAGCCAGGCGAGCTCCGCGGGATCGCGGACGCCCCACGCGGCAAGCTCAAGCGCGAGCGGCGCCAGGTCGGCCTCGAGGATCTCGGGCACGCCGTGCGGCACCAGCGCGGCCTGCTCTCCCTCCGTCCACAGGCGGTAGCAGACGCCGGGGCCCACACGTCCCGCGCGCCCGCGCCGCTGGTCCGCGGAGGCGCGGGTGACACGCACGGTTTCCAGGCGCGTCATCCCCGTGCGCGGCGCGAAGCGCGGGACGCGCATCCACCCGCCATCCACCACCACTCGCACACCCTCGATGGTGAGGCTCGTCTCCGCGATGGAGGTGGCGAGCACCACCTTGCGCTCGCCGGGACGGGAGGGAGCTACGGCGGCGTCCTGCGCATCCTGGCCCAGCGTGCCGTGCAGCGGCGCCACCCACACGCCGCGCCCAAGGTCCTCCTCCGCCAGCAGGGACTCCACGCGTCGGATCTCCCCCGCACCCGGGAGGAATATGAGCAGGTCACCGTCGTGCGCATCCAGCGCGGAGCGGACGGTGCGCGCGACGGCCGGCTCGGAGTGGCCTTCGACGGGGCGCGGGAGGTAACGCGTCTCCACGGGATGGCTGCGGCCCTCACTGGTCACGATGGGGGCGTCGCCGAGCAGTGCCGCGACGGGGCCGCCATCCAGCGTGGCGGACATCACCAGGATGCGCAGGTCGTCGCGCAGCACGGCGCGGCTCTGCAGCGTCAGGGCGAGGCCCAGGTCCGCGTGGAGGCTGCGCTCGTGGAACTCGTCGAAGATCACCAGCCCCACGCCCTCCAGCGACGGGTCGGACTGGAGCATGCGCGTGAGGACGCCCTCGGTCACGACCTCGATGCGCGTCCGCGGGCCCACCCGCGTGTCCATTCGCACGCGGTAGCCCACGGTGGCGCCCACACGCTCGCCCAGCGTCTGCGCCATGCGGGCGGCGGCGGCGCGCGCGGCGAGGCGGCGCGGCTCCAGCATCACGATCTTGCCACCCAGCCACGGCTCGTCCAGCAGCGCCAGGGGCACGCGCGTGGTCTTCCCCGCGCCGGGCGGCGCCTGGAGGACGGCGGCGCCCGCGTCGCGTAGCGCCGCCCTGAGCGCGGGGAGGACGGGTTCGATGGGGAGAGCTTCCATGCCGCAAATCTGCCGACGCGGGGCGCCGGATTCCAGTGCTTCCGGGCCGGAGCAGGATATGCAGTGTATCACGGGCATCTAGCAGAATCCGTCATTTGTCATCCTGAGCCACGCGCCGGACGCACGGTGCCGCGCCGCCGATACCCGACGAAAGTAGATCCTCGGGTATGGAGTGATCAGGATTGGAGCGGCGGCTCCTTCAGGATGACCGATGTTGAACGCAAGTCCGCTCTCCCGGAGGCAGCCATGGCCGCGAAGAAGATCCTGATGCTGGTGGGCGATTTCGTGGAGGACTACGAGGTGATGGTCCCCTTCCAGGCGCTGCAGATGGTGGGGCACGAGGTGCACGCCGTCTGCCCGGACCGGCGCGCGGGGCAGACCGTGCGCACCGCGATCCACGACTTCGAGGGCGACCAGACGTACACCGAGAAGCCGGGGCACAACTTCTCGCTCAACGCCACCTTCGCGGACGTCCGCGAGGACGACTACGACGCCCTCGTGGTCCCCGGCGGGCGCGCGCCGGAGTACCTGCGCCTCAGCCCGCGCGTGCTGGAGATCGTGAGGCACTTTGCCGCGGCGGGAAAGCCGATCGCGGCGATCTGCCACGGCCTCCAGCTCCTGGCCGCCGCGGACGTGCTGCGCGGGCGGCGGTGCACGGCCTACCCCGCGTGCGGCCCCGAGGTTACGATGGCCGGCGGCGAGTACGTGGACGTGCCCGTGGACCAGGCGGTGGTGGACGGCAACCTGGTGACGGCGCCAGCGTGGCCCGCGCATCCGCAGTGGCTGGCGCGCTTCCAGGAAGTGCTCGGCGAGCGGCAGGACCGCCGCGGCCGGCTCCCGTCTGTGGAAGCCTGAAAACTGGGGTCGCACAGAGACACGGAGGCACGGAGATGACTTCATCTCCGTGCCTCCGTGTTTGTTCAGTCGATGCCGCGGCCGGTCTTCTCCTGCAGCTCGTCGATCTTCTTGGAAGCCTCGGCCTTGGTGAGGTCGTCCTCGACCTCCACGTGGGCCTCTTCGGCCAGGGTGTTGAGGTAGGAGCGCTGGGCGCCGGTCATCGGCTGGTCGCCCGTGACCCACTTGTCGGGGTCTTTGATGGTGTTGCTCTCCTCGCGGTGCTCCTGCGTCGCCTTGTCCGTCATGTCCATCTCCCTGCTTGGGTTTCTGGCGTAAGTGCCGCTTGAACAACGCGTTATGCAGGATGCGTACCAAACAAAAACCGAATCTCGCGGAGTTGGGAGGAAGTGGGTAGGTTGCAGCGATCACCGGCTCGCCCCCGACCTTCCCGCCCATGCCGCCGCACGTCCTCCTCGTCCCCGGTCTTTTCGACAGCAGCCCCGGGCACTGGCAGTCGCTCTGGCACGCGGCGCATCCCGAGTATCACCGCGTCGTGCAGCGGGATTGGGTAAACGCGGACCGCGCGGATTGGGTGGGGACGCTGAATCGCTCCATCGAGGCCATCGATGGACCCGTGGTGCTGGTTGCGCACAGCCTGGCGTGCATCACGGTGGCGCACTGGGCGCGCTCCGCGGGGAGCGGCAGGGTCGTCGGCGCGCTCCTGGTGGCGCCGAGCGACGTGGACCTTCCCACCTTCCCCGCGGGCACCACGGGGTTCGCGCCGGTGCCGCTGGAGCCGCTTCCCTTCCCCAGCGTTCTCGTGGCGAGCAGCGACGACGAGTACATCA
The DNA here is from genome assembly GCA_036388335.1 of Longimicrobium sp. Taxonomy (GTDB): domain Bacteria; phylum Gemmatimonadota; class Gemmatimonadetes; order Longimicrobiales; family Longimicrobiaceae; genus Longimicrobium. The sequence continues at coordinate 2,331 of DASVSA010000610.1, read as the reverse complement.
CGGCGCAGCGGGCGCGCGAGCTGGGTGCCGCGTGGGGGAGCCGGATGGTGGAAGTCGGCGCGGCGGGGCACATCAACACGTCCGCGGGGTTCGGTCCGTGGCCGGCGGGCGAGGCGCTGCTCGAGGAGCTGAGGCGCGGGTGATCTGCCCCCTCTGTGGGTCCGGCGAGGTGGGGCCGTTCGCGGAGCTGCGGGGCGCGCGGTACTTCCGGTGCGCGGTGTGCCGGCTGACCTTCATGGCGCCGGAGCAGCGGCCGGGCGCGGAGGCGGAGCTCGCGCACTACGCGACGCACGAGAACGACGTCGCCGATGCGCGCTACCGCGCCTTCCTGGACCGGCTCGCGAGTCCTCTCGCGGAGCGCCTGGCACCCGGCGCCGAGGGGCTGGATCTTGGATCGGGGCCCGCGCCCGCGCTGGCGGAGATGCTGCGCGAGCGGGGGTTCAGCGTCCGCGTGTACGACCCGTTCTTCGCGCCCGGCACGGATGCCCTGCGGCGTACGTACGACTTCATCGCCTGCTCCGAGACGGCCGAGCACTTCCACGCGCCCGCCGCGGAGTTCGCGCGCATGGACGCGATGCTGCGCCCCGGCGGCTGGCTCGCCGTGATGACCGAGATGCTGGTGGAGGACGCCGCGTTCGCCGGATGGCGCTACGCGCGCGATCCTACCCACGTCTGCTTCTACCACGCCGAGACGATGCGGTGGATCGCGGAGCACTTCGGGTGGCGTCTGCACGCGCCGGCCCGCAACGTCACCCTCTTCGAGAAGCCATGAACCCGTCCACCTCGCCGCGTGACGCCAAGGCCCCCGAGCGGCGCTGGGGCGCGAAGCTGGCCGCCGAAGGCCTGCTGATCGTGCTCAGCGTGGTGCTGGGCCTGGCGCTGAACGAGTGGCGGCAGAAGCAGGCGGAGCGGGAGCTGGCCCAGCGCGTCCTGGAGAACTTCCGCCGCGAGATCACGCAGAACCTCCAGATCCTGGAAAAGGTGCAGCCCGGCCACGCCGAGCTGGCCCGTCGCCTGGCGGGCGCCGCCGCGCGCCCGCGCCCGGAGCCGAACGCGTTCGCGGTCATCGTGGCCGAGATGCCCCGCGGCGGGCTGGGCGGGGAGCCGCTCCACGAAGCCGCGTGGGAGACGGCTTCGACCACGGGGGCGCTGCGCCTCCTGGACTACGAGACCGCGTCGAAGATCTCGGAGGTGTACGTCGTCCAGCGCTTCTTCATGGAAGGAACCACGCAGCGCACCATCGGCAGCCTGCTCGCGAAGGAGAACTTCGACCCGGGAGCCAAGCAGGTGATGCTCCAGGCGCAGCACATGGCGCTTAACGAGTTCAGCACCCAGGAAGCCTACCTGATCGGCGTATACCGCCGCACCCTCACGGCGCTGCCACGACAGGAGGCACGGAGATGACTTCATCTCCGTGCCTCCGTGTGAGCCTTCTGTTCAGCGCCTGCGGAGCGCCGCCCCGATTCCCACACCCGCCAGCGCGAACACGCCCAGGCCGGCGATCAGCGTGACCGGGTCGAGCACGGGCGGGGGCACCGAGACGACTCCCTCCTCGTCGAACACGGCCGGGGCGCGCACGTAGCGGCCGTCCTCGGGCACGGCGAGCATCTCGAAGTCGCGGGCCAGCATGCGCAGGGCGGCGCGCATCGCTTCGCCGTGCAGCGGCGGGCCGTGGCCGGTGCCGACCGCCTCCGGCTCCAGGCCGGCGAGCACCTCCACCGAGCGCCGGGCGGCGGCCCAGTCCTGCGTGAAGTAGGCGGGCGGGCCGTTCACCTCCGGGCGCCACTGCATGACGGCCGTCATCGACTCCTGCTTGGTCGTCACGAAGGCGTCGCCCGCGATCAGCGTGCGGTCCGCGTCGCGGAAGAGGGCGACGTGGCCCGGCGAGTGTCCCGGCGTGGGAATCCAGCGCCACCCCGGCATCCCCGGCACCGAGCCGTCGTCCGGCAGCAGGCGCAGGCGCGGTGTGAAGTCGTACGGGCCGCGCGGGTAGAGCGGCGACATGCGCGCCATCGCCCCGCCGCCCACGGTGGGGTCGGGGGGCGGATACGACTCGCGGCCATCCAGGTACGGAAGCTCCAGCGGGTGCGCGTAGATGGGCACGTCCCACAGCTCGGCCAGCGTGTGCAGCCCGCCCACGTGGTCGAAGTGGCCGTGCGTGAGGATGATGCACGACGGCCGCGCATCCCCGAACCGCGCCTTCGCCGCCGCCTCGATCCACGGCGCCGACCCGGGGATCCCCGCGTCGATCAGCACCCACTGGCGGTCCGGCGTGCCGGGGAGGCCGTAGAAGAAGAGGTTGGCGATGGCTGTGCGCAGCGCCGCGACGTC
>DASVSA010000609.1:0-2272 GCA_036388335.1 Longimicrobium sp. | reverse complement strand
TCAGCGTTTCCACCTTGCCCAGCACCAGGAAGCCCCCAGGGACCAGCGAGTCGTAGAAACGCTTGAAGAGGCGCTCCTGGATCTCGCGGTCGAAGTAGATCACCACGTACCGGCAGAAGATCAGCGACTGCTCCGCCTGGGGCTCGCCGGAGATCAGGTCGCGCCGCTCGAACGACACCCCCTTCTGCGCGTCGGGATGGATGCGGAAGGGAGGTGTCTGCGTGAACCAGCGCGCCTTCACCGCTTCGGGCGTCTCGGTGAGGGAGAGGTCGGGGTAGATCCCCCGCTCCGCCGTCTCCAGCGAGCGCCGGTCGATGTCGGTGCCGGTGATGCGCAGCCGCGACAGCTCGGCCGTCTTCCCGTTCCGCTCCGCCCACTCGCGCAGCAGGATGGAGGCGGTGTACGCCTCCTCGCCGCTGGCCGACCCCGCGCTCCACACGCGCACCGGCCCGCGCCCCGCGAAGAGCTGCGGCACCACCTGCTGCTCCACCGCGTTCCACGTCTCGATGTTGCGAAAGAACTTGGTGACGTTGATGGTGAGCGTGTCCAGCAGGAAGTCGTACTCCGCCGGCTCCGTGTCCAGCAGCGCGCCGTACTCCGCGAAGGTACGCCGCCCGCGCGCCCGCATCCTCACCGCGATGCGGCGGCGCAGGCACTTGTCCTTGTAGAACTGGCAGTTGAAGCCGCGCTCGCGCTCGATCTTGCGCTTCAGACGCTCCAGCTCCTCGTCGTCGCCCTCCATGGGCAGGGCGAAGAGCGGGGGCGGTGTCCCCAGCGGCTTTCTATCTTCCATGTACCAGGGTGGGCCCGCCGGAGGCAGTCAGAGTATGATGAGGGGAGCGGCCCACAAGATAACCGCCGCGCGCGGCTTATGAAAAGAGGGCGGGGGCCCGTTGGCCCCGCCCTGCGTCCTGAGACGCATACTGGGCTCACACAGAGGCACAGAGACACGGAGATGTGCTTCTCTCTGTGTCTCTGTGCCTCTGTGTGAGCCCAGTTGTTCAGCCCAGACCTAATGCATGCGCCCCGCGCCGTGATCGCCCTCCGTTGGCAGAGCGAAGAGGGGGCGGCGTCCCCAGCGGGTTACCGGGCTCGGTCAGTCTTGAGGGTTCCCGGCATCGCCGCCTTTCTCAACCATGCGTGCGCCTGCTGTAGATACGGTGTCATACCAGGATCCTCACCCAGCCGTTGAACCACCAGCCGCAACACCGCCTGCGCCTTCTGGAATGGCGGATCAGCAAGTTCGAGTATCGCCCTCAACTCCTGCGCGCTCTTCGCGTCCACACATCCAAGTTGAGCCAGCATGGCCCGAATGCCGTCCCGCTTCGAGCTGAACAGCTGATGCGTCACGAGGAGCGCCGTGATCGCACGCATCGCGCTGGCGTGCGCGGCCGACGTGAGTCTCGCGGCGTAAGCGTCTCCACAGTCACCGCGCACGGAGGTCGCTACCTCCAGCACCGCTGTCGAGTGGGTAATCCAGGTGCCGGCGTGCTCCCATCGCACCTGGGCAGGCATGCGCCGGATCGTCGGCGGGTTGCTCAAGGGGTGTGAGTACACCTCTACCCCTTCCAGGTCCACGAGGTGCTCGACCCCACCCACTACCTGCCGCGCCTCGTGGTAGTGGTCCGTGGTGCGTACCGAGAGGTCCGTCGTGATCGGGGGTACCCCGACAGCGCGCTGGATGCGGTCTCGCTCGGCCAGGCTCTCCGCCGGACCCCATGCGCGGGAGCCGTGCGGCAGCTCTACCAGCACCACGAGGTCCAGGTCGCTCGCAGGTTGGGCTGCGCCGCGCGCGCGCGAGCCAATTAACACGACCCGCCGTATCCTGCCGAGCCCGGCCGCGACAATCCGTTGCGCCAGTTCGGCCGCGACTGCCAAGTCTGTCGGAGTCGGGGGCACGTTCCACCACCTCGGGTATAACGGTACGAAGGCGCGCACACGCGGACCCTCGGGCCCGCGTGTGCGCGTTGACACCCCACCCGTGCGCTGCCCGCGCCTGCGCTAGGGGGAAGTTGTGCGCGGGGTGCGGTTCGACACGATCCTCACGGCACCCCACAGTGTCACGGTCCTCACTCCCCAGCCCGGGCCTGGCGAGTGGCGGCGGAGGTCGTAGTTCTCGAACACCCGCGTCTCCGCCCTGTTGACGGTAAGGAACACCCGTGCCGTAGAGTCTGCCAGCGCCAGGGAGTCCACCCGCACGATGCGTGATGACCCTTGCACCGATGTGACTGCTCCACGCGCGCATGACCCTTCCGAAGGCGTCACCACCCGC
>DASVSA010000608.1:0-2518 GCA_036388335.1 Longimicrobium sp. | reverse complement strand
CAGGAGCGGGACTTCGCCTACGCCCTCGACGGCGGAGGCCACGAAGCGAATCTTCCCGGCGGTCTCGCCGTTCACCGAGCCCTCGGCGCCCGCGGGGAGCGACCAGCGCGCCAGCGTGAGTACGGCGGGGTCGTAGCTCAGCTCGCCCTGGTAGCTCCCCAGGCGCACGCCCGCGGGCTTGCGCAGGAGCGACAGGTTGAGCTCGGCGGTGGACTCGCCGGAGCCGTTCACCACGATCTGCGGGTAGAGGCCGTCGGCGGCGCCGCGCGGGATGCCGGCGACGCTGTCGCCCTTGTCGCTGCAGGCGCCGAGCGCGAGCACCCAGGCCACAACCAGAAGACGGACGGCCCGCCTCGCGTGAGCCGAATCGAGAAGAGAAGTGATGGACATCGGTAGGGTCCTTACCCGGCAGAGGGGAGGGGGACGAGCGATTGAAGCGCGGGAGCAGAGGGTAGAGAGTAAACAGCCGCCGGGGGCGCCGCCGCGCCGACGACGCATCGGTAAACGTTCGGTGACCTACACAGGCCGATCCGGTTGCTCACTTCACCGATATTAGAGAGCGTATCAGCTGCCGCTCCCGAAGTATGGCCCGTCGCCTTGGTCATCAATCCAAGTCGTAGGGCTCGCCCAATCCGTCAACGCGGTCAGTACATCTGATCGCACTGGAGCACCGCTCAGGTACTTCCGCAAACTCTCCGCGTTGACCGCGGCTTCCTGTGCGACGCGGGTGATACCGTCGCGCTCTACAGCTAAGGCTAGCACGTTACGAAGCGGGTCGTGTGAGCCAGTCATGTCCTTTGCGTACGCAGAAACTGGAGGCACAGCGGGCTCAGTACGTGAGCGCCGCGGCTCGTTGAAAAGGAGCACACCGAGCGAGGCCACGACTGCGATGTGCCGGCGCGCGAGCAGGCCGGTCATTCCGCTCTTCGTTGCTCGGAACGGAGTAACTGAACTGGAGGGGACCCTTCCGTCCGGTGACCGATCGGGCGGCACTCACGGGAACTCGCTCGCAACGGCTCGGACCCGGTCACGCCGGTCACGACAGGGGAGCGGCTGCACGCGCTTCTCCGATCAGGCAACGTCGCCCCGATCGCAGCTTCGCGCTACGCCCAACGGGTGACGTGCAGTATTCGAGGGTGAATGGGTTGTTTGGAGGGATGAATCGCGGCGCGCGCGAGATGGCTTCGGTGAGGTGAATACCGTTGGACCGGCACGGCTTGAGGTCGGGACTCGTTCCCGCCACGGCTTTCCCCCGGCGCAACTCGATCCGGGCGCTTACGTCCCATCGTGTCTTGATTAGCTCCCGCCATCTCCGCAAAGACGTAAATCCCAATCCGGTGCCAGGACGAGCTCGTCGCGCGCGAGACGAAGTAGCGCCTGGTGTACGGGCGTTCGGCTCGCGGTCGCAGCGGCGATACCGATACCGACCGAGGAGGACCCGCAGATTGTCGGGCACGGGCGGTCGTGGCGGTCGCCGCGCTAGCGCGCGACACAATCGCGAGCCGCTGAACGCATTCACGTCAGACTCCCCCGGTGGTTGCGCGTCCACGCGTAAAGTATACATTCTAAGTATACAGAGTGTACGCCGGAAGAAGGCTCCGGCGAGCTTCTGCCCGCACGGGCGAGGACACGTGCGCCGACACCGTACCGCGTGGCGGCGCGGCGGCGCGGCGCCGGTGAATTCCTCGCGCGAGCCTTACGAATAGCTAACCGGGGAACCTGCCGGTAGCGGTAGCTTGAACCCCTTCACCCGTCTATACGAGGCCACGACACACTAGGAAGGGCACGCCATGGCTCTGTCCCCTCCGCGACGAGAGCGCTTCGCGGTGAAGTGCGGTAGTCGATACGACGTCGTGAGGGCGTCGGCGATCTTGTGGATGGAAGCCGCTGACAACTACGTGCGGCTCCACACCGCGGAGGAATCGCATCTCTTCAGGTCGAGCCTCACAGAATTGGAGCAATCACTGGATCCCGCGCTGTTTCTTCGGATCCACCGTTCTATCATCATCAACGTCGACGCCGTTCGGTCGATAGAGTCCTGGGGTATGTACGAGCACCTATTCGTTCTCTCGGACGGGTCGAAGCTGACATCCAGCCGGCGGTACCGCGGCGCAATAAGGGCGGTATTCGGCGTCTGAGCGCGGCGCCCTGCGCCAGGTAGGAAGCGAGGGCGCCGGATCGCACGGCGGACCGGTAGGGCAGTCCATTCGCCCCGCGGAAGATGCGATTCGCCCCTGTAACGTGGTCAGGCAGCAGTGGTCTCGACATAGTCCACCATGTCTCAGACTGAGGGATCAGGACCCGGCTCCGCACGCGGCGGCGATGCCTGGGGTCCGCCGATCGAAGCTGACGTGGAGGCACTCTGCGCCGCTTATCTGGCCGAATGGCGCGTGCTTCCTGTAGTTGAAGGTGACCGGCTTCGCGTGCTGTGTGCGACGGCACCCGACCCGCAGGTGCTCGATGACCTTCGCTGGCACTTCGGGCGGGACATCTCCATCGAGCCACTCTCCGAAGGGGA
>DASVSA010000607.1:0-8173 GCA_036388335.1 Longimicrobium sp. | reverse complement strand
ACCCCGGGTGGGCGGGGAGCGCGGCGCGCGGCGGACCGGGTGCGGCCGAGGGCGCGGAGGCGCACCCCGCCCCGAAGATCGCCAGGAGAAAAGCAAGTGAGATTCGCATGCGGCCCAGGGTCGCAAAAACGGGGCTCACACAGAGGCACAGAGGCACAGAGAAGAAGTCGTCTCTGTGCCTCTGTGCCTCTGTGTGAGCCCCGCTGTTTCAGCGCTCCAGCTTGAATCCCGGGTCTACGGCCGGCCGCTGGGGAGCGGTGGCGACGGACCAGCCGGTGGCGTACATCCACTGCGTCATGCGGGTGAGCTTGGCGAGGTCGATGCGCTCCGACTCGTCCTCGGGGGTGTGGTAGTCGGGGTGGAGGAGGGTGGTGAAGAAGATGGACGGCACACCCGCGCGCGCATACGGGAGGTGGTCGCTGCGGAAGTACCAGCCCTCCGGGTGCGCGGGGTCGTCCCAGCTGTGGTCGACGGCGAAGCGGGTGACGCGGCGGTTGGCGTCCAGCGCCATCTCCACCAGCGCCGTGGAGTTGCGGTGCGGCGGGACCGCGCCCAGCAGCCCCGCGCTGTCCGGATGGTTGCGGCCGATCATGTCCGCGTTGAGCACGGCCACCAGCGACTCCTTCGGCACGGTGGGGTGCGCCGAGTACCAGCGCGAGCCCAGCAGCCCCCGCTCCTCGGCCCCGTGCCACACGAAGAGCGCCGAGCGCCTCCCCGGCTGCCGCGCGAAGGCGCGCCCGATGGCCAGCAGCGCCACGCTCACCGTGGCATTGTCGTCCGCGCCGTTCCAGATGGAGTCGCCGTTCAAAGGCTCGCCGATGCCGTCGTGGTCCTGGTGGCCGCTGAAGAGCACGTGCTCGCCTCGGAGCCGCTCGTCGGTGCCGGGCACCCGCGCCACCACGTTCACCGAGGGGTAGACGAAGCTCTCCAGCCCCAGGTCGGCGGTGAAGCGCGCATCCTCGGCCAGGCGGCTCATCACCTCGGGGCGGACGAGGAACACGGGTGGGCCGCCGGCCGGCGCGGCGGGAGCGGCGTCTGGATCGTCCAGCAGGTAGAGGCCGTTGCGCTGCCAGTGCTGCATCCGCCCGAAGGCCTGCGCCGCCACCGAGTCCGCCACCAGCACGATGGCGGCGGGGTTGCCGGTGCGGAGCGCGGCGCTCTGCTCGCGGGTGGCGGTGAGGGCGTAGCGCCACGCCCACAGGCTCACCCCGCGCGGAGGCATGCGCGTGGGCGGCGCCAGCCGGGCGACCACTACGCGCCCCTGCGCGGGCGGCGCGGCGGCCCCCTGCGCTCCCGGGCGCGCGTGGACGATGCGGGCGTCCACCCGCGCGCCCACGGGCGCCAGCAGCACCGCGTCTTCCCACAGGCGCACCGGCGTGCCCCCCACGGCCACGGTGCTCGCCGCCGTCTGCCGGATGCGGCGCAGGCCGAAGAACTGGAAGTAGGTGCCGTCGTCGCCCGCGGGGAGGAGCCCCGCCTCCCGCGCCCGCTCGGCCAGCCAGGCGGAGGCACGCATCTCGTCCTGCGTTCCCCCCTCGCGCCCGCGCATGGAGTCCGAGGCGAGGGTGAAGAGGTCGCGCCGGAGGTCCTCCCGGCGGATGGCGTCGAGCGCCGGGGGCGCGGCCGTCTGCGCCGCCGAGATGGCCGGGAGCATGGCGAGGATCGCCGCCAGGGCGATGGATCGGGTGCGTGGCATCCGCCGGGTTCTCCGTGAGGGGCGTCGTTGCGGTGCCCGTGCTCAGCGCATGCCCCGGGCCGTGGCGAGGACCAGGAGTTTATCTTCCGGAAGGCCGTTGACACCGATCCGGCAGTAAGTACATTTGTAATGCCGCGCACGCGAACTCAGCCCAGGAGCGGAGATGGCCTACAAGGGACGATTCACCCGCACGGGAAACTCTAAGTCGTACGCGTTCGAGTCCGCGCTCTTTCGCTCGCACCCGGAGTTCGACACGCGCAACGTCGAGGCGGAGTACATCGGGCCCGGCGTTCTCCTGGTGCGCGCGGTGGGTGCGGAGGACGACGCAGCTCCCGGGGACGACCCTGTTCTCGGCGCCTTTCTCGCGTTCATCGAGCGCGACATGATCGAGCAGCCGGCCCATATCGAGCCGCTCTCCACCGATCTGCTGGCGCGCGCGGAGCGGCTCGTGGGGAACATGGAAGTGGATCTCGACGAGCGGATCGACTGACGTGCGCCGGGACGGGGGAGGGGAGCCGGCGGGGGAGCCTCCGCGGCGCGACGGCTGGAAGCTCTACCAGTGGAGGGAGTTCGGACGCGTGTTCGCGGAGCTGGTGGCGGTGGTGGAGCGCCTGGAGCGAGCCGACCCCGAGGGATTCCGGTCGCACCCGGCCACGAAGCGGCTGGCCGCGATCCATCGCCTCGTCACCGAGATCATCCCCGCGGACCCGGGTGCGCGGGAGTTCCGGCAGGGGAACACGCTGGGAGCGAGCAACCACTGGTTCTCGGCCGGGTTCTTCCAGCGCTACCGGCTCTACTTCCGCTTCCGCGCGGACGCCCGCGCCATCGTCTACGCGTGGGTGAACGACGACGAGACTCTGCGGGCCCGCGGCGCGCGGAGCGACGCGTACGCCGTGTTCGCGCGGATGCTGGAGGCCGGCGCCCCACCCGGCGACTGGGACCAGCTCCTGAAGGAATCCGCGGCGCTCAAGCTCCCCGAGTAATAGGAAACGGAGGCACGGAGATTTTCTCTGTGCCTCCGTGCCTCTGTGTGAGCCAAGCGGCCGCCTGTCCCGCGCGGCGGTACGGGCAATGCAACGTCCTCGCGCCTCCGACGAGCGGACTTCTGCAAGGAGAGCGCGATGCGAGCGATGGTGTACCGCGGCCCGTACCGGATCCGGGTGGAGGAGAAGGACATCCCGCCCATCGAGCACCCCAACGACGCCATCGTGCGCGTGACGCTGGCGGCGATCTGCGGCTCGGACCTCCATCTCTACCACGGGATGATGCCCGACACGCGCGTGGGGATGACCTTCGGGCACGAGTTCATCGGCGTGGTGGAGGCGGTGGGGCCCTCGGTGAGGAACCTGAAGCCGGGCGACCGGGTGATGGTGCCCTTCAACGTCTTCTGCGGCTCCTGCTTCTTCTGCGCCCGCGGCCTGTACGGCAACTGCCACAACGTGAACCCCAACGCCACCGCGGTGGGCGCCATCTACGGCTACTCCCACACCTGCGGCGGCTACGACGGCGGGCAGTCGGAGTACGTGCGCGTTCCCTTCGCGGACGTGGGGCCCTCCCTCATCCCCGAGTGGATGGACGACGAGGACGCGCTGATGCTCACCGACGCGCTCCCCACCGGCTACTTCGGGGCGCAGCTCGGGGAGATCAGGGAGGGCGACGTGGTGGCCGTGTTCGGAGCCGGGCCCGTGGGGCTCTACGCAGCCAAGTCCGCCTGGCTGATGGGGGCGGGGCGGGTGATCGTCATCGACCACCTGGAGTACCGGCTTGAGAAGGCGCGCACCTTTGCCCACGCGGAGACGGTGAACTTCGCCGAGGTGGACGACATCGTCGTGTACATGAAGAAGACCACCGAGCACCTGGGCGCCGACGTGTGCATCGACGCGGTGGGCGCGGAGGCGGACGGCAACTTCATCCAGCACGTGACGTCGGCCAAGATGAAGCTGCAGGGCGGCTCGCCGGTGGCGATCAACTGGGCGATCGACTCGGTGCGGAAGGGCGGCACCATCTCCATCGTGGGCGCCTACGGGCCCATGTTCAGCGCCATCAAGTTTGGCGACGCGATGAACAAGGGGCTCACGCTGCGCATGAACCAGTGCCCGGTGAAGCGCCAGTGGCCGCGCCTCTTCGAGCACATCCGCAACGGCTACCTGAAGCCCAACGACATCGTGACCCACCGCATCCCGCTGGAGCACATCGCGGAGGGGTACCACATCTTCTCGGCCAAGCTGGACGGCTGCATCAAGCCGGTCGTCGTTCCGAACGCGCACTGAGGAGGAGCGATCATGCCCTACACGGCAGAAAAGCCGTCCACCACGCCGCCCGCCGAGGAGCTCCGCCGGCGCATCCCCGGGTGGGGCGCGGACCTGGACCCCAAGGACCGCCCCTCGTTTCCGCAGGAGCAGTTCGACCCCACGCTGAGCGGGGCGCACTGGCACTTTCCGGAGCGGCAGGTGGAGAAGTGGCCGCGCGAGAGGTCGATCGAGCACGCGTTCGTCACGCCCGTCTTCGGCACGTCGTGCCCGCCCAAGGGGCTGTCGGGGGCGATCAGGAAGTACGCGTACGCCAGGTACAGCGAGGCGCGCGCCGCGCACTGGCTGCTCCTGCTGGCCGCCGACCGGGTGGACGTGCTGGAGAGCAACCTGGCGTCGTACGCGTCGCTGCGCCCCGACAACCCCATCACCGAGACGGGTGTGCTCAGCGAGTTCACCCACCACGGCATCCGCTCCCGCGTTGGCCAGCACCGCGCGGACGTGAACCACACGTGGATGGACCCCATCATCGTCGCGGCGCCCTGGCTGATCGCCGGCGCCCTCGGGTACACCGCGTACCGGGCGTTCGCGAAGCCCGCGGATCGCTAACAGCGGGGCTCACACAGAGACACGGAGGCACAGAGATTCGTTCATCTCTGTGCCTCCGTGTCAGCCGAAGCGGATCCCGTTGAACGTATGGGTGCAGCAGGTACAGGACGGGGTGAGCTTCTCGGGCCGGAGATCGGGGTCGACGATCCGCAGGATGCCATCTTCGTCGACGTACAGGCCGCTGAAATAGCTCGACTCGCCGATGCGCACGATGTCGCGCCTTTCGCCCTCGTGCCGCGCGACGAGCCAGAAGATGGGATCTGGGCGGTCCAGGCGGGCGACCGCCTCGCTGTACACGCCGTCCCACTCCGAGCCCACCTTCGACAGCAGGAACTTGAAGAGGGGTGTATAGTCGAGCCCGCCCTTCCGCTTCCCATGCATCGAGCCCCGGCTGGCGTCGGGGTGTGCCCCGCGCCCGGTCCGGAAGTCCCCGCCGACCCCGTGGCGCACCCCGTGGGTCTGGGTATTCACCTTCCTGTAGAGCGGCTCTTTTCGTGCCCCGTGTGGCATACGCTCAGGAACTCAGCGGGATGTAGGCGGCTCCGGCGGGCGAGCGTCCTGCTTCACGGACGCACATGAACACCTCGCCCGGCTGCACCGCATCCAGTGCGGCAGACACCGCCGGAGCCAGTGGGACCAGCTCCTGGATGCGAACCCGGGTGGGTGCATGACGACGAGCCCCACGCCCGACCGGGCGATGTTCTGCTGGTGCTCGATATGACGGTCCGCCGTGACGACCGCGCCGAACCCGGCATCGCGCACCCGGCGCAGAAGCTCGCCGTTCTTGGTGCCCCGCCAGCCCTTCTCGGCGACCGTGCGAACCGCGTGGCGCTCAGGCGCCGCCGCGTTCAGCACGTCCGCGAACTCCACCGGGACCTGCTCGTCAAGCAGCGCAAGCAAGGTTCTTCAGAGCCTCCCCCGCCTGCTCCAGCGCGGCAACGGCCTGTTCCCGGCCGACGGTGGGAAAGGAGCGCAGGAAGTCGTCGAGGCTGTCGCCCCCCGAGAGGTAGTCGAACAGGTTCTGCACGGGCACGCGCGTGCCGACGAACACCGGCACGCCACCGAGGATCTCCGGATCGCTGTGGACCGCGGGGTTGTCACCGAGCATAGAGGTTTCTCCAGGCCGTGGGTACAGCCGGAATGTGTACCGCAGTACCCCGTCCATCAAGGGCCACGAAAACACGGAGGCACAGAGACGACTTCATCTCTGTGCTTCCGTGCCTCGGTGTGAGCCCCGCCGTTTACAGGTCCGCGCGGCGGCGGCGGGCCTGGTTGACGCGGGCTGCGAAGGCGCGCGCCTCGGAGGGCGAGAAGCTCTCCATCACCTGGATGTCGTTCACCTGCACGTCCTTGAAGATCGCGTTGCCCTCGCGGTCTTCGAGGATCAGGCGGCCGTTCTCGTAGCGGGCGTCGCGGAGCTCGGAGACGGGGTACTCGATGCCGCGGTCCAGGAGCGTGCGCACGCCGCTGCGCACCATGCCGCTCACGAAGCGCGCGAAGCCCGACTCCTCCTTCTTCGCGTCGTGCTCCATCTCCCGGTCGATCTCGTCGAGCCCGCGGTCGGTGAGCTGCATCACCACGCGGCGGTCGATGAGGAGGAGGGCCACCTCGCCGCCGCGCGTCTGGATGGCGGACGAGGCGCGGCGCAGCGGCTGCCGATCCACCACGCGGGCCTCGGTGTCGTTGTCGTGGCGGCGCTGGGCGTCGGCGGGCTGGGCGGCGAAAGCGAGCACGAGGGCGGCGGAGACGAGGAAAACCTTACGCATGACGAATGCTCCTGGGGAGGGGACGACGGTTACGTGCTCCTCAACGGAGGAAAGCGCGCAAAGGTTTCGATCCCTCGTCCGCGCGAAGCGTTGCCTAGCCGCGGTGGGCGGCGGGAACAGGCGGGTCGTGACGCTCGCCTCCGCGCGCCAGCCATTCCGTGATGGCGCGGCTGATCTGCTCGGCCGTGGAGATGGCGCGGTCGCTCAGGTAACGTCGCGCCCTCGCGGCCGCGCACAACGAGCCGATCACCTGATCGCCTCCCGCGCTCAGCACCGGCACCGACATGAAGGTGCCGTAGATCTCCGGGTCCACCCCGGCGCCCGGGAGGTCGCGCGCCACGTCGGCCGTCCACAGGAGCCCGGCCACGCGGCACCGGTGGCAGAGCGAGCCGGTCCAGGGGATGCGCGCGCCGGCCGGGATGCCCAGCCCGGTGGGATCGTAGACGTAGCGGTGCTCCAGCGTGTCGTCGTCCGGGTTGCGGATGCTGAGGTGACTTGCGTCCAGCCCCGTGGCCGCGACGACCTCGGCGAGCCTGGCGGCCACGAAGTCCGCGAAGTCGTCCACCGACGGCAGCGAGCGGGCGGGGGCCAGCCGCTGCGGCGTGGGCGACACGCCGATCTCGGGGAGCGGGAGGGGCCCCGGCCGGGCGAGGTAGTACCCCTGCGCGCAGGCGATCCCCGCCCGCGCCAGCGCATCCAGCTCGCCCGCGGTCTCCACCCCTTCGGCCACTACGGTGGCCCCCAGGCCCTCGGCGAACGCCGCCAGCGCCCGCACCAGCGACTCCCGCGCACGGTCGTGGTCGAGGCCGTTCACCATGTCGCGGTCCAGCTTGATGATGTGGGGGCGCAGCATCAGGATGTGGCGGAAGCTCGCGTAGCCTGCGCCAGTGTCGTCCACCGCCACGCGCACTCCCAGCTCGCGCAGCGCCGCGAGCTCGCTGAGCAGGTCGTCGTAGCGCGCCACCGAGGCGTGCTCCGTGATCTCGAGCACCACCCGGCGCGGGTCCACCCCGGCGAGCAGCTCGCGCAGGCCATGCCCGAGGAGCGTATCCGGCGACGCGTTGACGGAGAGGTACGTATCCGCGGGGAGCCGCGGGAGGAGGGCCAGCGCCGCGCGGATGGCGCTCAGCTCCAGCGCCTGGCCCAGCCCCAGCTCCGCGGCGCGGGCGAACCAGACGTCCGGGCGCCCCGGCGGGTCCTGGAAGCGCGCGAGGGCCTCCACCCCCACGATCCGCATCTCGGCCAGCTCCACGATCGGCTGCACCACCGCCGTCAGCCCCTGGCCCGCGATGGCGCGCTCGACGTCCGCGCGCGAGATCGCCCCCTCCCGCTGCCGGAGGGCCACGCGGGCGAGGTCCTCGCCGAGCGACGCGGCCAGCGCCGCCAGGAGGCGCACCTCGCCCGCGCCGAGCTGGGGCCGCGGAGCCCGCCCCAGGCAGCAGAGCATCCCGAACAGCTCGCCGCCGGGGAGGTGGACCGGGGCGCCCACGTACGAGCCGATCCCCAGCCGCTCCGTGACGGGCAGGCACGCGGTCGCCGCGTCGGCGCGGGCATCCGGGATGGCGGCGGGGAGGGTGCCGTCCAGCACGCGCGTGCAGTACGACTGGGGCGCCGCCAGGATGGTGCCCGCCGCGATCCCGAACGGCTCGTAGTCGCCGTCCACCGCGTGCAGCAGGAACTCGGCGCCCGTCCGCTCGGACAGCCATGCCACGTCCATCTCCAGCGTGCTGCGCGCCACCGCCAGGTACCGCCTCGCCACCGCCTGTATCAAACCCGATTCGATCATCTGCGAGAAGCTCGTCACCGGGGCCCCCGCGGGCCCACCACCAGCCGGCGCCGGAGGAGGGCCTCCG
>DASVSA010000606.1:0-49375 GCA_036388335.1 Longimicrobium sp. | reverse complement strand
GGTGTGGCGGCGGATGGCGTCCTTCACCTTCTTCGCGGTACCCACCGGCACCGTGCTCTTGGTGATGACGATCTTCTCCGGCCCGTCCTCCGGCATGTTCTGCCCCACCGTCTCCGCCACCGCCAGCACGTGCTTGAGGTCCGCCGAGCCGTCCTCGCCCGGCGGCGTGCCCACGGCGATGAAGATGACCTCCGCGTCGCGGGTGGCCTGCGCCACGTCGGTGGTGAAGGTCAGCCGCCCCTCGCGCAGGTTGCGCTCCACCAGCGGCTCCAGCCCCGGCTCGTAGATGGGGATCTCGCCGGCGTTGAGGCGCGCGATCTTGTGCGCGTCGATGTCCGCGCAGACCACGTCGTTGCCGGTCTCCGCCAGGCAGGCGCCCGCCACGAGTCCCACGTAGCCGGTGCCTACGACTGCGATATGCATGATTCCGCGGATTCAAGTTTGAGGGTACAGCGGCCCACGAATGCAGGTCGTTCGAGGGATTTTTGCACGCGGGAAGATAGTCCCGCCGCCAGGGCCCAGCAAGCGAACAGCCTCACGGGGACGGAGGCACGGCTTTCCCGTGTCTCCGTGCCCGTGCGCGGGGCCGCGGCTCAGCCGTCCCGGCGCGAGGGCGTGCCGCCGCGCGACACCCAGCGGTTGGGCAGCACCGTGCCCGCCACCTCGGTCTTGAACTGGTCGTACGCCGAGAACACCTCGCGGTGGTCCGCGATCTCGCGCGCGCTGCGCAGGTAGGCGCGGAGCAGCACGCGCCCGCACCCCAGCGCCAGCCCCAGCAGCAGCGACAGCACCGCCACCAGCGGCCAGCTCAGCGACTCGGGCTGCTTGGGTACCAGCGCGGGGTCCAGCACGCTGATGGCCGGAAGGTCCTGCCTGGCGTCCATCTCGGCGCTCAGCAGCTGCGCGCGCAGGGTGGCGTAGATCTGCTGAGCCTCCTCCGCGTCGCGCATCTCGCGCACCGCCGCCACCTTCATCTCGGACGAACGGTTGAGCGACGGCAGGGCCGGCCCGGCGCCGGACGTGGTGAGCCGCTGCACCTGGGCCCGGCGGGCCGCCAGGTCGGCGGTGGCCGCGCGCAGCTCCGGGTTCTCGGGGGTGGCGGTGCGGCGAAGCTGCGCCACCCGGATCTCCAGCTCGCCGATCTCGCGCTGCAGCCCGGCGGCGGCCTGCAGCGTGGCCGTGGCCTGCGCCGCCAGCTCGGGCCCGCCCTGCTGCTCGCGCAGGAAGCGGATGAGCCGCTCCTCGGCCTGGTTCATCCGCTCGCGCGCGCCCTCCAGCTGCGCGTCCAGGATGCGCCGCCGCCGGTCCGCCGCGTCCACCCCGATGCGCGAGATGCTCGCGTTGGCGAGCTCCGGGTAAAGGTTGGCGATGCGCGCCGCCTTCACCGGGTCGCGGTCATAGATGTTCACGACGATGGAGCCGTCCTGCCGCGTCGTCTCGACCTTGGCGCGCCGGGGCTCGCCCACCCTGCTGGCGACCGAGTCCTCGATCGACCGGCTCGTGAGCACCAGCGAGATGAGCTGGCGGTTGGGGGTGCTCATCCCGCCCATGGCCAGCATGGCCAGGGGGTTCTGGCCCAGGAACGCCGGCCCCGACGCCTGCTTCCCCTCGGCCGGGTACAGGACGATCTTCGCCCGGTACGACTTGGGGTAGATCGCGGACACCGCAAGAGCGGCCAGCACCGTGGCCACGGTCACGCCCACGATCGTCCGCCAGTGGCGGAACAGCGCCGCCAGCGGGCGGAACCCTGCCGGCGCGCCCGTGCCGTTCGTCCGCTGTGCCTGCCCGTCTTCAATCATTTCTCACCTGGTCACGCTTGGTGTTGCGCCGCATGGGTACAGGACGCGCCCGCGTCCGCACGCCTGTCTCAGAAAAGCTGCTTGAAGGCCAGGAACGAAAGGATGGTGCCCGTGATGGTGGTGAGCACGCCCTGCACCGTCTGCACGCGCTCCAGCAGCGTGCGGTGCTCGCGGAACGGCACGATGATCCGGTCGCCCGGCTCCACCACCTGCACGTCTCGCCAGCTCAGCCGCGCTCCCGACCGGGGCCGGAGCACCATCAGGTCTCCGCGGTCGGCTCCCCTGCCGAACCCGCCCGCGACGAGCACGTAGTACCCCAGCGGCTGGCCGGGAACGAAGGACACGATCCCCGGCCGCGTCACCGCGCCCAGCACCGTCACCTCGTTGCGGCGCTCCGGCACCATCAGGAGGTCGCCGTTGCGCAGGCGCTGGTCCATGCCGCTCCCGGGGGTGCCCGAGGCACGCGTGAGGTCGATGGTGACGAACGAGTCCAGGCTCTCGTTGTTGATCTGCACGATGCGCCGCTCCGCGCGGCTGAGCGCGGCCAGGGCCGTTTCCCGCTGGGCAGCCTCTTCCTGGGGGGTAAGCCGCCGCTCGGATCCGCTCCGCTCCGGCGCAGTCCGCGTGTTCCCGCGCGCGTCTTCGCGAGGGTCCGCGCGCGGGTCCGGAGCCGGCTGCCTGCGGAGCGTGGCTTCCGCGATCGAGGCCTCGGGTCGCAGGCCGCCGGCCAGGGCGATGAGCTCGGCCACGGTGGTGGTGTCCGGCCGGATGGGATAGGTCCCCGGGCGGAGCGCGAGCCCCGCGATGGTGGCCGTGCGCTGCACCTTGTAGTTGGAGACTTCCGGGACGAACACGGCGTCGAAGGGCCGCAGCATCAGCGAGCGGCCCCGCGCGCCCACCGCCTCCGCCTGCGGGATCACGACCTGCTCCCGCTGCTGTGCGGACACGAAGCGCGACACCCGCACCGAGTCTGCCGCGCTGGCGGGGAACCCGGCGCCGCCGTTGGCGATGGACAGGAGATCGGCCACGGACTCGCCGCGGCGGTACTCGTACGTCCCCGGGTACGCCACGCGGCCGTGCACCGCCACGGTCTCGCCCACGGTGGGCACCACCAGCACGTCGCCGTCCTGCAGGCGGGGGTCCTGGCTCAGGTCGCCCGCCAGCAGGAAGCGGGCGAGGTCCACCGACACCGTGTCGCCCGACGCGCGCCGCACCAGGACGTTGCGGCGGATGGCGCCGGTGGGGGAGATCCCCTCCACCACCTCGCTCACCCTCGTGACGGCCGACGCCACCCGCACCCCGGGGTCGTCCACGTTCCCCACCACGAACACCTTGAACTGCCGCACCCGCGCCAGCCCCAGCCGCACCTCTACGTTGCGGTAGTAGCGGAGCACCGCCGACCTCACCCGGGCCTCGGCGTCGTCCACCGTCAGCCCGGCCACGCGCACCACTCCCACCGTCGGCACCAGCACCGTGCCCTCGGGAAGCACGGCCGCGGTGTAGATGCGGCTGACGCCCCCCAGGATCGACACGTTGACCTCGTCGCCCGCCCCGAGCACGTACTCGCTGCGGTTGATGGGACGGTCCAGCAGGGGACCGGCGCTGGCCCCGGCCATGGACCGCTGGGTGGAGCCGGTCTCGTCGCGCGGCGGACGATCCGTCGTGTCCTGCTGCTGCGGGACGGGGGTGGCGTTCTGGGCGAGCGCGGGAACCTGCGCGCTCATCACGAGCAGCGCCGGGAGCAGCAGGGCGAAGCGAAACCGGGTCATGCGCTATTGTTTACGGGTCTGGACGGATCTTCGGCGGGAGCACGGAACCGGCCCCGGGCCGCGCATGCCGTGTGGCGCGCGGCGGGTGGCAGGCACGAGCCCCAGCCTGGGAATAGCCCGTCATTATAGCCGCCCCCGCAGGTGCACACAAGGGACGGACGCGAGCGAACACCATCAACGACAACAACTTGGACGATCCGCCGAGGCGCAAGCCGCGGCGCAATGTGATACCACTTCAACACGCCGGGCCCCCGAGCAGCCAGCTCCGCCGCGACCACGCCCACGGCTTCCCCTGCGCGAGCGCTCCTCCCCGCTCCAGCCGGTGCCCATAGCCCCCGCGGGGGGCCGTCGTGTGGTTGCCGCAGCGGTTTCAGCCGCCCGCAATGGCCGGGTCACGGGCCCGTCCGTCACGGGCCCCGCAAAGCCTGATGCGCGGCAAGCGGGGGCGCGGCGGCTCCTCCAGGCCCACGAAAGGGGTCGCCCCGACGGGAGCCGCCGGGGGTTAGACGAGCGGGCGCTGCCGGGGGCGCTTCGGGCGCGGGAAGCCGTCCGCGTTCTTGGGCAGGCGGACGGGGGCCTCCGGGGCAGTGCGGACGAAGGGGTCCGGGTCGCCCGGCTCCACCACGAGGTGCCGGGCACGAAGCCAGGCCTCAATGGTGGGAGCCAGGATGCTCGCCACCCGCTCGGCGCCGTAGGGCCGGAAGGTGCTCTCGCCCAGGCCGCACCAGATGCGCAGGATGTAGGGCTCGTCCTCGCTCGAGGTGCGGGTGGCCACCGGGTACTCCAGCTTCCAGGCCCGCGCGCCGCGCCCGTCCAGAAACGTCTGCCGGTAGCGGCCGGGGGCGAGCTCCCTGCACACCTCGATCCCCAGGAAGCCGAGCTGGTCCGCGTGCGCGTCCAGGATCCCGCCGAACTCGTCCAGGTCCTTGGCCGTCACCAGCGCGTCGGCCAGGTCGCGCGCCAGGATCTGGTCGCGGATCACGCGGCGCAGCCGCCGCACCCCCGACGCCAGCGCCGCGCCCGCCTCGGCGAACTCGTGGTACTCCAGCCTGTAGAGCCCGTACACCAGCAGCAGCAGCGACACCACGCCGCCGGTGAAGGCGATCCACCCCACCGCGATGGGCGGCGCGAAGGCCAGCAGCACGCCCAGCATGGCCAGCGCCAGCGCCGCCATGTACAGCACCACCGCGGCCGTGCGGTGGGTGAGCCCCAGGTGCAGCAGGCGGTGGTGGATGTGGCGCCCGTCCGCGCTGGAGAGCGGAACGCCGCGCAGCCAGCGCCGGCCCACGGCCAGCCCCGTGTCCAGCAGCGGCAGCCCCAGCGCGAACACGGGCACCGCGGCGAGCACGGCCGTGGTGCTCTTCATGGCCCCGTACACGGAGAGAACCGCCAGCATGAAGCCGATGAACAGGCTCCCCGAGTCGCCCAAAAAGATGCGCGCGGGGCTGAAGTTGTAGCGCAGGAAGCCGAGCAGCGCGCCCAGCAGCGCCACCACCACCACCGCCACCTCCATGTTCCCCAGCACCAGCGACACGGCCAGCGTGGTGGCCAGCGCCACCACCGCGATCCCCGTCGCCAGCCCGTCCATCCCGTCGATCAGGTTGAACGCGTTGGTGATCCCCACCATCCACAGGATGGTGACCGGGAGGGAGAACACCCCCAGCGGCACCTCGGCGAGCGGCCCCAGGCTGAGCACCTCCACCCGCACGCCCAGAAAGAACGCCACCGCCGCCGCCACGCACTGGAACCCCAGCTTCACCAGCGGCGAAAGGCCGCGCAGGTCGTCCCACAGCCCCACCGCGAAGAGAAGCCCCGCGCCGAAGATGAGAGCGGCGAAGAAGCCCGGCCGCTCCATGGTGGCCCCCCACTGCGGGGCGCGGAGCAGCGCCACGCCGCACAGGCCCAGCACCACCGCCGGCACCACGGCCAGCCCGCCCAGGCGGGGGATGGGCCGCGTGTGGATCCTGCGTTCGCCCGGATGGTCGTAGATCCCGTAATGGTCCGCCGCGTGTATGACGAAACGCGTCGTGACGAGGCTCACCAGCGCAGCCGTGATGCAGACGAAGATCAGCATGCGTTTACATCCGAGAAAGCAGCCAGATGGCAACTCCCGGCCAGTGAAGCCCGGAATCCGTGTTCGAAGGCCGCGGCCGCCCGCCCGCGGACGGCGCGGCGGCGGCCCATCCCCAGCAACTCCCGCACCCGGGGCGTTGGGCGCGTCATATATACCGGAAGGCCAATCCCCTGGCAATCGTCCACTTTACTCCGTGCGCATGGGAAAAGCTACGCCGTACGCCCCGACGCCAGGGCCGGCGGCTGCTTGCGCGAAAGGTAGAGGAGCAGGATCAGCAGCATCGGCAGGATCTGCAGCTTGAACCTCACCGCGCTCCCCAGGTTTTGCGACGATACGAACCCGTAGATGGACGCCCACACCACCACCAGCGACACCGCCCACACCACCAGCGGCTGCCGCAGGGTGGCCCAGCGCACCCGCTTGAGCGCGAGCACCACCAGCCCCAGCAGCAGCGCGCTCTCCAGCCCTGCCAGCAGCCCGAACGGGTTCATCACCTCGCCGGGAAGCGGCCGGAAGAGCGCCGTGAAGGCGCCGATCGGCATGAACTTCAGCATGCTCACCGGGCCGGTGAACTGCGCGTTGATCGTCTGCCCGGAGCCGCCCCCCGCCCACGCCCGCGACTGCGCGTTGGTGGTGGAGTAGAGGTCCTGCATCGTCTCCATCCCGAACGATTCGGCGAAGCGCGCCACCGAGGCGGCCAGCACCAGCGAGCTCACCAGCACGAAGGCCGTCTTCCGCCCCACCCCCCGGATCTGCCCGGGGATGGCGAGGATCAGCGGGGCGAGAAGGATGGGCGCGGCCCACACCCGGATCATGGTCGCCAGCCAGATCCCCACCGCCACCGCCAGCAGGTAGGGCCAGCGCATGCGGCGGCTCCACCCCATCACCCCGTACGCGTACACGCCGATGCCCAGGAGGACGACGGGGTCCTTGCCCAGGATCGACGACCAGAAGAGGATGGACGGGAAGAGCCCCAGGATGAGGAGCATCCTCAGCTCGTCCCTGCCCAGCGCCAGTACGATTCCGCGGTAGAAGAAGTAGACACCCAGCAGCCCGATGAACGCGAAGCTCACCTTCATCGCGTGGTACGACGGGGTAAGGAAGTGCGCGTGCACCCAGGAGAGCGCGATCATGTTCTGGGTTCCCTGCCCCAGGCCGACCCCGGCCCAGTCCAGCTCGGGGGCGGAGCCCATCTCCAGGTACGTCTGGAAGTCGAGCACCGGGTAGAAGTGCTCGTAGAGGAGCATGAAGCCCAGCGTCACGAACACCTTGGCTCCCCACAGCACCATCAGCGCCTTGCGGTGCGCCCGCGGGACCGGCCACACCAGGATCGACGCCCACAGCACGAGCGCCCACACCACGCCGATCAGGTAGTCGGCCTGCACGTCCGGCCGCGGGATGTACTCGCCCAGGTACTCCACGAGCCCCACGAACACCGGCACGGTGGCGCCCGCGGCGATGGCGAGAGCCAGGGCCACGAGCCAGTGGGGCGCTCCGATCTGAGCGTGTTCGTCCCTCATGTACTTGCCGGTGCCTTCGGCCGCTGTATTCGGGCTCTGCTGCCGCATTTCGTTCCGATGGACGAATTCCTCCGCGGGCGGGTCACACGCCCGGTGCGGGCGGGCCCCGCTCCGGGAGCCATTTACGCGGGCCGGGATCGGCCGGGTACGGGTAGCTGCGGCCGCCCGCGCCGTACACGGGCGGGCCGTGAAAAGTGCGTGAGCCGGTCGATCCGTCTCCACACGGCCGAACCGCGGCTGGAGCTCGGCAGCACGTTCCGCGGGCGCCGCGATGGCGCGCCGGCGATCCCCTGGCGAACGGGAAGCGCCGCCGCGCGGCTCACCGGCCGTCCTCCCCCAGCGCGCCGCGATCACCCGCTGCTACGGCAGCAGCCCTGGATTTCGCTGTATGAACGCGCGAGGGGAGCGAAGTCGGACGGTGTGCGCACCGCTCCCCCCGGGCACGGAGGCCTCGTGAGGGAGCGGTGATTCGCCGGCGCGCGTGATCCGGGCGCAGAGGGATCACGGGGATGATGCCGTCGCGCGCCCTGCGGATGACGATTCGCCAGGCCTGGCGCGGGATGTCCATCGCCAGGCCATTCGGCGCGGCGGCGTCCCGCCCGGCGAAGCACGCTTCCAGCTTGCGCCGCCGACAGCGTCATCCGGCAGGAAGGAGCGCTCCTCGACGGACGGGTCCACAGGCTCGCCTGCCCTACGCGCGGGTCCGCGCCACGGCCAGGAGCGTCTTGGAGCGCACGCGCGGCCGGTCCACGCCCACGTCCAGCAGCAGCAGCGCGCCGAAAAGGTCGCGCCAGGCGCCGCCGACCACGCCCCAGATCTTGCCGCGGATGCTGCGGGTGGGCACCCGGTACTCCACGACCTCGATGCCCGTGAACCCGGCGGCCACGAGCACCTGGCGCATGCTCGTCTCCGTGAACCCCAGGCGGTGGGTGAAGTCGTTGTAGCGCATGTAAAGGCCGCCGATGTTGCCCATGTTGAGCGTCTTCACCAGCACCATCCCGCCGGGCTTCAGCGCCTGCCGCAGGGCGTTCAGGGTGGGCAGCATCTCGTCCTGCGTGAAGTGCTCGATGACGTCGTTGAGGCTGATGACGTCGAACTCGCCGGGATGCGCCGCCAGGTAGCCCGTGAGGTCGCGGACCTGCTCCACATCGCGCAGCCCGGCCGCGTGGCAGTGGCTCACCGCCACCTCGCTCAGGTCCACGCCGTGCAGCCGCTCGAAGCCCCGCGACCTGAGCCAGAGCAGGTAGCTCCCCGCGCCGCACCCTACGTCCAGGAACCGGGTGTCGCGCGCCGCGGGGAGGAGGTGCCCGTAGTTCACCTCGTACTGCAGGGCGGCGCCGGCGTCGGTGTCGGCGGTGGAGAACGCGCCGAGGCCCGCTTCCGTGTAGACGTTGTATGCCTGCTCCAGGTCGTTCCCGGCGCCGCTGTCGGCGTTCATCTGGCTCATCGGTAGTACGGACCCGTCAGTGTACGAGTTGGGCGATCTTGCGCAGCACGGCGGGACGCCTGGCGGGGTATACCCGCCACACCGCCAGCCGCGCCGCCCACCCGCGCGGCACCACCGCGGTGGTCACCAGCCACACCGTCATCAGCGACTTCAGCCGCAGCGTCGCGCGGGGATAGCGCCACGTGGCGCGCAGCCCCTTCCACGCCAGGTCCGGGATGGGGCGCGTCTCTTCGCTGTTCTGCGGATCGGTAAGGGCCAGCGTGATCCGCGCGTACACGTGCCACGGCGAGTTGAGGGCCAGGTCGGCAGCCGCGGGCAGGTTGCGGCGCCGGGCGGCGTCCAGCACCAGCGCCTCCTTCTGGAGGTCGGTCTGGACGATGAACCTCATGCGGGCCGGGTCGGGCTCGTGGTGAGTCCAGTTGTTGCTGCCGTGGACGCGATAGTATCCCAGCCGCTCGTCGATGGACACCACGTCGCCAAAGAAGGGCGCCAGGTTGCCCAGGTACGCGTCGGCGCTCAGGCGCCACCGGTCCGCCTCCATGGGGAGGATGGCGCCGAGCACCTCGCGGCCGAACGCGTTGCCGCTGGTGGGCGACGCGACGTACTCGCCGAGGGAGAGGATCTCCTTCGTCAGGTCGCCGCTGGCCATGGGGAGCGCCGGGTGCGGGTGGGCTCCGTCGATCTCGGCGCCCGCCGCATCGATGAACTGCAGCCGGAACTGCACCTTGGCGGTGCCCGGGGCCCACGCGGACACCACGCGCGCCACCGCGTCCGCCCTGAGGACGTCGTCCGCGTCCAGGAACATCACGATCTGCCCGCGCGACGCGGCGAAGCCGGCGTTGAACGCCGACGCCTGCCCGCCGTTCTCCTTGAGCACCGCCTTCACGCGCTCGCCGTACCCCGCGATCACCGCGTGCGACCCGTCGGTGGACCCGTCGTCCACCACCAGCACTTCCACGCGCGGGTACGTCTGGGCCAGCGCGCTGTCGATGGCGTGGCCCAGGAACCGCTCGTAGTTGTAGTTGTTGACGATGATGCTTACGAGGGGCTCGCTCCCCGCGCCCCCGGTGCGCGTCCCGGCTCCATCTACGGAGGGTGTGGCCTGGGTGGCCGGGGCACTGCGAGCCTGCGTCATCGGGGGGTCGGCTTCATCAAAAGCTTCGTCGGCGAAAGGCGTGATCGCCCGCAAGGGAATCGTTAAACTTAAGCGGGACAACCCCTACGGGCAACTCCTCGGCGCTGCGGGCAGCGGTCGGTTTGAACGGAACGGCTCACCGGGGTGCTCACGCTGCCCTGAAGCCGGCGACTGCACCGGTGCGGCCGGCTGGGTCCCCGGTGACGGCCACTTCGGGACGCGCACCGGGCCGCTTCGCCCTGTCGCGTGCTCGTGCAGGTAGCTCCGCCGGGAGGAAACACGGGCCAGATCTGGTTCGGGATCGGGCCGACCACCCATCTGGCATTCCGCTCGGGCGCTTCGTCGCGCGCGACTCAGCTCCGGCCGGGAATGAGCGTAAGCATCGGGGCGCGCGGTGTCCTGGAGAGCGACCGGGGCAGTCGTTCGCCGATACCGCCGTCGTCGAGACTCCGAGCGGCTGCGCTTCGCCAAACAACCTGAGCACCCTTTTGTATTCAAAAACCTGACCCGCTACCGAGCTGCGGGTAGCGGGCCAGTTCGAGCGGAACGGGCTCACATGCTTCAGGACGCGGCCGGCGCGGAACGCTGCGCCGTGAGCGTGAGACCCGTCGATCGGATGTTCGGGAGTCTGCCCGATGATCGCGGCCAGTGTGAACCGGGAGTATCGGACGACCGACCGCGGGATCCACGTCTCAGTTACTGTCCCGAGCTCTCGCCCACGTCGCCGAGAAGCTCGTCCAGCTGATCGAACGTCTCGACCATCGCATCGGCTGCTCCGGCGCCGGCAGCGTCGAGCGCTTCCTTCGAAGGATAGCTCTCGTGCAGGACCACCAGCGTCTTGCCGCCCGATTCCTCGAAGGTCACCGTGGTGACAGGCCCGCCCTCGCCGCCTTCTTCATTGGTCCACGCGAGGCGCGAATACGGCTTCACTTCGACATACGTGCCGAAGAACGCGGCAGGCTCGGGGCCACCGTGGTCGAATACCAATCGGTACTTGCCTCCGACGCGAGCATCCACTTCGCAGGACAGCAGGGTCATTCCCATCGACCTGGGCACCCACCAACGCCTGAGCAGCTCGGCCCTGGTAAATGCCTCGAACACGATGTGCGCCGGGCCGTTGATGGTCCGCGTGACAACCACCTCGCGGTCCGACTTCCGTTCTACCGTGGTGCGGTTCTTCACGGGGGCGGGCCTACTTTCGCTTCCTGCGTTCATCGCTCTTCTCCCTTTCGTGTCAGTTCCTCGACAACCCTGTCCAGCTCGTCGAAGCGTTCGTCCCACCGCTGGCGGTACCCCGCGAGCCACGCCGTCTCTTCCTCCAAACGGCGCGGGCCCAGCTGGCACATCCGCACGCGCCCGATCTTCTTCGTGGTGACGAGCCCCGCCTGCTCCAGAACGCCCACGTGCTTCTTCATGCCCGTGAGCGTCATGTGGAACTTCCCGGCAAGGTCCGTGATCGAAGCGTCGGCTCGGCCGAGCTGCTCCAGAACGCCGCGCCGGGTGGCGTCCGAGAGCGCGGCGAACGAAGTATCGAGTCGGGGCGTCGTATACTGAACCATATGGTTCAGTATTTAACGCAAACCTTCGCGGCATGCAAGGGGTGGCCGGGAAGAACGATGCGTCTCACGATCTCGGCAGAGCGTGGGTATCCGTCCCCGGTCAGATGCCTCTACCGCGACGTCCCTGCCGAACGGCCGCATCGTGACGGCCCTCTCTGCCGGTTGCTCAGTGCGTTGCCGCTTTTCGGGCTCGAGCCGATGGCGAAGGGCATCCGGCCCGCGCTCGGCGGCACACCCGGAGCATCTGGCCGCGAACGAGGCGCTCAACATGCTCAATGTCCTCAACGACCAGCTCAGGCAAATCTGGGCCTGCAGCGATCCGGTTTGAGCCACGAGAGCGCTCGGCCACTGGTGCACCTTGGCAGAGCGGGAGAAGGTCGCTGACGAAGTTTGTCCGCGGCCTCCGACGAGTCGAGAAAGGCATCGTAACCACCTACCCGATCCACACCGTCTGCATGGCATCCGCAACACGACCAGGTGATCAAGCGGCAGGCGTACGGCTTCGGCGATGACCACCGCTTCATCCTCAGCCTTCCCAGGCGAACCGCAACCGAATCCGCGATGAACCAGAAAAGAGGACGGCTCCCCACGGGGAGCCGTCCTCATTCCAACCGCACCAGTCCAACTGACCCACTACTGCCCTGCCGGGGCCCTCCGCTCCACTGCCGCGGAGACCGCGTACGAGAGCCGGGCGGGAGCCTCGGGCACCGTGCCGCCGAGCATCTCGTCGTAGATGCGCAGGTGCGCCTCCACCACCTGGCACACGGAGAACTCCTCCACCGCGCGCGCGCGGCTGGCGGCCCCCATGCGCAGGCGCAGCCGCTCGTCCGCGATGAGCCTGCGCAGCGCCTCGGCGAGCGCGGCGGAGTCTGCGCAGGGCACCAGCAGCCCGTTGCGCCCGTGGTCCACCACCTCGCGGCAGCCGGGGACGTCGGTGGTGACGATGGGGAGCCCGCAGGAGGCGGCCTCGATCAGCGCCTTGGGCAGCCCCTCCAGGTACGAGGGGAGGCAGGCCACGTGCGCGCCGGCGAACACCGCCGGCATGTCGCCGCGGTGGCCCCAGTACTCCACCACGCCCTCCGCCTCCCATGCGCGCAGCTGGAGCTCCGGGATGTTGGCCGGGTTGCCGGGGTCGGGGTCGCCCACCAGCACGAAGCGCGCGGCCACGCCCTCGGCCCGCAGCGCGCGCGCGGCCTCCACGAACTCGCCCACGCCCTTGGTGCGCAGCATCCGCGCCGGAAGCAGCACCACGGGCGGCCCCGGCGCCGGAGCGCGGGGGGGCGCGAACTCGTCGACGTCCACGCCGGAGCCGCGGATCATCACCACCTCCGAAGCGCGCACCCAGCCGCGGGCCAGGAAGTCGCTGCGCGCGTCGCGGTTCTGGAAGATGACGCGCATGTTGGGGTGCTGAAGCGCCGCGCGGTACCCGGCGCCCACGGCCCGGCGCAGCACCCGCCGCCCGCGCCCGTCGCGATCCGCGAACACGTGCCCCATCCCCGAGATGGCGTTGACCACCGCGTGAACGCCGGCCAGGCGCGCCATGGGCGTGCCGTACAGCACCGGCTTGGGAGTGACGTGGTGGACGATGCGCGGCGCCAGGCGGCGGTAGAGGCGGAAGAGGTCCGCCATGCTGGAAAGCTCCGAGCGCGGGTCGCGCCCGGCGCGCGCCAGCCGGATGGGGTGCCACTCGATGTCCGCGGCGCGCACGGCGGCCACCGAGGGACCGGGAGGCGTGGCGAGGTGGACGTCGTACCCCTCGGCCCGCGCCGCCCGCGCCACCGGCAGCCGGTGCGACAGGAAGAACGCGGGGTTGTTGACGACGAAGAGCAGCCGCGGAGCCATCTCAGCCCACCGGTGCGAGCGCCTGCGACTCGTGCCACGCCTGGAACATCAGCACGTCCCAGAGGTGGTACTGCCAGTCGCGGGTGCCGGCCAGGTGCTCGTTCCAGCGCCCGCGCACCAGCGCGGCGTCCAGGAACCCTTCCTCGCGCAGGCGGCGCTCGTCCAGCAGCGACTCGGCCCAGTCGCGCAGGGGGCCGCGCAGCCAGGTGCCCACCGGCACGCCGAAGCCCATCTTGGGCCGCTCGATGAGGGTGCGCGGGACGTAGCGGTCCAGCACCTGCCGCAGCAGCCACTTCCCCTGCCCGTCGCGGATCTTCATCGACATCGGCACGCGCCAGGCGAATTCCACCAGGCGGTGGTCCAGGAGCGGGACGCGCCCTTCCAGGCTCACGGCCATGCTGGCCCGGTCCACCTTCACCAGGATGTCGTCCGGAAGGTAGGTCATGAAGTCCAGGTACAGCATGGAGTGGGTGAAATCGGGCACGCGCGCCCACTCCCCCGGCCGGTCCAGCAGGGTGGGCGCCGCGCCCGCGCCGTTCACCACGCCCGAGTCCAGATCCCAGTGCGACACGAGCGACTGGTACATCGCCGCCTCGTCGCGCAGCGCCACGATGTCGGCAAGCTTGTGCATCTTCTCGCCCGGCCGCTTCACCCGCAGCCGCGAGGGGATCAGCGCGTCCACGGGGCGCGCCAGCCGCTCCCACGTGTCGGTGGAGAGCGCGCGCATCCCGCGCGCGAGGCGGGTGCGCACCGGGTGCGGCATCCAGCCGATGCGGTTCCAGATGCGCTGGTTCCAGAAGTAGCGGTTGTATCCCGCGAACAGCTCGTCGCCCGCGTCGCCGGAGAGGGCCACCGTCACGTGCCGCCGCGCCAGCTCGCTCACCAGGTAGGTGGGGATCTGCGACGAGTCCGCGAACGGCTCGTCGTACATCTCCGGCAGGCGGGGGATGACGGCCATCGCCTGCTCGGGGGTCACGTACAGCTCGGTGTGCTGAGTGCCCAGGTGCTTCGCCACCTCCCTGGCGTACTGCGCCTCGTCGTACCCCTGTTCGGAGAAGCCGATGGAGAAGGTGCGCACCGGGGAGTCGCTCTGCTTCTGCATCAGCGCCACCACGGTGGACGAGTCCACCCCGCCGGAGAGGAAGGCGCCCAGCGGCACGTCCGCCATCATCCTCAGCCCCACCGCGTCGGTCAGCAGCCGGTCCAGCGCCTCCACGGCCTCCGCGTCGGTGCCGCGGAACGGGTCGGCCAGGCCGGCCTCGGCGGCTTCACGGGCAGACCAGTACGGCTCGATCGTGTGGGGCCTCCCCGCGCCCGGCTCGGCCCAGGGGAGGGTAAGCACGGTGCCGGGAGGGAGCTTGGAGACGCCACGGTAGATGGAGCGCGGCGCGGGGACGTAGTTGTGACGCATGAAGAGCGCGAGCGCGTCCACGTCCACCTCGCCCTCGAACCCGGGGAAGGCACGCAGCGCCTTGAGCTCGGATCCAAAGACGAAGGCGCCGCCCACCCAGCCGTAGTAGAGGGGCTTCTCGCCGGCGCGGTCGCGCGCCAGGTGAAGCCTGCGCTCCGTGCGGTCCCAGAGCGCGAAGGCGAACATGCCGTTGAAGCGCTGCAGCGCCCCCACCACGCCCCAGCGCTCGAACGCGGCCAGCATCACCTCCGTGTCCGAGTGGCCGCGCCAGCGCCCGTGCCCCGCCCGCTCCAGCTCCGCGCGGACCGCCTCGAAGTTGTAGATCTCGCCGTTGAAGGCGATCAGGTAGCGCCCGCTCCCCGACGCCATCGGCTGGTGCCCCTCGGGCGACAGGTCGATGATGGAGAGGCGGCGGTGGCCCAGCACCACTCCCGCGTCGTCGTCGCGCCAGGCGCCCGCGTCGTCCGGCCCGCGGTGGCTGATGCACGTCGTCATGCGGTCGATGACGGAGCCCGGGTCGTAGGCGCCGCGGCCGTCGTGGACGAAGCCGGTGAGCCCGCACATCAGCGCTTCACGCCCACCGCGCACCAGAACGGCGTGCGGTCGCTGAAGGTGATGTCGCGCAGCCCCGCGCCCTCCATCATCGCACGGATCTGCGGGCGGGTGAACCGCTGCTCCAGGCGCGTGCCGAAGCGGTCGAGCGCGTCGGTTCTCATCGTGTAGAAGCTGCAGTTGCGGTACGCCGAGAGCGGCGCCGAATGGACGTTCACGCCGCCGCGCTCCAGCAGCCGCGCCGCGCGCGCCAGCGGGTAGTACACGGTGGCCGCCAGCACCTGCGTGGCCGCGTAGCGCACCCCGTGCGGGCTGCGCGAGAGCAGGTAGCGCGCGCCCTCGCTCATCTTCCACACGGAGCGGTACCAGAGCGGCTGGTTGTCGAACGCGTAGTAGAGGTAGAGCAGGAAGGGAGCGCCCGGCTTGAGCTTGGCCACCGCCGCTGCCAGCCCGGCCGCCGTGTCCGGCACGTGGTGGAGCACGCCCAGGCAGTACCCGAAGTCCATCGACCGGTCCGCGAAGGGCAGCGCGTCCACAGAGGCGTGGTGGAAGCTCACGTTGGGGAGGTGCGCCAGGTTCTGCCGCGCCACCGCGAGCGCGTCGCCGCTGGCGTCGGCGCAGTGAAGCCGGCCCACGCGCGGCGCCACGCCGCGCGCCCAGCGGCCGCTGCCGCACCCCAGGTCGAACCCCACGGCGTCCGCGGGGAGCCGGTCCCACGGGAAGATGTGGAAGTACGAGTCGAAGAGCTGCTCGTACTCCGTGCCGGTGAGCCGCGACTGATCCATGCGGGTCCACTCGTCGCCGAAGCCCGCGACCACGGACGGGTCGAGGTTGGCGGCGGCGGCCGGGACGTTTTCACTCTGGATGCTGGTCGACACGCCTCATCTCGGTATAGATGTTCTCGTACGCGGCGGCCACGGCCTCGATGGAGTAGTGGCGCTGGATGTGATCCCGCGCCGCAGCGCTCAGCCGCCGCCGCTCCTCCTGCGGCATGCGCAGGATCTCCAGGCACGCCCCGGCCATCGCCGCGGGGTCGCGCGGCTCCACCAGGCGCCCGTGCCCCGCGATGATGAGCGCCGAGTCCCCCAGGTCGGTGGCGACGCAGGGGACACCGCACGCCATGGCCTCGCCCAGCACGTTGGGGAAGGCTTCCCCGTACCACGAGGCGGAGACGTACACGTCCATGCTCGCCAGCAGCCGCGGCGTGTCCGTGCGGTGCCCCAGCAGGTGCGCCCGGCCCGTGAGGCCACCCCGCTCCACGGCCTCGCGCAGCTCCTCGTCGTCGAGCGTCACGCCCTGCCCCGCCAGGAGGAAGTGCGCGTCCGGCAGGGCCTGCCGGATGCGCGCCGCGGCCTCCAGGAAGCCGGGGTGGTCCTTCACCGGGTGGCGCCGCGCCAGCAGCCCCACCAGGGGCGCCGTGTCGGGCACTCCCAGCTCGCGCCTCACCGCGGCGCGGGCCTCGGGATCGGGCCGGAAGCGCGTCGTCTCGAACCCGTTCGGGATCACCTGGAACAGGTCGGCCGGGTAGCCGTACTCCACGTGCACGTCCCGCGCCGCATGGGCGTTGGTGACGATTCGCCGCGCGAGCGGGCGGGCCAGCCGGCCGGAGAGCCTGGCCGCCATGCGGGTGCTGGCCTTCTCGCCCCCCGCGGCCAGGTTGCAGGTGCGGATGTTCCAGATGGTGGGGGGCGCGCCCGCCAGCCGCGCCGCGAACCCGCCGATCAGGTTGGCGTGGTACATCCAGGCCTGCACCACGTCCGGCCGCGACGCGCGCATGTGGCGCACCAGCCGCAGCACGGCGCGCCCGTTGGACCCTCCCGCCCCCATCCCCAGCGCCACCACCGGCACGCCCGCGGCGGCCAGCTCTTCGCCGATGGTGCCTAGGGTGCCCAGGCTCACCACCTCGTTGTTCAGCGTGCGTCCCTGCGTGCCCAGCACGAGCTTGCGGAGCATCATCTCGGCCCCGCCCGTGCCCAGGCCGGAGATCACGTGAAGGCAGCTCAACAGCCGCGAGTCGCGCTCGTTCAACCGGCTCCCCGCATCAGAGATTCATAGACGTCGAAGGTGAGCCGCGCCGTCCGCTCCCAGGTGAATTGCGCGGCGCGGGCGATGGAGCGCGCGCGCAGCTCGGCGGCGCGCGCGGGGTCCCCCAGCACGCTCTCCATGGCCGCGGCGATCGCCTCGGCGTCGGCGGGGTCCACCCTGATCCCCGCGTCGCCCGCCACCTCGGGGAGCGACGAGACGTCCGAGATCACCACGGGCGCCCCGCACGCCATGGCCTCCAGCGGCGAGAGGCCGAACCCCTCGTAAAAGGACACGTAGGTGAAGAGCGCCGCCCCGCTCATCAGCAGGGGGATGTCGCCGGCGGGGAGGAACCCGGTGCGGATCACCGAGTCTTCCAGCCGCAGCCTGCGCAGGCGCTCCGCGAAGGGAACCTCGCCGGCCGCGGTGCTCTCGCGCCCCCCCACCACCACCAGCTTGCACCGGGGGAAGCGGCGCGCCACGCGCTGGAACGCCTCCAGCAGCAGCCCGATCTTGCGCGAGTAGAGCGAGCCCACGTACAGCACGTAGCGCTCGGGGAGCCCCAGCCGCTCCCGCAGCCCCGCCCGGGCGCCCTCGTCGGCGCACGGGCGGAAGCGGGAGTGGTCCACGCCCAGCGGGGTCACCGTGACGCGGCCGGGATCCACGCCGAACAGCTCCACCACGTCGCGCTTGGTGCTGGCCGAGGGGGTGAACAGGTGCCCGTCCGTGCGCAGGGCGCGCGCCTCGATGGCCCCGCTCAGCGTAAGGCGCTGCCGGCGCGACAGCAGCTCCGGGAGCTTGGAGATGAACACGTCGTGCACGGTGACGGCCTGCGGGCAGTCGCGCGTGGGGGTGCGTACGTTGTACGGGTTGTGCACCAGCGACACGCGGCGCCCCGTCTTCGCCCTCACCAGCCGGTCGGCGGCCGGGGCGCCGGCGAACGTCCAGGCGTAGCGCAGCGCCCGCGCGGAGAGCCGCGTCTCCACCACGGGCGCGCCGGCGCACCCCAGCCTGCCCAGGAGCGGGTCCAGCGCCGCGCGCTCGCCGGTGAGGAGCACC
The DNA here is from genome assembly GCA_036388335.1 of Longimicrobium sp. Lineage (GTDB taxonomy): Bacteria > Gemmatimonadota > Gemmatimonadetes > Longimicrobiales > Longimicrobiaceae > Longimicrobium. The sequence continues at coordinate 31,186 of DASVSA010000606.1, read as the reverse complement.
GTGCGCTCGGCCCACTCGCCGCTGAAGGCCGCGCGGATCAGCTCCCGCGTGTAAAGCTCGATCCCGGCGCTGCTCTGCACCGCCGGGTCCGCGTAGATCACCAGCGTCATCCGGCTCGCCTCACTTCGTGCGGCACCTGCGTGGCGCGCGCCGTGGCGGCGCCCTGGCGCGTGTCGCCCACGAGCAGGCCGTAGAAGGTGGCCGGGTTGTGGAACGCGTTCCAGGCGCTCCGCCGCCGGGCCGCCCGCGCGCCGAGCTCGGGAAGGAGCCCCGCGGCGCCCCGGAGGGTGCGGACCAGGTCGTCCGGCGATCCGCTCGTGTAAAGGAGGGCCTCGTCGCCTCCCAACTCCCCCGCCATCCAGCTCTCGCGCGTGGTGATTACCGGCTTCCCCAGCGCCACCGCCTCCGCGAAGATCCCGGAGGTGCGGTACCGGTACGCCTCCACCTGGTACGGCACCACCACGAAGTCGGCGGCGGCGAGGCACCCCAGGAAGCGCTCGCGGCTCAGCACCTCCTCTACGATCTCCACCCCCGGGATGGCGGCGGCCTTGAGGCGCCGCTGCACCGCCGCCGCCTGGGGATCGACGCTCGAAGCCCGCGCCTGGATGGTGGCCGTGAAGCGCCCCTCCGCGAAGTCGCCGCGCATGGCGATGAGCGCGTCCGCCAGGTCGCCCACCCCCTGCTCGGTGCGCCAGCCGCCCACGTACACCAGGTGGCACGGACGCCCGGCCCCGCCCCTCGCCGGCGCCGCGGCGCCGCCCGCTCCGGGCTCGGCGTGCGGGATGGGGAGAACCTCCACCGGCATCCCGGCGAGCTCGGCGTAGCTCCGGGCCAGCGGCGCGCTGTCCGACACGATGCGCACTCCCCGCCGGCCGCGCAGCAGCCCGAACGCCGCCTTCAGCAGCGCCCGGTGCACGGCGCGGCGCCCGCGCACGTGGTGGTCCCAGCGCAGCAGGATCACGTACGAGGCCTCGTCGTCCGCGGGCCGCGACAGGATCCAGGCGACGAACCCCAGGAGGTCCATCGTGCTGGGGTTGGGAAAGAAGAAGACCGAGGGCCCCGCCGGGAGCGACCGCGCCGCCCGGCGCAGGTCCGCGAAGGCCGCCATGCTCTCCGCCCCCAGCTTCCCCAGCATCCGCAGCGAGTGCGGCAGCCGGCCCGCGGGCTCCGCGCCGCCGTGCCGGCGCCGGAACGCGGGCCGGGTGGGGAGCGCCGCGCGCACCGCTTCGCTGGCGCAGGTGGGCACCAGCGCCAGGAACGAGTCGCCCCGGGCGCGCGCCTCGTGATACACCGCCAGGGCGTAGTCCAGGTAGTGCCCCAGCGTGCCGTGCAGGTCGGGGTCGACCAGGTACACCGTCCGCTGCGCGGCGTTCGCGGCGGACATCACACCCCGGCGGGGCTGGGTGCGGGCCCGATGGCGGCGGGCTGCCCCTGGAACCAATCCACCGTGCGCCGCAGCCCCTGCTGCAGCGGGGTCATCTCCACGTCCGGCAGCAGCGTGCGCAGCTTGGCCACGCTCAGCACCTTGGACTTGGCGCCCACGTAGCGGCTCTCGTCGAACTGGATCTGGCCGAAGTCGTAGCCCACGACGTCGCAGATGGCCTGCGCGAACTCGCGGATGGTGTGCTCCTCCCCCGCCCCGATGTTCACCAGGTCGTTCTCCACCCGCTGGTTGAGCCGCAGCATGATGGAAACGAAGTCGTCCACGAACACCAGCTCGCGGCGCTGGTGCCCGTTCCCCCACAGCACCACCGGCTCGCCGTACAGCTTGCCGCGCAGGATCTTGCGGATCAGGTCGAAGATGAAGTGCATCTGCCGCCCGTCCGTGTGGTACCCCTCGCCGTAGAGCGTGGAGGGCACCACCGTCAGGTAGCTCATCCCGAACTGCTTGTGGAGGGCGCGCAGCCCCACGTACAGCATCCGCTTGGTGTGGGCGTACGTGAAGAGGCTCTCGATGGGCTGCCCCTCCAGGTAGTTCTCCTCCACCAGCGCCCGGTCCTCCGCGTACGCGCAGCTCGTGCCGATGGACACCAGCTTGGCCCGCGGCTGCCGCTCCTGCCACCAGCGCAGCACGTTGGTGTTGATCTGCTGGTTGATCAGCCACTGCTCGCCGGGGTGGTAGAGGCAGAAGTCGCCCGCCTGCGTCCACGCGGCAAGGTGGAAGATCTGGTCGAAGGGCCCTTCGAACGCGTCGAGCGAGCCGTCGCGCCGCAGGTCGGCGTTGCGCGAGTTGAGGCGCACCACCTCGTTGCCCTCCGCTTCCAGGCGGGCGCAGAGCGCGGTGCCCAGGAAGCCGCTGGACCCGGTTACGATCACGCGCATCGGCTCAGGCATCCTGGGGATCCACGGGAAAGAAGAACTCCACGCCCTGCTCCTGCAGCGCCGCGTTGTTCTTGAGGATCTCGCGCTTGAAGTTCCAGGCGAGCACGTAGTACACGTCCGGCACCTCCTTCAGCTCGCTCTCGATCACGAGCGGGATGTGCATCCCCGGCGAGTAGAGGCCGCGGCGCAGCTCGTTCTTCTCTACCAGGCAGTCCAGGTACTGGGTGCCCACGCCGAAGTAGTTGAGCATGGTGTTCCCCTTCACGGGCGCGCCGAAGCCGAAGATCCGCTTCCCCTCGCGCTTGTTGCGCTCCAGGTACTCCAGGTTCTCCTCCTTCATCCGCTTGATGCGCTCGGCGAAGGCCAGGTAGGTGGCGAAGGAGTTGGTGTCCGCCTCGTCCTCCTCGCGGCGCAGCGCTTCCAGCCGTTCCGAGGGCGGACGTACCCCCGCGTGCGTCACGAACCCGATCACCGAACCGCCGTGGATGGGCGACACGTGCGCGTCGAACATCGCCAGCCCGTGCCGGTTCAGCAGCACCTCGATGGTGCGGAACGTGTAATAGAGCAGGTGCTCGTGGTAGATCTGGTCGAACGCAAGGTTCTCGATGATCCGCTTCATGTAGAGGAACTGCACCACGAAGACGCCGTCTTCCCTGAGCGCCTCGCGGATCCCGTCGGTCACGGAGTGCAGCTCTTCCAGGTGGAAGAAGACGCCCGCCGCGTTGATGACGTCGAACTTGCGGTCCAGCGACTTCACCAGCTCCAAGTTGAAGAACTCGTTGACCGTGGGCACGCCGGCTTCCTGCGCGATGCGGGCCGTGGTCTTGGACGATTCGACGCCCAGGACGTCATATCCCAGCGCCTGGAAGTGCTTCAGCTGCGTGCCGTCGTTGGAGCCGATGTCCAGCACCGACTTACCGGCGCGGTCCCCGGCGAAGCGCGAGTCCACCTCCGCGGCCACGTCGCGGAAGTGGTCGCTCAGCGAGCGGGTGATCCCCGAAAGGTAGGTGTGGTCGCCGAACATCGTCTCCTTCGGCACCGTGTAGTCCAGCTGCGACGTGGAGCAGTTGTGGCAGTAGACGAGGCGCAGCGGGTAGAACGGCTCCTTCCCCACCTGGTCCGGCGTGAGGAAGTGGTTGCACCAGGGCTGCTGGCCCAGGTCCACGGCGAGCTCCAGGTTGGTCGAATCACAGACGCGGCAATGCATGCGGCTCCACTATGCTATGGGTTGAGGTGCGGTCGTACGCTCGGCGCCGCGGGAACATCCGCGATCCTGGTTCGCAGCTGGCCGTACTTCCACATCAGTTCGCGCTTGGCCCGGCTCAGGACCCTCCGCGGCAGCCCCGGCCGCGGTGAACCCTGCGCCTTCGAGAAATCGAACGGGATCGCCTCTATCAGCTTCATCCGCTGTCTCCGCTCGTCCACCTCGTAGTACCCGTCGTAGTGCAAGCCGAGAAACTTCCTGTCCTCGTTGTGGAAGAACAGGTGCGACATCAGCTCCAACAGGAAGGTAAAGGGCTTCTCGTTCCGGTACGTGCCCGTGCTCTCGACGTATCTGCTCAGGTCTTCCCGGGGGACGTAGTTCTCATCGAACAGCGTGTCGATCAGGGGCTTGTAGAAGTTCACGTACTCCAGCAGGTGCTCGCGGCTCTGGAATCCGATATAGTTGCAGAAGAAGTCGGACATCAGGTGGTACGTGTCGGGGATGCCGACGCCGAACATGTCCTGGATCAGCGTGCGCCCCGGGGGCGTGACCGGCAGCAGCCCCCGTGTCTGGTACATCGTCAGGTCCTGCCACCCGAAAGGCCTGTCGTAGCTGGGAAGGTAGCCCCATCCGTACTGCTCCAGGTGGCCAAACAGCCTGTCCCACTCCTGGTTGAGATCCGTCTGCAGCCAGCGGTTCTTCTCGTAGAAGCGCGACGACACCGTGAACAGCGGATAGGTGCAGAACGCGTGCTTCGCTTCGGCCAGGAGAAAAGTCCACTCGGCGAAGTAGCGTTTCCCCGCCTCGGCCAGCAGCGGATCGACACGCGACTCGAACAGCACCTTCTTGTCGCGGAGCGGCTCGGGGCAGCTCTTGTCGATCAGGAAGTAGACGATGTTCCGATCGCTCTTCAGGAACCGCGCGTCGATCGGCACCTGACGAGCAGCATGGTTGAACGCGTAGTAAGTGACTACGTACAGTGTCGGTTCACTGGCCGATCCGGTCGCCATCAGTCTCCCTCCTGGTTCAGTCACGCCACCGCACCACGCCGGCGTATGTCTCACCCGCGCGGTCCGCTACCCGGCGACCGCTCGGAAACTCGTTTGCCACGTGCCCGGTCATCGGCGCCCGTCCATGCGTGCCATGGCCGCCCGCATCAGGACGAAGCAGGCCAGGCCCACGAACAGCTCCACGAGAACCGTGACCAGCGAAACCCCCAGGATCCCGTACTTCCCGGCCATCAGGATGGTGAGGGACACGCTCAGCACCGCGGAGGTGATGGACACCGCCAGCAGGCTCGTGTCCAATCCCAGCGCAACGAGGCTGAAGGGATACATCTGCATGCAGAAGACGATCAGCCGTCCCAGCACCAGCACCTGGAAGATCGGGATCGCGCCGGCGAACTCCGCCCCGAGCATGGTGCGGAAGATCGCCGGAGCCGCGAAGATCAGCAGTGCCACGGGCGGTATCCCCACGGCCAGCGACACGCCGAGCAGGATGGTCTGCCTGCGGCGCAGCACGTCCAGGCCCATCGCCTTCCACGCGATCAGACGCGGCACGAGCAGGCTGTTGATGCTGGCGAACAGCAGCTCCACGGCCGCCGCCATGGTGACCGCCGTGCGGAACAGCCCCGCGTCGTGAGCCCCCAGGGTGTAGGCCACCAGGGGGAGCTGGAACGCGCTGTACAGGTACCCGACGATCGCCGCGATCCAGTAACGCCATCCCTCGCCCAGGAGCGCGCGGACCTGCTGGAGGCGGACGCGCCGGAGCGGCCAGTGGCCCAGCAGCCGGCGGCACGCCATCCACGAGAAGGCGGTAGTGACCAGGGCCACGCCGGCCCCTACCACGAGGTCGGCGCCCAGGTACATCCCCGGGCGGAAGTACAGGAAGTATAGGGCGGCGGTCAGCACCGCCCCGCCCGTTCCGATCGCCGTCTGCACGGGGAGCCGCTCGAGCCCCGAGAACAGGAACCCGATGCCCAGCGACGAGAGCAGCACCAGCAGCGCGCCCATCAGCCACGCGGACCGATGCTGCATCCCGGGGAGGGTGAGCACCAGCACCACCCAGACCAGCGACGCGAGCACAGCCGCTCCGAGCCGGAAGGCCACGACCGCGGCCGTGACGTCGCCCGCCGAGCTGCGGTCGGTGGTGATCTTGCGCACGGCGATGGTGTCGAAGCCGCCGTTGTAGCCAAGGTTCACCTGCGCGACCGTCGCCAGCACCAGGGCAGACACGCCCAGCTTGTACGGGCCCAGCGACCGGGCCGCGTACGCCGAGCCCACGAACGCGATCGCCCTCCCCAGGAGCGTGAAGGCGACGAGCATCGCGGAATCCCGCGCGAACTTGGACCCGCGAACCTGTGCTATGGCGCCGCGGATCCGTGAAGACATCGGCACCGCACCAGGGCCCGGCGTTTCGCCCCGCGCTCCGGTGGACAGGGGAGCGGGGTGTCCGCGTGTCAAATCGTTCCGGAAGCGAAGATGATCTGCGAACCCGGCGCGTTGATCCTCACGGGGAGCATCTGCCGGTCCGCGAACACCTCGGCGAGCCTGGCATGCGTCTCCGGGGGAGCGAAGAACAGCAGGAAGCCGCCCCCGCCCGCGCCCAGGAGCTTCCCTCCCAGCGCACCGCTGGCAAGCCCGGTCCGGTACATCTCGTCGATCTCGTCGTTGGACACACCGCCGTCCAGGCTCCGCTTGGCCTGCCATGCCTCGTGCAGCAGTGCCCCGAAGTCGGAGAGCGGACCGCTGCCGGTGAGGATGTCGTACCCGCGGTCCACCATCTGCCGCATCTGCAGCAGGGTGGAGTTGTTCCCCGAGATGCGCTTGAGCTGCCCCGCGATGACGTCCGAGGCTCTCCGCTTGATCCCGGTGAACACCACGAACAGGTGCCGCTCGAACTCGCGCATCCGCTCCGGGGCGATCGGGACACGGGTGACGGCGATGTCCTCCTCCGTCCGGAACTCGATCACGTTGAACCCGCCCACCGCCGCCGTGACCTGATCCTGACATCCGACGTTGTCTTTCAGGATCTGGCGCTCCACGTGGATCGCCTCGTAAGCCAGGTCCAGCGGCGCCACGAACTCGCCCTTGTAGCTGTGAAGCGCGTGGAGAAGCGAGACGGTGAAGGTGGACGATGACCCGAGGCCCGTGAAGGCGGGTAGGTCCGCCACCGTGTGAAGCTCCACGTCCCGCTCCAGGCCACAGACCCGCAGGCACTCGCGGAACACGTTGTGCTCGATCTCATCCACGCTCTTCACCAGCTCGCCCTTGCGGTACGAGAGGCGGATCACGTAGTCGAACAGGTCGCTCAGAAAGGGGCTGGCGGTCACGTACGAGTACTTGTCGATGGCGGTGGCCAGCACGGCCCCACCCTCTTTCAGGAAGTACTCGGGATAATCGGTTCCGCCGCCGAAGAAGCTGATGCGGACGGGCGCGCGCGAGATGATCATCGGTTGTAAAGCGAGCGCTCGACCAGGTCGCAGATGATGTGGCCCACCGCGATGTGGGTCTCCTGGATGTGCTGCGTGGAGTCGCTGGGCACCTTCACGGCCACGTCGGCCGCATCCGCCACCGCTCCGCCCCGCCCGCCGGTGAGGGCGACGGTGCGCAGCCCCAGCTCGCGGGCCTTCGCCAGCGCGCGGACCACGTTGGCCGAGCCCCCGCTCGTGGAGATCCCGAGGAGCACGTCGCCGGGGCGGCCGAGCGCCTCCACCTGCCGCGCGAAGATGTTCTCGAACCCGAAGTCGTTCGCGCTGGCCGTGAGGAACGAGGTATCCGTCGTCAGCGCGATGGCGCCGAGCGCGGGACGGAGGAAGGTCTGCGTCAGGGTGCTGACGAACTCCGCCGCGATGTGCTGGCAGTCCGCGGCGCTGCCGCCGTTGCCGCACAGCAGCAGCCGGCCGTTCCCCCGGAAGCACTCCGCAACCAGCCCGGCCGCCTCCAGGATCGCGTCCTCGCACGCTTCCGCGGTCCGCTGCTTCACCTCGGCGCTACGGTACAGGTGCTCTCGTACTAGACTCGTCACTTCAGTCTGCACTGCTCGGATCTCCCGGTCAGAACGGTGTGTGTGTAGCGCTGCCCGTGCCGCGGGCGCGGGGCTGCAGCATCTCTTCGATGACTTTGGCGGCCGCCGCCAGGTCCGGCACGACCGCGTCCGCCTCCACCCCGGCCTCGCGCTCACGCGCGCCGTAGCCGGTGGTCACCAGCACGGCGGGCATCCCCAGCCGGCGCCCCAGGTCGATGTCGCACGCCTTGTCGCCGACCATGAACGCGCGAGAGAGGCTGAAGCCCAGGGCGCGCGCGCCCTGCTCCGCCATCCCCGTGAGCGGCTTGCGGCAGCCGCACCCCGCGTCCGGCAGGTGGGGGCAGTGGAAGATCCCGTCCAGCGTCACGCCCTCGGCGGCGAGCAGCGACTCCATGCGCGCGTGGATGGCGCCCAGCGTGGCCTCGTCCAGGTAGCCGCGCGCGATCCCGGACTGGTTGGTCACCACCACCAGCTTCAGCCCCAGCTCGCGCATGCGCCGCAGCCCCGCCGCGGCGCCGGGGAGCAGCTCCACGCCCGCGGGGTCGGCCAGGTAGTGCCGCTCCACGATCACGGTGCCGTCGCGGTCCAGCAGCACCGCGCCGGCGGGGTCCACGGGAAAGAAGTGCTGCGCCCGGGCGAAGCTCTCGGGAAGCCCCATGTCGATGAACCGCCCGCCCGCGCGGTACCCGTACAGTCCACCGCCCACGAGCCCGGGAAAGACGTCGCGCTCGATGGACACGGCCCCTTCGGCCGGGATCGAGTCCCGCACGGCCCTCTCCACCAGGTACACGCCCGCGTTGATCCACGCGTCGGCGACACCCTCCCGCTTTTCCCAGAAGGCGGTGACGCGGCCGTCCGGGTCCGTCTCCACCGTGCCGTAGCGCGAGGCGTCGGACACCGCGGCCAGGAGCAGCGAGGCGCCGGCCCCGCGCTCGCGGTGCCAGTGGAGGAAGCGGCCCAGGTCCGCGTCGACGTACGAGTCGCCGTTCATCACCAGCACCGTGCAGTCGCCCAGGTGCGGCGCGGCATAGCGCACGGCTCCCGCCGTCCCCAGCGGCTCCGGCTCGCGCGAGTAGGCCAGCGCCATCGGGCCGTACGCGGGGCCGAACTCCGCCTCCACCTGCTCGCCCAGGTAGCCGGTACCCACTACCGCGCGCCGCACCCCGGCGTCCACCAGCTGGTCGAAGATGTACGAGAGCCAGGGGCGCCCGCCCACCTGGGCGAGCACCTTGGGGCGGTCGGCCACCACCGTGCGCAGCCGCGTCCCCAGCCCGCCCGCCAGCACGAACGCCGTGAGACCGTCCATCACGTCAGACGTTCTTGTACTGGCCGCGGCCCAGCAGCCGGTAGCCCTTCACCAGCTCAGCGATCCCCATGTCCAGCGTGCGCCGCGCCTCGAAGCCCGCCTCGCGCAGCCGCTGGTTGCTGACGATGTAGTTGCGCTTGTCCGGATCGCTGCCGATGGCCGCGAAGTGGATGTAGAACCTGGGCACCTGCTCCTTCACCTTGAGCGCCAGCTCCTCCTTGGAGAGGTTGGCCTCGTCCAGCCCCAGGTTGTACGGGCGCCCCACCATCTGCTCGGAGTTCTCGATGCAGTGAAGGAAGCAGTCGGCCACGTCGCGCACGTGCACGTAGTTGCGCTTGAAGTCCTTCTCGAAGACCACCAGGTACCCGTCGGACACCGCGGCGTACGTGAAGTGGTTGACGAGCAGGTCCATGCGCATCCGCGGCGACATCCCGAACACCGTCGCCAGGCGCAGCGTGAGGGCGTTGGGCGAGTCCAGCACGTCGCGCTCGGCCTCCACCTTGGTCTCGCCGTACAGCGAGATGGGCTCCAGCGGCGTCTCCTCGGTGCAGTACACCTCGCCCGTGGAAGCGCCGTAGCCGCTGTTGGTGGTGGGGTAGATGACGAGCTGCGAAGGGCTGCGCAGCCGGTTCACCATCTTCACCGCGTCCTCGTTGAGCGTGCGGGTGAGGATGGGGTCCAGGTCGCAGGCCGGCGCGCCCACCACGGCGGCCAGCGGGATGATGACGTCAGCGTCCCTCACCAGCTCCGCCATCAGCTTCTCGTTGCGCGAGTCGCCGTAGCGAAAGGAGAACCGGGGGTTGGCGCACAGGTGGAAGAGCGAGTTGCCCCCGAAGGTGAGCATGTCCACCCCCGTCACGGAGTGCCCCGCGGCCAGCAGGTGCTCGCAGAGCACGGAGCCGATGTATCCGGCGGCGCCGGTGACCAGCACCCGCCGGGGCGTGCTCGCCGGGCGGGGCGCGAAATCGAGAGAAGTCATGCTGAGCCAGTGATCTCCGTATCAGGGACGTAGGACGCGGCCGAGCCGGCGGCGCCCATGGGGCGTGCCGTTCCGGCGGCGTGTGAAGCGACGCGGCTCGCGACTTCCTCGCCGATGGCGAGGGAAGCGGTGGCCGCGGGGCTCGGCGCGTTGAGCACGTGAAGCGCGCGCGCTCCCTCCACGAAGAGGAAGTCGTCCACGAGCTGCCCGTTGGGGAGCATCGCCTGCGCGCGCACCCCGGCGCCGCCCGGCACCAGGTCCGCCTGGCGCACGTCGGGCACCAGGCGCTGCAGCGCCCGGGTGAAGAGGGCGCGGCTGAACGACCGGCGCAGCTCGGCGGCGGTGGTGCGCCAGTGCCGGCCCACGAAGCGCCAGAGCCCGGGATACGCGAGGGCGCTCCCCACGTCTCGCACGTCGATGCGCCCCTTGGTGTACCCTTCACGCGCCAGCGCCAGCACCGCGTTGGGGCCCGCCTCGATGCCGCCGCCCACCATGCGCGTGAAGTGAACGCCCAGGAACGGGAAGGACGGGTCGGGAACCGGGTAGATCAGGTGGTTGACGAGGTGCGCCCGCTCGGGCCGCAGCGTGAAGTACTCGCCGCGGAACGGCACGATGCGGCAGGGCGGGGCCTCGCCGGCCATGGCCGCGATGCGGTCGGAGTAGAGCCCCGCGCAGTTCACCAGGAACCCCGCCTGGTGCTCGCCCGCCGTGGTCACGATCCGCCACCCGTCGCCCTCCCTGCGCAGCGCCGTGACGGCCGCGCCGGTGACGATGGTGCCGCCCAGCCGCTCCACCTCGGCCGCCAGCGCGCGCACCACGCCCGCGTAGTCCGCGATCCCTTCCTCGGGCACGTGCACGGCGGCCACGCAGCGCACGTGCGGCTCGATCTCGTGGGCGGCCTCGGCGCCCAGCCAGCGCAGCCCGCGCAGGCCGTTCTGGGTTCCGCGCTCCAGCAGCGTACGCAGCCGCGGCACCTCCGAGTCGTCGGTGGCCACCACCAGCTTGCCGCAGATCTCGTGGGCAACGCCGTGGGCGCGGCAGAACTCCGTCATCCGCCGGATGCCGGCCACCGCCAGGCGCGCCTTGCCGGAGCCCGGCTTGTAATACAGCCCGGCATGCAGCACCCCGCTGTTGTGGGTGCTCTGGTGCATGCCGGGCCGCTCTTCCTTCTCCAACACGAGCACGCGGCTCCCCGGCGCGCGCTGCAGGAGCGCGTACGCCGTCCCCAGCCCCACCAGGCCGCCGCCCACCACCGCCACGCCACCCCGAACGGCGGGCACCGGGCTATGCTCTGGCACGGGCATGGGTGCCCGGGAGCGCGCCGTCGCGGTTGCTCTCGGGGCCGTAGAAGTCCAGGTACCACTCCACGAAGCGCTTCACCCCCACCTCGATGGGGGTCGCCGGCGCGAAGCCGGTGTCCCGCTGCAGGTCCGAGACGTCCGCGTACGTGGCGGGGACGTCGCCGGGCTGCAGATCCAGCATGCGCTTCTCGGCCTCGCGGCCCAGGTGGCGCTCGATGAGGCCGATGACCTCCATCAGCTCCACCGGGTTGTTGTTCCCGATGTTGTACACCCGGTAGGGCGCGCTGCTGGTGCCGGGGTCCGGCTCCGCGCCGTTCCACTCCGGGTTGCGCGGCGCCGGGCGGTCGGTCACGCGGATCACCCCCTCGACGATGTCGTCGATGTAGGTGAAGTCGCGCTGCATGCGGCCGTGGTTGAACACGTCGATGGGGCGCCCCTCGAGGATGGCCTTGGCGAACAGGAACATCGCCATGTCCGGCCGGCCCCACGGCCCGTACACGGTGAAGAAGCGCAGCCCGGTGGTGGGCACCCCGTACAGGTGGCTGTACGTGTGCGCCATCAGCTCGTTGGCCTTCTTGGTGGCGGCGTAGAGGCTCACCGGGTGGTCCACCGTGTCGTGCACCGAGAACGGCATGGCCGTGTTGGCGCCGTACACGGACGACGACGACGCGTACACCAGGTGCTCCACCTCGTGGTGCCTGCACCCTTCGAGGATGTTCAGGAACCCCGTGATGTTGCTCTCCAGGTACGCGTGCGGATGGGTGAGCGAGTACCTCACCCCGGCCTGCGCGGCCAGGTTGACCACCCGGTCGAACCGCTCCTCCGCGAAAAGCTCCGCCACGGCATCGCGGTCCGCGATGTCCCCGCGCACGAAGCGGAACCCGTCCAGCGGCGCCAGGCGCTCCAGGCGAGCTTCCTTCAGGCGGACGTCGTAATACGCGTTGAGATTGTCGAGGCCGACCACTTCGTCGCCGCGGGCCACCAGGCGCTGCGCCACGTGGGACCCGATGAAACCCGCCGCCCCCGTGACGAGTATGCGGCTCATGCGCGGACCGTCCCGGAGGCTGGCCTGGCGCTACGGCGAACCGCCCGGCGCGCGCTCGCCGGCGCGCGGCGGCACCGCTGCGCGGGCCCGTGGTTCTCGCCCACTGGATCGATCGAGCTCATGCTGAAGTTAATTAGCCCCGAACAGATGAATGAACTTGTGGGCGACCCGCGCCCGCTCGCTGCCAAGCCGCGAAAACTAGCCCGCCCCGCCGCCGGGGGCAACCCGCCACGCGCCGGCGGGTGCCGCGCCGCCCCACCGCCGGGTGCCGGACCAACTCGTTCACCGGCAACGGCTTCCCCGGTGCATCAACAGGACTGCCGGGCTCCAGCATGACGTTCTCCGGCGCCCAGCAGTCACTTCGCCCCCGCCAGCGGATGGCTGGAGCCGCTCCTAGTGCGCCTGCGCCATGGAGAGGCGCGGCATGGCCGCGCCGTTGTTGGACACGGGGCCCGAGAGGCCCACCACGGTGGCGCGGCCGGATACGGCGCGCATGGCCCCGCGCGTGTCCACCACCAGCGGCGCGTGCTCGGCCACCACGGAGTAGTTCACCCCGGTGTGGTCCGTCACCAGCACCACGGCGTCGGTGGCCTCCAGCAGCTCGGGCGTGAGCTCCACGCTGTGCATGGGCAGGCCGCGCAGCGCCGTGTGCCCGTCGTCCTGGATGGAGGGGCAGAACGGGTCATGGTACGTCACCTCGGCGCCGCGCCCCTGCAGCAGCCCGATGATGTCCAGCGCCGGGCTCTCGCGCAGGTCGTCGATGTCCTTTTTGTACGCCACGCCCATCACCAGCACGCGGCTGCCGTTCACGGACTTGCGCGCGCCGTTCAGCGCGTCGGCCACCTTGCGGACGACGTACTCCGGCATCTCCGCGTTGATCTCGCTGGCCAGCTCGATCATGCGCGTCTTGTACTGCAGCGTCCTCATCTTCCACGACAGGTAGTGCGGGTCCAGCGGGATGCAGTGGCCGCCCAGGCCCGGGCCCGGGGTGAACTTCATGAAGCCGAACGGCTTGGTGGCCGCCGCCTCGATCACCTCCCACACGTCCACCCCCAGCTTGTCGCACGCCTGCGCCAGCTCGTTGGCCAGGGCGATGTTGATCATGCGGAAGGTGTTCTCGTACACCTTCACCAGCTCCGCCGCCTCGGCGCTCTCCACCGGCACCATGGTGTCGAACACGCGCCCGTACAGCGCCGTTCCCGCATCCAGGCAGGCGCGCGTGACGCCGCCCAGCACCTTGGGCGTGTTGCGCGTGTGCCAGTGCGGGTTGCCCGGGTCCACGCGCTCGGGCGAGAAGCAGAGGAAGAAGTCCTCGCCCGCCACCAGCCCGCCCTCTTCCAGGATGGGGAGCACCACTTCGCGCGTGGTGCCCGGGTAGGTGGTGGACTCCAGGATCACCAGCTGCCCCGGCCGCAGCGTGGCCGCCACCGCGTGAGCGGCGGAGACGACGTACGACAGGTCCGGGTCCTTGGTCTTGCTGAGCGGGGTGGGGACGCAGATCGACACCGCGTCGCACTCGCCCAGCCGGCCCATGTCGGTAGTGGCGGAGAGGAGGCCCTCGCCCACGAAGGCGGCGAGCATGTCGGACGAGACGTCCTGGATGTGGCTTCGCCCGGCGTTGATCCCCTGCACCGCCGCGTCGGCGACGTCGAAGCCGAGGGTGCGGTATCCGCTGCGGGCGGTCTCCACCGCGAGCGGGAGTCCCACGTAGCCGAGGCCGATCACGCCTACCACGGCCGTGCGTTCGTCGAACTTCGTGTGGAGCGGGTTGGCGGCAGTCATCAAACTTCCGAGCGGTTGAGCGGTACGTGCCAGGCACCCGGTGCGGGCCCTGAAACAATCCTCGAATGTAACCATCACGCGCTGCGGAGTATAGGCTTCCGCGCACGCCGCAAACGTCTGACCCGCGAACGGGCCCAGGCGTCACACCCCCGTTACAGCCCCTTTACCCCAGGCACAGCCCCAGCTGCTCCCGCCAGTGGGGGAGCTCCACGCCGAACGCCGTCTCGGCGCGCTCCGTGGCCAGCACGGAGTAGCGGGGGCGCGGGGCGGGCGTGGGATACTCCTCGCTGGAGATCGCCACCACGCGGCGGCAGCGCTGCTCCGCGCGGGCGGGGTCGGCGGCCAGGATCGCCTCGGCGAAGCCGTGCCAGCTCGTCTCCCCGCGCGCCGCCAGGTGGTACACGCCGCACTTCTCCGGCGGGATCGCCCATCCGGCCCCGGCGCGAAAGGGGGCGAGGATGGCGGCGGTGGCCTCGGCCAGCATCCGGCTCCAGGTGGGGGCGCCCACCTGGTCGCTCACCACGCGCAGCTCGTCGCGCTCCCGCGCCATGCGCAGGATGGTGAGCATGAAGTTGTGCCCCCGCGTGCCGTACACCCAGCTGGTGCGCAGCACCAGGTGCATCCCGCCCGCCGCGCCCACCGCTTCCTCGCCCTGGCGCTTGGTGGCGCCGTACACGCCCAGCGGACGCGTGGGGTCGTCTTCCCCGTACGGCGCGCCCTTGCTCCCGTCGAACACGTAGTCCGTGGAGAAGTGCACCATTGGCACCCCCGTCCGGGCGGCCTCCCCCGCCAGCACGCCGGGGGCGGTGGCGTTGAGCGCGTGGGCCAGCTCCGGCTCGCTCTCGGCCCGGTCCACCGCCGTGTGGGCACCGGCGTTGACGACGAGCGCGGGAGCCGCGTCACGGAAGGCGCGGCGGATGGCCGCGGGGTCGGCCAGGTCCAGCGCGGCGCGCCCGGGGGCCAGCACCTCGCCCATGGGGGCCAGCGCGCGGGCCAGCTCCCACCCCACCTGCCCCGTGCCCCCGGTGAGCAGGATGCGCGGCCGGCTCACGGATTCCAGCGCGGCAGGCGCTCCCGCGGGATGTCGCGCAGGCGCACCCCGCGCTCGTCCTTGTACGAGACCACGGGCTCCACGGCGGGCCATTCGATCCCCAGGTCGGGATCGTTCCAGAGCACCGTGCCCTCCGCCTCGGGGCGGTAGGGGGCGGTGCACTTGTAGGCGAAGAGCGCCTCGTCGCTGGTGACCACGAAGCCGTGGGCGAACCCTTCCGGGATCCAGAGCTGCCACCCGTTCTCGGCCGACAGGGGGTACCCCGTCCAGCGGCCGAAGGTGGGAGAGCCCGCGCGCACGTCCACCGCCACGTCCCACACCTCGCCGCGCAGCACGCACACCAGCTTCCCCTGCGCGCCCGGCTCCTGGAAGTGGAGCCCGCGCAGCACGCCGCGCGCGGAAAGCGAGACGTTGTCCTGCACGAAAGGCCCCGTGATGCCGATCCCGGCGTACTGGTCGGCCCGCCACGTCTCGCGGAAGAAGCCGCGCGCGTCGCGGAAAACGGGGGGCTGCACGAGCAGAACGCCCGGAAGCCCGGTTTCTTGCACATTCATCCGTGGGGCCGCCCGTCCAGGATCTCCAGGAGGTACTCTCCGTAGCCGCTCTTCAGCAGCGGCTCGGCAAGCCGGCGGAGCTGCCGGTCGTCGATGAACCCGGCGCGGAAGGCGATCTCCTCCGGCGCCGCGACCTTGAGCCCCTGCCGCTTCTCGATGGTCTCGATGAAGTTGCTGGCCTGCTGCAGCGACTCGTGGGTGCCCGTGTCCAGCCACGCCATCCCCCGCCCCAGCAGCTCCATGCGCAGCTGCCCGCGGCGCAGGTACTCCAGGTTCACGTCGGTGATCTCGTACTCGCCGCGCGCCGAGGGGCGGAGCGCGGCGGCGATCTCCACCACCTGGTTGTCGAAGAAGTACAGCCCCGTGACGGCGTACGGCGACTTCGGCTCGTGGGGCTTCTCCTCGATGGAGAGCACCCGCCCCGCGGCGTCCACCTCGGCCACGCCGTAGCGCTCCGGGTCGCGCACGTGGTAGCCGAACACGGTGGCCCCCGCGGGGCGCGCCACCGCCCGCTGCAGCATCTCGGTGAGCCCGTGGCCGTAGAAGATGTTGTCGCCCAGGATCAGCGCCACCGGGTCGCCGCCCACGAACTCGCGGCCGATGGTGAAGGCCTGCGCCAGCCCCTCGGGGGCCGGCTGCTCGGCGTACTCGAACCTCACCCCCCACTGCTCGCCGTCGCCCAGCAGCTCGCGGAAGCGCGGCAGGTCGCCGGGGGTGGAGATCACCAGGATCTCCCGGATCCCCGCCAGCATCAGCGTAGAGAGCGGGTAGTAGATCATCGGCTTGTCGAACACGGGGAGGAGCTGCTTGCTCACCACCCGCGTGATCGGGTACAGCCGCGTGCCGGAGCCGCCGGCCAGGATGATCCCCTTCATGCCAGCCCAGGCTTCGGGTGCGGAAAACGAACGGCGGTCTCACACAGAGGCACGGAGCCACGGAGAGGAACGTTCATACTCCTTCCCCCACCAGCCCCAGCCGCTCCAGCTGGTACGAGCCGTCCATCACGCGCCGGCACCACTCGCCGTTCTCCAGGAACCACGCCACCGTGCGCCGCAGCCCGCTCTCAAAGGTCTCGGCGGGCCGCCAGCCCAGCTCCGCGCGGATCTTGGAGGTGTCCACGGCGTAGCGCCAGTCGTGCCCGGGCCGGTCTTTCACGAAGGTGATGAGCGACTCGTAGCTCGCCGCGCCGGGCGCGACCTCGTCCAGGATGCCGCAGATGGTCTTCACCACTTCCAGGTTGCTGCGCTCGCTGTCGCCGCCCACGTTGTACGTCTCCCCCGGCCGCCCGCGCTCCAGCACGTCCACCAGCGCCCTCACGTGGTCGTCCACGAACAGCCAGTCGCGCACGTTGCCGCCCGTGCCGTACACCGGGATGGGCCGCCCCGCCAGCGCGCTGAGGATCACCACGGGGATCAGCTTCTCGGGAAACTGGTAGGGCCCGTAGTTGTTGGAGCAGTTGGTCACCAGCACGGGAAGGCCGTACGTGTGGTGCCACGCCCGCGCCAGGTGGTCCGACGACGCCTTGCTGGCCGAGTAGGGCGAGTTGGGCTGGTACGGCGTGCTCTCGGTGAACTTCCCCTCCGCGCCCAGCGAGCCGAACACCTCGTCGGTGGACACGTGGAGGAAGCGGAAGCGCTCGCGCTCGTCGCCCGCCAGCGCTTCGCGGTGCCGGCGCGCCGCGTCCAGCAGCACGTACGTCCCCACCACGTTGGTGGAGATGAAGGGCGCCGCCCCCTCGATGGAGCGGTCCACGTGCGACTCGGCCGCCAGGTGCATCACCGCGTCCGGCCGGTGCTGGGCGAAGACGCGCGCCACCTCGTCCGCGTCACGGATGTCCACCCGCTCGAAGGCGTGGCGCGGGTGCGGGAGCACGGGCGCCAGCGAGTGGAGGTTGCCGGCGTAGGTGAGGCTGTCCACGTTCACCACGCGGTGCTCCGTGCGCGCCAGCAGGTGCCGCACCAGCGCCGAGCCGATGAAGCCGGCGCCGCCGGTCACGAGAACGGTGCGGTTCATCGAACGGAGAGGCCGGTCCGCCGCGTCCGTGCCGCCCCGCTCAAGTGCCCCACCGGGAGATGACCGTCACGAGGATGGTGGTGGCGGTGGAGATCAGCGCGCCCACCAGGAAGGCGCTGTTCCGGTTGAGCCACGAGCGCTCGCCCACGAAGAGCTGGTCGCCGGAGCGCACGTCCAGCGTGGTGAGCGTGGCGCCCTCCGTCACCCGCTCGCGCACGATCTGCCCGTCGCGCACCAGGTTGATGCGCCGCACGTCGCCCGCCGCGTTGGCGCCGCCCGCCAGCGCCAGCAGCCCGGTGAGCGTGAGCGTGGGGTCCACGTTGAAGATGCCGGGCCGGTTGACGTGGCCGAGCACCTGCACCCGCCGCAGCGGCGTGAGGGTGATGGAGGGGTTGCGCAGGCTCACGCGGTAGTCGGCCAGCAGCCGGTCCCTCAGCTCGCCCAGCGGCACCCCCGCCACGCGGCGCTCCCCCAGCTTGGGAAGCGTCACCACGCCGTTGGGGTCCACCTGGAACTCGCCGCTCAGGTCCGGCTCCCGCCAGATGCGGATCTGCAGCAGGTCTCCCGGCCGCAGGGCGTACAGCGAGTCGGCGGATGCGGGGCCCGCCGGGGGCTCCGGGGACGTCTGGGCGCGCGCCGGGGCATGGCCCAGCGCCAGCGCCGCCGCCAGCGCCAGCATTCGAAGGCAGGTCAGCACGTCGGTTCCTCTATCGGGAGAGCGGCTTCACAGGCCAAGGCGCACCCGCAGCACGGTGTTCAGGTTGAACCGGTCGCCGCCCGCCCGGCGGTCCAATTGGTACGCGCCCGTGACGCCGGCGGTGACGTCGAAGCGCCCCATGAAGCGGAGCGCCTCCACGCCCACCGCCTGCGTCACCTCCGTCCGCGGCCCGGTGCCCGGGCCGGGCGAGTACGGCGACCCATAGTCGCGCAGCGTGCGCGTGAAGGTGAGCGAGGTGCGCCCGCGCCGCGTGTAGCGGTCCAGCGCCACCACCGACCCTCCCCCCGCGTAGCCGCTGCTGGCCCCCAGGAGCTGCCCGCGCTGCGTGTGTCCCTGGCGCGCGGCGAAGTGGTTGTAGAACGGCACCTGCGGGCGCACCAGCACCAGGTGGGTGACGCGCGCGTTCATCAGCTCGCCGCGCAGCGACACCAGCGAGCCGTCCGCCCGCGCCCACACGCGCCGGGCGCCCAGCGTGTACCCGGAGTCGTGGTCGGGCTCCAGCAGCAGGTCGCGCACGTCGGCGTTGTGGTCTTCGCGCGCGTACTCGCCGTACACCTCCACCCCGGCGCGCGGATGGTACCAGCGGAAGAAGACGGAGGCGAGCTGGTTGTCGAAGTCGCCGCCGTCCACCTCGCCCCCGCCCAGGCTGTTCTTGAGGAAGCCTTCCAGCGGCTTGGTGAAGTTGGAGGCGTCCAGCCCGTCCGCGGGCCACACCGTGTTGAAGAAGCGCGTGGCCCCCAGCTCCAGCGTGGGGAGGCCGCGCGGCGTGAACACGGCCACCGCGCCCGACATGAAGCGCCGCGGCTCCACGTTGACGGTGTAGCGCGACTGGTCCAGCCGTCCCCACACCAGGCGCCCGTGGATGCGCCCGACCCCCACGTTCACGGGGCGCGCGGAGCCGGCGAACACGTGGGGGAACCCGCCCGCGTTGTTGCCCAGGATCAGCGGCAGGTCGGCCGCCGGGCCCCAGTGCTGGTTGGCGGTGGAGGCCCCGGCGGCAAAGATCCCCGCGTCCACCCGCAGCGTGCTCTGCCCCGGGTCCACCCGGCCGTACGGCCCGTCGCCGAAGCGCTGCGGCAGGTCGATCAGCAGGGGCCCCTCGACGTCCGCGAACTGGAGCTGCCCGCCCGCGCCGTTGTCCTCCAGCTCGAAACCGGCGTTCTGCGCCAGGAACACCATGGGGGCGATGGTGAGCGAGAACGGCCCCCGCTCCAGCGACACCCCGGCCTCGGCCGCCACGGTAAGCCCCCGGCCGGCCCAGATGGGGCCGTCGTTGGCGCCGTACGGCATGGTGGAGTTGGCGATGGCCTGCGCCTGCGGGCGCACCAGGCGCAGCCCGCCTCCGCCCGCGCTGTCGCGGGTGAAGCGGTAGCGCCGCGCCCAGGCGTGCGCCGAATCGGCGGGCGCCAGCCGCGACACCTCGCGCGGCGAGAAGCCGCGGATGGACCACGGGTAATCGCCGCCGCGGCCGCCCACCTGCAGCACGCGCAGGTAGGCCTCCGCCTCGGAGCCCACGAAGACCTCGCCCCGGACGTCGATGGGCGCCTGCGCGGCGGCGGGCGCCGCGAGCGCGAGGGTGGCCCCGACGGCGCCGAGGAAAGCGTTGTGACGTGCCATCAATGCTGCCGTCCTTCCAGTATGAACCCGCACGGACACCCGCGGGCTGTGGACCGCGGGGGGACGGAATGTTATCCTCCATCGCCGAACATTTCCAGTGGGCGACGGGGAACGGCAGTCTCACACAGAGGCACGGAGACACAGAGAGAGCGCTCCTCCGTGTCTCTGTGTCTCTGTGTGAGCCCCGTTTTTTCAATCAACGGATGGTGATGAAGAAGAAGCTCGCTCTCGCCCTGGCGCTGGTCTCCGGCCCCGTCTCGCTCGCCGCCCAGGCTCCCGACACCGCCGCCGCTCCCCGGGCCGCCGCCGCGCTCGACTCGGCCGCGTCGGAGTGGGTGCCCATCGGCAGCCCGGCGGAAGACCGGCTGCGCACGGCGCAGCTCCTGGGAGAGGCGCCGTCGCAGGGGCATCTGGTCCGCTCCGTGTCGTCGTACGCGGCCCCGGCCCTCGTCGAGGGGCGCGTCTACATCCTGCGCCCCCACCTGCGCACCGTCTACAACTCGTACCTCCCCGTGAGCGCCAACCAGGGGATGGCGTGGAGCGGGCGCGGCGCGGGGTTCCACGTGGTGGGCGGCATCCGCGCGCGCATGGGCCGGCTCACGCTGATCGCGGCGCCGGAGCTGGCGTACACGCAGAACCGCGACTTCCAGCGCATCCCCTCTCCCGCCAGCGAGGGGCGCAGCTCGTTCGCGCATCCGTTCCACGGCCGCGCCTCGTCGCTCGACACGCCGCTGCGCTTCGGCAACGACCCGGTCACGAGCCTGTCGCCCGGCCAGAGCTCGCTGACGGCGGACGTGGGGCAGTTCGCGGCCGGGGTGGCGACCGAGAGCCTGTGGTGGGGGCCGGGGATGAGGAACGCGCTGCTGATGAGCAACAACGCGCCGGGCTTCCCGCACCTGTTCGTGCGCACCTCGCCGGAGGGGCTCCGCACCCGGTACGGCACGCTGCAGGGCCGCTGGGTGGCGGGAGCGCTCTCCCAGTCGTCCTACTTCGACAGCAGGGACGAGGGGCGCACCATCGCCGCTCTGGCGCTCGCCTTCACGCCGCGCGGGGAGCCGGGGCTCACGCTGGGCGCCACCCGCGCGGTGTACCGCACGGGCACCCGCCTGGCCGCGCCGCTGCGCTTCCTGGACGTGCTCCTGCCGGTGCGGCACCCGGAGGCCCCGACGCCGCCCGAGATGATGGCGGCGGCGGGGAGGTCGGACCAGCTCTTCTCCCTGTTCGGGCGCTGGGTGTTCCCGGCAAGCGGCTTCGAGATGTACGGCGAGTGGGCGCGGCAGGAGGGCTTCGGCTCGGTGCGCGAGCTGGTCACGGCCCCCGAGGCCACCGCGGGATACATGGTGGGGGTGCAGTGGGTGGCGACGGGCGCGCGGGCGGGGCGCGTGCGCCTGCAGGGCGAGCTCACCAACCTGGAGCAGAACGACGCTGTCCGGGATCGGTCCCAGCGTTCGTTCTACACCAGCTTCAACGTCCCGCAGGGGTACACCAACCGCGGCCGGGTGCTGGGCGCCGCCGTCGGGCCCGGCTCGTCGGCTCAATGGGTGGCGGCCGACTACCTGCGCGGCGACTGGCGCCTGGGCGTGTTCGCCGAGCGCACCCGCTGGAACGAGGACGCGCTTGAGCGGATCTACACCCGCAACCCGCGCGGGCACGACGTGCAGGGAGTGGTGGGGCTCAGGGCGGCGGGGCGCGTGCGGGGGTGGGAGGTGGCGGGCGAGTACTCGTTCGGCCGCCGGCTCAACTGGCTCTTCCAGAACACGGCCCGCGCCTTCGACGACTTCGACGCCGTCGACGTCAACCTCTCGTCGTTCGTGCTGTCGGTGAGCCCCGCGCTGCCGCGGCCCCGGGGTTGATGGGGGGACGGAGTTCACCTATGTTTATGATTGCCAACCAGATGCGCAATTCGCCCACCGCAGGGAACCGATGACCGAACCGACGTACGCGCCGGGAAGCTCCCGCGCCTCCGCCGATACCAGCCTGCGTGACCTCTGGGGCACGCTCCGCAGGCGGCGCGGCCTGGTGGCCGGGATCACGGCGGGGGCCGTGGCGCTCACCATGGCGCTCACGTTCTGGATGTCGCCCGTGTACGAGTCCGAGGCCGCGCTCCGCATCGTGGCCGAGAAGAGCTCGGCCGGCGGGATGCTGGAGCAGCTCGGCGACATCGCGGACCTGGGGGCCCTCACCGGCCTGGGCGCCGACGACGTGGACACGGAGCTGGGGGTGATGCGCAGCCGGCGCATGGCCGACCCC
Organism: Longimicrobium sp.; assembly: GCA_036388335.1. GTDB lineage: Bacteria > Gemmatimonadota > Gemmatimonadetes > Longimicrobiales > Longimicrobiaceae > Longimicrobium. The sequence continues at coordinate 9,018 of DASVSA010000606.1, read as the reverse complement.
GTGGCGGAGGCGGTGGGGCTTCAGGTGGAGCTCCTGTCGCCGCGCCTCCCGCGCAGCGAGGTGCTCAAGGTGGTGGCCGCCCCGCGCGACCGCGCGGTGGGCGTGTACCGGCTGGACCGGCAGGCGGACGGCAGCTACGCGGCCCGGGTGGAGGAGAGCAAGGAGAAGGTGGCGCTGCCGGGGCGGGTGGAGATCGGCACGCCGTTCAGCGTGGGCGGCGTGACGCTTGCGCTGAGCCCCGAGCTGAAGTCGAGCGCGCCGGAGACGGTGAAGTTCGAGATCCGCCCCTTCCGCGAGGCGGTGGACGAGCTGCAGGACGAGCTGGTGGTGGACCGGCAGGAGTCCGGCTCGCGGCTGGTGGAGGTGGGGTACCGGCACAAGGATCCCGAGGTGGCGGCGGCGGTGGTGAACGGCCTGGCGGACGGGTTCATCGCCTACAAGCGCACCACCAGCACCGGGGAGTCGCGCAGCAGCGCCACCGTGCTCCGCGAGCAGGTGGAGAGCTACCGCGTGCGCCTGGCCGAGGCCGAGAACCGCCTGCGCACCTTCCGCGAGAGCGCGCGCGTGCTGGCGCCCGAGGCGGAGGCGGAGCAGGAGATCCGGCGCTCGGGCGAGATGCGCGGGCGCTTCGACGACATGCGCGTGGAGCAGGCGTCGCTGCGCCAGCTGCTGGCGGACATCCGCGGCGCCCCGCGCGGCGCCAGCACATCGGCGTACCGCAAGCTGGCGTCGTTCCCGCCCCTGATGAGGAACCCCACGGTCGGCACCCTTCTCAACACGCTCACGGCGCTGGACAACGAGCGGGCCGTGCTCCTGGGGCGCCGCACGGACGAGGACGAGGACGTCAAGCTCCTCTCCTCGCGCATCACGGGCATCGAGCAGCAGCTCCTGCGCATCGCCGACGACCACCTGCGCAGCCTGGACCTGCAGCTCGCCTCGGCGGACCAGGCCATCGCCCGCGTGGACGCGGAGATGGCCAGCATGCCCGGCCTGGACATGCAGTTCGTCCGCCTCACGCGCGACGTGAAGCTGCTCAACGAGGTGTACCTGCTCCTGCAGGCGCGCCTCAAGGAAGCCGAGATCACCGAGGCCGTCACGCAGGACGCGGCGCAGGTGGTGGACTACGGCCTGGTGGCCCACCGGCCCTCGTCGCCGCAGCCGCTGCTCAACCTGGTGCTCTCGGTGGTGCTGGGGCTGATGATGGGAGTGGCCGGCGCCATCACGCGCGACATGGTGGACCCCACGGTGCGCTCCTCGCGTGACGCGTCGGAGGCCACGGGCGGGCTGGCCGTCCTCGGCTCCATCCCGCGCATCCGCCCGGCGCCGCGCCGCAGCATCACCGTGGGGATGCCGCGCGCCGTGCTCCCCGCCGGCCCGGACCGCCTGATCGCCCGCTCGGACCCGCGGCACCCCGCCTCCGAGGCGTACCGCGCGCTGCGCACCTCGCTCACCCACTCGTCGGTGCCGGAGGAGACTCCCCGCACGGTGGTGGTCACCAGCGCGCGCGCCGGTGAGGGCAAGTCCACCAGCGCCGCCAACCTGGCGGTGACGCTGGCGCAGCAGGGCACCCGCACCCTCCTCGTGGATGCGGACCTGCGCGCCGGGCGCCTCAACGCGCTCTTCGGCGTGCGGCCGGAGCCCGGCTTCGCCGAGACGCTTCTGGGGCGCGCGCCGCTCTCCGAGGCGGTGCTGGAGGTGATGATGGACGAGTCCGACGTGCCGCTGTACCTCCTCCCGGCCGGCGCGCCGCCCCGCAATCCGGCCGAGCTCCTCGGCTCGCTGCGGATGCGTGCGCTGGTGCAGGAGATGCGCGGCCTGTACGACGTGGTGATCTTCGACGCGCCCTCGCTCTCGGGGCTCACGGACGCCGCGGTGCTGGGCAAGTCCGTGGACGCCACGCTCCTCGTGGTGCGCCCGGGGATGACGGACCGCGACGCGCTGGAGCAGGCCCTCGAGCAGCTCCGCCTCTCGCGGGCGCCCGTGGCCGGCGTGCTTCTCAACGACGTGCTGAACGGTCGGCTGGTCTAAACGGCGGGGCTCACACAGAGGCACAGAGGCACGGAGATCAGGTCATCTCCGTGCCTCTGTGTGCTACGAAATCCGGTTGAAACGGCGGCAGTCGCCGAGGGGCCCCAGGGAGCGAATGAATTCGCCGCTGGAACCATGCGAAGTCCCCTGCGGGGACTGTACGGTTGAGCGCCGGCGGAAGACACAGACCGCGAAGGCGGTCTTCGCGCAGGTCCAGCGGCGAATTTATTCGCTCCTGGACGGGTTGCGCGCCATCACGTCACGGACCGACATAGCGCAGCACCCAGGAGAGCTCGCGCCGCTCTCCCTGGCCGATGCGGAGCGTGTCTACGTAGTTGCGGTCGCCGGGGCGGAACTCGTAGTACGGGTTGGGATGGATGGACACCCCGTACGACCCCGCCGCCACCTCGGTGAAGACGTGCTCGCCCGTGGGGCCGGTGATGCCGCTGCCCATCTGGTAGGCCCCGTTGTACAGCGACACCGCCGCCGCGGGCACTCCCCGCCCCTGGTCGTCGGTGATGACCACGCGCACCTCCGAGAACCGGTACTGCGGCTTCACGATGTCCGCGCATCCCGCGGCCAGCAGCAGGACGAGCGCGAGCGCGGCGAGGAACGGCTGAGTGCGGCGGTTGTTCGGCATCAGGTCCATCATACGGAGACTCCGGTGATCAGAAAGGCGGATCAGCTCGCGCCTGCGTTCGCGCGCGCCAGCGGCGGAGCGCCGCGGGGGCCGGGCGCCGGCTTGGGGGCGTCGGCGCCCACTCCCACCCACGCGCACGAGAGAACGAGCCAGAACGACGGCTCGGACACGAGCTGGTAGAACACGTTGAAGAACAGGAAGCCCACCGCCACCGGGCGGAACGGGTTCTTGCGCACGGCCGGGTACAGCATCATCGCCAGCCCGGCCATCAGCGCGATGATCCCCATCTCCGCCAGCAGCGTGGCGTACAGCGAGTGGAAGTTCGCGTAGCGGGTGCCGGGGAGGAGGTCGGTGAGCACCGTGGGCGAGTTGCCGTAGCCGATGCCGAACAGCGAGTTCTTCCAGCTCCGCCCCGCTACCTCCAGCGCCCGCTCGATGAGCTGGAAGTGGAGGCTGTTGCCGCTGTCGTTCACCGAGAACCGCTCCGTGATGGGCGCCAGCAGGATCCCCATCAGCTCCGATGCACCGGGGATGATGACGATGGCCAGCGTCCCCACGGTGGCGGCGGTGAGGAAGCCCGCCACGCGGCCGGGCGTGATGCGCAGCCGGCGGCGCTCCATCAGCACCGTCCCCAGCGTTCCCATCGCCCCCAGCGCCGCGGAGCGCGAGAGGGTGATGATGAGGGACAGCACCGTGCCGAAGGTGGCCCAGCGCCTCGCCCGCGACGGGCGGCCGAAGCGGTAGAGGATGAAGAGGAACACCACGAACACCATCCCGCCCCGGTTGGGGTCCAGCGTCTGCCCGCCCGGGCGCGGCATCAGCGAGCCGAACTGCCCCGGCACCAGGTCGATGACGCCGCCCGGCGGCGCGGACGGGTTGTTGAGCCACACCGCCACCTGCAGCACGTTGAACACGAAGCTGATCGACAGCCCCAGCCACGCGCCGCGCACCAGGATGCTGCCCGCGTCCGGCCGGTTCTTGAGCACCACCGCCACGAACAGGAGCGCGTAGAGCTGGAAGACGAGGAGCGAAGCGCGCTTGGCCGAGAGCCCCGGCTCGCTGCTCCCCACCGCCGACGCCATCGCCATCGACCCCAGAATGGTGGCCAGCAGGAGGTACACCTGCCCCTCCCTGCGGAACTCCACGTGCCGCATGGACATCAGCGCGGGCACCTCCAGGAGCACCACGAGCGGCATCAGCACCAGGTACGGCGGGAGCGTGATGGGCCCCCTGCCCCCCAGCAGGTCGATGCGGTCCGCCCCCATGGTGGCGACCCAGAAGATGAGCAGCGCGTCTCTCACGCGGTAAACCAGAGCTTGGCGAGCATGCGTACGTGGTCCCACTGCCCGCGCCCGGCGCGCCGGGCGATGGGAAAGAGGAGCGAAAGGTGGACGGCCGGGAGCAGAGCCGGCGCGAACTTGCGGGTGAAGCGCACGCGGTTGCGGTAGAAGTGGTAGTCCGCCACGCGGCTCTTCACCCCGCTCGCCTTGCCGCCCGTGGAGCTCCCCTCGCGGTGATACACCACGGAATCGGGAGCGTACCCCAGCGTGTAGCGCCCGCGCGCCCGCGCCGCCCAGTCCAGCTCCTCGAAGTACAGGAAGTACTCCTCGCTCAGCAGCCCCACCTCGCGCACGAACGAGGCGCGCACCAGCATCGACGCGCCCACCACGTAGCTCATCTCGGGGCGTGGACCCCGCGGCGCCCCGTCCGCCGCGGAGTCCGCGCCGATGTGCCGGGGGAGCCCCAGCCACCAGTTGTAGGTGCCGCCGCCCAGCGTCTGCACCGTGTCTGGCCGGTCGTAGTACAGGAGGGTGGAGCCGATGATCCCCGCCTCCGGGTTCCGCTCCGCCTCCTCCACGAGCTTCCGCAGCGCGTCGGGCCTCACCACGGTGTCGTTGTTGAGGAGCCAGAGGTAGTCGAAGCCGCCGCGGGCCAGCGCGTAGCGGATCCCCACGTTGTTGCCGCCCGCGAAGCCCAGGTTCTCCTCCGTGCTCACCAGCACCAGGGCCGGGTCCGCGGGGCCGCCGCCGCGCTCGGCTTCGGCGCGGCCGTACTCCACGTAGGGGACGGGCTTGGGGAGGGGGGGAAACGAGAGGGGGCGGAGCGGGCTGCCGGGGTGAACCGCCACCTCCAGCCGCCCCTCCGCCCAGTCGCGGATGCGCTGCGCCGAGCCGTCGCCCGAGCCGTTGTCGCACACCACCACCGTGAAGCCGCCGGGCTCGCAGCGCAGCAGGCTCTCCAGGCACTCCAGCGTGTCCGCCCAGCCGTTCCAGTTCACCACCACCACGCACACCTTCATCGCCGTCACGCCCACAGGTCGCGCAGCGCGCTGGATACGCCTTCGCTGTAGCGGGCGTAGCGGCGGCGGGCCAGCTCCCCCGCCACCTCGCGCAGCCGGTGGGTGCGCGCGTGGCCCGCCAGCTCCATCCTCACCTGCAGGTGCTCCACCGAGTCGCGCAGCGTCTTGAGGAGGGCCGCGTCGGCGCCCCACGCCGTGAGGCGCTCCAGCGCGGCGGCGTTGCGGGCGTGGCGCGCCCGCAGCCCCTTGGCCCTCACCGCCCGCGCGCGTCCGGCCCGGCGCACCAGCCCCACGCGCCGCGCCCCGATGGCGTTGCCCCCGTGCTGCCGGTACAGCACCAGCGGCTCCGCGATCGGCTCGATCCCCGCGACCGCCGAGACGAGGAGCGCGATCCAGGCGTCGTGCTCCACGCCGGCGGGGACGGGGAGCACCAGGTCGCGGAACGAGGCGCGGAAGGCCATGGTGGCCCCCGTCACCAGCGTGCGGCCCACCAGGTGGTCGAAGCCGCGCCCCTCGCTCAACGCCTGCCTGCGCGCGGGGGTGAGGCCCACCGCGTCCCACAGCCGCTCGCCCAGGGGCGCCAGCTCTGCATCCACCAGCTCCGCGTCGCTGAACACCACGCCGGCCTCGGGCGCGCGCTCGAAGGCGGCCTCCATGCGGGCGAGCTTGGCCGGGTGCCACACGTCGTCCTGGTCGCACAGCACCACCACGTCGCCGCCGGCCAGCCCGATCGCCCGCCCGAAGTTGGCCGCGAAGCCCAGCGTGTGCTCGTTCACCACCACGCGCACGGGAAACGCGGCGCCCCGCCCGAACTCCCGCGCGATCTCCGCGGAATCGTCGGACGAAGCGTCGTCCACCACCAGCAGCAGGTCGGGCGCGCGCTCCTGCGCGGCGATGCTCTCGAGCTGCGCGCGCAGGAAGGAGGCCCCGTTGAAGGTGCACAGGGCCACCGCCATCGAGAGCCGGGGCACGCTCACCGCCGGGGCTTCACGCCACTCCCGCCGCGCGCGGCGCGGAGGGGGCCCGGCGCGCGGCCGGCTGCGCGTAGGGAGCCAGGGCGTCGCGGGTGGCTTCCAAAAAGCGGCGCCCGTTGCGGAGGTCGGGTTCCAGGTGGCACCCCTCGGCCCACTCGTTCCAGGCGTTGATGAAGACGATCTGCTCGTCCGCCGGGTTCCCCGCCACGCGCCGGCAGGCGTGCTCCAGCCACCTCTGGTAGAGCCCCGCGTCGTCGTTCTGGATGACCGTGGCGCCCGAGCGGCGGCGCGCCGAGTTGTCCCACCCCGGCATCACGCAGGGGAACACCCGCTCGCCCGCCGCGGGCCGGCTCATGGCGTACTCCACCACGGCGCGGTAGCTCAGCACGCGCATCCTGGCCCTCACCGGCGCCAGCACCTCCACCATCACCCGCTGCGCCGCCCGCCGCGCGAAGCGCCACGCCGCGTCCAGCGCCCCGCCCGTCCCCGTGGCCAGCAGTGAGCGGCCCGTGGGGAAGAACTCCGTCATGGCGTCGAAGCCGTCGGCGAGCGCCTCGGCGTACTCCGTGTCGTCCGCCGGGCTCTGCACGGCGCACAGGTAGATGTCCGGCACGCCCAGGCGCGCCGCCGTCTCGCGCCAGGTGCGGATCACCGCCGCGCGGTTGGCGAGGTGGCCCGGCTGGTACACCAGGAAGAGCGGACGGCCGTCCACGCGCACGTAGCGCGGGTCCTTGAAGGCGCGCACCAGCCACTCCATGTGCGCGACCGCGTCATACTTGTCCGGGTCCTGGCGCATGAGGACTTCGTGCTCCGCGCCATCCCAGCGCCGCGTCCAGTTGCCGTTGGCCCAGCACAGGCAGAACGGGAAGTCGGGCTTCCCGGATGCGAGCACCTCGTCGAAGGGGCGCTCCAGGAGCTGCCGCCCATCGAACCAGTAGTGGTAGTAGCAGAACCCGCCGATCCCGTACTCCTTCGCGAGCTCGGCCTGCGCGACGCGCGTCTCTTCCAGGCGCAGGTCGTAGAAGCCCAGGTCCGCCGGCACGTGCGGCTGGTAGTGCCCCGGAAAGCGGGGCCGCGCCTGCGCGACGTTGGTCCATTCCGTGAACCCCGGCCCCCACCACTCGTCGTTCTCGGGGATCGGATGGTACTGCGGAAGATAGAAGCAAAGGGCTCGCATCGAAGCTCCTGGCCCGGGGCTCGCGCCGCCGGGCGTTGGGGGTGCGCTCAGGAGAGGTCCTTCACGCACAGCATCTGGAACGCGCTCTCCGGCCGGGTCTCCGTCACGAGCTGGCTGGCCAGCGCCACCTTGCGCCAGATCCACTCCGGCCGCCAGCGGATCAGCCCCCGCTCGCCCCGCAGCGGGCGCCACCCGTTGACCCCGATCACCCGGTAGCCCAGCGCGCGCATCTCGGCCGGGCTCCACCCCGAGAGGTGCTCCTGCAGCGAGTTGTCGTCGTACGCCCGCTGCTCCAGGAAGCCGTTGGGGGTGAAGATGATCACCTTCTTGCGCGCGATCCGCTCCATCATGGGGATCAGCCGCAGCCCGTCTTCCTTGGGAAGGTGCTCGATCAGGTCCAGCGCCACCACGCAGTCGAACGATCCCGGCTCGAACAGCCCGCCGATCTCCAGCACGTCGCCCTGGCGGTAGTCGTGGTGGATGCCGGCGGCGCGGCTCTCCTCCAGGTACGGCACGTGCCGGTCCACTCCCACCACGCGCGAGAGCCCGCGCGAGAACTCCTTCACCGGCGACTGCCGTCCGCATCCCACGTCCAGCAGCGAGTCGCAGCTCCCCATCACCTCGCGAGCCAGCAGCGAATCGTACTGGTGGAGGAGGGAGTGGGAGAGATCGGGACTCGCCGCGTTGAGCAAAGACTTCAGGATTCGCATCGATCAGCAGTTCGGGCGCGCAAAACGCGGAATGTAGCCCGGGTGCGGGTGACAGTCAAAGCAAAAGCCTGGCTCACACAGAGACACGGAGGCACAGAGACGAAGAGAAGTCCTGAGTGCCAAGTGCAGAACCGCAGTTCAGGACTCAGGACTGAGCACTCGTCCCATCAGCTCCCGCGTCACCACTTCGTGCACCTCGTCCACCGGGATTTGCTCCATGCAGAAGCCGTCTGTGCGGTGGAACTCCCAGCCCATGTCCAGGCAGGGGCAACCGGGGCAGGTGCTGAACACGCCCACGGCGCGGGGGTTGATGGGGCCCCACTTCGCGGGGTCGTTGGGACCCTCCAGGAACACCTGCGCGCGCCCCAGCGCCGCGGCGATGTGCATGGCGCCCGTGTTGCCGGAGAGCACCAGGTCGCCCAGCGAGATGCAGGCGACGAACTCGGGGATGGAGAGCCGCGTGAGCGCAGCCGCACGCCCGGGAACCGAGGCGGCGAGCGACTCGGCCATGGGCGCCTCGCTCCCCGCGCCCGTGAAGACGAAGAAGGTGCTTCCCTCCGCCGCCAGGCGCATGGTCAGCTCGCGGTAGCGCTCGGCGGGCCAGGCGCGCGGGTGGGCGTGGCCGCAGCCGGGGTGGATCACCAGCAGCGGGTCCGCGCCGTTCCACCCCGCCTCGCGCAGCAGCCCGCGGACGCGCGCCTCCGCCTCGGGGCGCACGTCCAGCTCCAGCACGGGCGCGGGCGGCTCGATCCCCAGCGGGCGCAGGAGGCGGAGGAAGTTCTCGGCCTCGTGGCTGCGCGGGTCGCGCGGCTCGGTGTGCGTGTACAGGAGGTGGCGGAAGCGCGCGGGCGTACGGAAGCCGATCCTCACCGGCACCCGCGCCATGCGCAAGAGCAGCGGAGTGACGTTGGTCCACTGGTCGAAGTCGATGCCCAGCTCCCACCCCTCGCGCGCCAGCTCGCGCACGAAGCCCAGCAGGTAGCGCGGATCACGCATCGCCCGCCCGGGGTCCAGGCAGAAGAAGCGGTCGATGAACCGCGGCAGCTCCAGGGCGATGTCGCGGTTCACGGCCGTTCCCACCATCCCGATTTCGGCGCCGGGATAGCGGCGGCGCAGCTCGCGCAGCGCGGGCACCATCAGCAGCGTGTCGCCCAGCGCCGACAGCTTGATCACCAGGATGCGCCGCGGCT
>DASVSA010000605.1:0-5103 GCA_036388335.1 Longimicrobium sp. | reverse complement strand
CGAGCCCCGAGTCGAAGGCGGGGAGCCCCGCCAGCTCCAGCCTCAGCTCGGCGCGCACCAGCGCCAGCGGCCGTCCCATCAGCACGGCGTACGGCTGGTCGCCGCCCGCGCCATCGGAAAGGATGTAGGTGTGGGCGTTCTCGATGGAGGCCATCAGCGCGTCGAAGAAGCCGCGCGGGCGGCCGTGGATGAAGGTGGCGAACTTGAGGAAGTGCTCCAGCCCCGGCGCGCCCAGGTCCGTCGCCATCGGCCGCGCCGGGTTGCCCGGAGCGGACTGCCACGCCACGCTGCTCTTCGCGCCGAACACCCCCAGCGAGCCCAGCGGCTGCCCCGACGGGGCGAAAAGCATCAGGCTGTAGTCCAGGTAGTTGGACACTACCCACCCCGCGACGGGCGAGGTCGCCGGGTGCGAGTTGGTCACCAGCCGCCCGTCGTTGCCGGACACCCACTCCAGCAGCAGCCGCGCCGGCTGGGCCAGCCGCGGGGGGAGCCCGATCTGCGCCGTGGCGCCCGCCGGCGGCCTCAGCTGCTGCGCCACCACCACCTTGTTCGCGTCGGCGGCGGCGCCCGAATCCACCACGCGGCGCTTGCGCCCGAAGACGTCCACCACCTCCGCGCTCACCACGTCCAGGTACCCGGTGCGCAGCGGGTTGAAGCCCGCCTCGCCCAGCGGCACCTGGTCCGCCAGCGCCCCGGCCGCCCAGCCCACGAAGTGCGTGAGCACGTTGGCGTAGCTCAGCGTGTCCGTGCCGGCGCCCAGCTCGGTGGCCGGCGGCTCGGCGTCGTAGAACGGGTTGAAGACGGTGAGCTGCATCCCCTCCGCGCGCGACAGCAGCGCCGGGTTGATCCCGCTCAGCCCCTGCGACAGCAGCGGCTTGTCGCGCAGGTGCTCGATCACCGCCTGCAGCTGCGGGTTCTCCGCCGGGTGCTCCTGCAGGTACTGCCGGATCTGGTCGAGCAGCGGGTCGGCGGCGCGCGACGACAGGGGGATGGAGCCGCTCAGCGTGGCGGACCCGGCCTCGGTGGGCGCCGCGCCGCCGCTGGGCACCAGGTCGATGGTGTTCTCGTCCAGCTGGAAGCGCGAGGTGACGAAGCCGGGGTCGTAGCGCTGAGCACCCGCGGCGGCGCCCTTCTGCGGGGCGCGGTAGCTCACCTTCCACACCAGGAACAGGGGGAGGAAGGGGTCCTCCCACGTGTCGCCGGGCTGCGCGGTGAGCCCGGCCCCCTGCGGCGCCTGGCCGGGGAGGGAGAGCTGGAGCGTGCCGGACGTGGCGGAAAGGCCCGTCAGCACCGCGGGGATGGAGAGCGGCGCGCCTTCGGGGGCACCCGCCCGCCACGCTCGCGAGATCTGCTCCGCCACGTCGCCCAGCGCCGCCCGCAGGTCGGCCGCCACGGCGCCGCCGCCGATGGCGCCCAGCTTGTCCGCCAGCAGGGGCGCCAGCGAGGCGTCCAGCAGGCACGCCTCGCCCCGCAGCGCCCGCACGTGGTCCAGCAGCGGGCGCGTGTCGGCGGACTCTGGCGTCGCGTTGGCGGCCAGGTCGGGCACGGCCAGCGCCGCCGAGGCCGCCGCGTCGGCCGCCGCCACCGTGGCGCGCGACCCGCCCGCCGTGGCCTCCAGCGTCTTCACGAGCTGCCCGGACACGCGGCACGGGAGGTACCGGGCCGTGCCGTTGCGCTGCGCCGGCCTCAGCCCCTCGCCCGTGGCGACCACCACCGGCTCGTTGGGCTGCCAGAAGCGGGGGCGCTCCACGCGCCGCAGCTCGAAGTTCTCGTAGCCCGTGCCCAGCAGGACCGCCAGGATGGCGTTGGCCGCGTCCGCGATCTGCCCAGCCAGCGTGGGGAGCGGCGAAGCGCTGGTGTAGCGCCCGCCCTGCAGCGCCAGGTAGTCCGCCGCGCCGCTGTGGAACACGGGGAGGTTGGCCGTGGCCGCGCTCGGCGCCGCCTTCGTGCCGAAGGCCGCGTCCAGCTTCGCCCACAGGTCAAGGACCTGCCGGCTGATGTATCCCTTCAGCTCTTCCTTCAGCGCGTTTGCGCCCGGGTCCGCGTCGCCGGAGCCCACGGCGCCGATGTAGTGGTACCAGTCGGAGAAGATCTGCCTGCGGCAGCTGTCGGCGGTGCCCAGCAGCGCGTCGAGGCGCGTCTGGCAGGCGTTGAGCGTAGCGAGCTTGCCGGCCAGGTCGCTTCCGTCCCTGGGGAGCTGCGGCTCGGGCGGGTTGAAGCGGCCGGGATTGGCCGGGTCCGCCGCGGAGGCCCGGCTCCCGATCGTCCAGAGCTGTCCGCCCTGCAGCGACCCGAACTCGGCCCGGTGAAGCGCCTGCTCCAGCTGCGGCAGGTAGTTGGAGGTGCCCAGCTGGTGAAGGAGGCCCAGCTGCAGCGCGTCGATCAGGAACTCCAGGTCCCGCTCGATCCGCTCGCCGATCTCGGACGCCTGCCCCGCGTCGGGCGACCACCCGGTGCCGGCCCACTCCGCCCATTCGTGCTTCACCAGCGCCGCCATCGCGCTGGACGAAGAGCTCCCCACCGCCAGGCGAACCGTGGGGTCGTCGCCCAGCGGCTGCAGGTAGCACTGGGGATAGCGGGGATCGCCGGGCAGGGCGCCCGTGGTGTCCCAGCGCAGCCCCGCCAGCTGCCCGCTGTACACGCACCGGGAGGGAGTGCCCGCCGCCGGGTCGTAGCTCCAGCGGTAGGTCTCGCGCACCGTGTCGGCGGCCACGCGCGCGGCGTCCACCCGCCGCGGCGCGGGCGCGTTGGCGTTGTCCGCGTTCGCCTTCGCCAGCGCCTGGGCCAGCCGGGGCGACTGCAGCGGGTCGTCGGAGGCGTGGCTGTGCCATCCCACCACCTGGTACGACACCTGGAAGGCCGCGGAGCCCAGGTCCGCGCCCAGGTCCTCCAGCCGGTCGTGGAAGCCGAACGCGCTGCGCGAGTCGGGATAGAAGGCGGCGAACGCGGGTCCGCTGGGGCCCACCGCCTTCAGCGCGCCGGGCGGGCTGCCCTGCGCGAAGGCGTGCGCCCGGCGCTCCAGCTCGTCCAGGTGCCGCACCTGGTCGGGCGGCGTTCCCGGAGGCGACGTGGTGGGCTGCCAGGCGCCCAGCTCGAACACCTTTCCCATGCGGCGCGAGGGCGGGTAGTACAGGGCCCCGCCGTCGCGTTGCGGGTCGTTGCCCTCGGCCAGCGCCCATCCCACCGGGACCGAAACGGCCTTGCGGCGCGTGGCCGGGTAGTAGTTCCCGGTGTACTCCGCCTCCGTCATCAGGTAGTCGCTCTCCACCAGCCACTGCCGGGAGCTTACCTCGCCGGAGCGCTGGAGGATGCGGGTGACCAGCCAGCGGTTGGGCACCGGGGGAAAGGCGAGCGTGCCGTCGGGCTGCTGCACGCCGCGCGTAAGCCCGTCGGGGAGCGCCCAGTGCAGGTGGATGCCCGCCTCCAGCTGCTCGGCGACGCTCCCCGAGAGCGGGTTGGCGACGTTGGCGCTGAGGTTCGCCTTCGAGATCCGCCCCGGATGCTCGGTGTAGGCGGGGTCTCGCCAGGGCAGCTCCTCGAACGACGAGGTGGGGCCGGAGAAGAAGTCGCTGCGCTTGGTGATCAGGGAGGCGTCGTTGGGCGTGACGCGCAGCGCCTGAAGGTTGACGGGGACGACCAGGTTCACGATGCGCTCCCGCCGTTGACGAACGACACGAGACCCACCCCGCGCAGCATCTGCATGCCGAACTGCGACGAGGGCAGGTGGTCGAAGCCTTCGTAGACGCCGCTGATGTAGGTGAGGTACTTCTTGTCGCGCAGCGCCCGCGACAGGCGGTACATGCGGATCACCCCGCCGCTGCCGCCCGGCCGGCGGAACGGCGCCGGCTGCAGCACGCCCTTCACCTGGCTCCCCGGCCCGCGGCCGCCCGCCCCCTGGTTCTGGCGCACGTTGACCGAGGTGCCGCCCGAGAGCCCGAAGTGGAGCCCTTCCCCCGGCTCGTGGATGTCCACCTGGTGAACCGCCTTGCCATCCTTTTCGAAGAGGCAAAGGAGCACCGTGGGCGCCAGGCGCTCGAAGCGCACGATGTCCAGCAGCGTGCCGTCCTCCGCGTAGCCGTTCACCTCCAGCCCCGGCCACCCCTTCACGGCGTCGGAGCGCAGGATGAAGCCCGTCACCGTCTCCAGCGGCCTGGGCGCGGGAGCGGCAAGCCCCAGCGCGGCGGGCCGGTGCAGGCGCGCGTGGCCGCTGGCGGTACCCTGCACGGTGTCCCTCACCGCGGAGTCGTGAGCCGCCTCGGGCGAGTCGCCGGGGCCGTGCCGGCCCACGCTCAGCGCGCCATCCAGCAGCGCGTCCACCCAGTTCATGTCCAGGTGGAAGAAGCGGATGGACTCCGGCGGCAGCATGGCGTCGTCGGGCACCAGGTAGCGGAACGGCACCCCCTCCAGCAGCTTGAGCCGCGCGAGCCACTTGTAGATCTGCGCCGGCGCCTCCAGCTGGTCCTGCAGCAGCGAGCCCAGCACGGCCTGGTTGCTCAGCACGGTCCGGTGGATGTTGGCCCGCACCGCGCGCGCGCCGGCCAGCCCGCCGGCCGCGCCCACGGAGCGCAGCGCGGCGGCGGTCCCCTCCGACACCGCCCTCAGCATGGGGGGCGCGGATGGCGCCGGCACGAAGGCCGCCAGCAGCGGACTGAGCAGCGAGTCGTCACGCAGCTGCCTCTGGATGTCGTCCAGGCTCTGCTGGATCACCAGCGACTCCATCCGCGCCACCGCGTCGCGCAGGTTCCCCCGGCGCCAGTTGCAGAGAAGCGTGGAGAAGCGCGTGTCCTGGATGGCCAGCAGCCGGCCGATCTGCCATGCGCCCGCGTAGCTGAGGTCGAACATCCCGCTCGCCGGGTCGTAGCGCGTCGCCGCGTCGGCCGACGAGAGCGTATCCGGCAGCACGTCGGTGGCGACGCGGGCGGGGAGCAGCGGCCCGCGGTACCAGGACACTGTCTTGCCGCCGTCGCGCGTCTGGTGGAGGAGCGCCGTGTAGCCCATTCCCAGCGCCCTGCGCGCCGCCGCCGCGTCGTCCGGCCCGGCGGGCGCGGGGGGCACGGGCAGGCCCATGGAGAAGTCGGCGGGTGACGTGGTCTTGGGGCTGAG
>DASVSA010000604.1:0-9705 GCA_036388335.1 Longimicrobium sp. | reverse complement strand
GGGCGGCACCCGGCTTCCCCTGGCGTACGAGCGCCGCTACGAGGGATACACGGTGACGGGCGACACGCTCGCCACCCTTCCCGTGCGGGAGGCGGGCACCGTCGCCGCGTCGTCCGAGCCGCCGTGCCGCCGGCAGGTGCGCATGAGCGTGAGCATCACCACCTCGCGCCGCGACACGGCGTGGGACGCGGCTTGGCAGCGCGAAGCCGCGCGTGTGGCCGAGCGCGACACCACCCACACGGGAACGGGCCGCGGATGCGGGCGCACCTTCCTGGTGAAGCGCGCCGAGGGGGTGGACCTGGTGTCCGCGCCCTCCCTTCCCGCGAGCATCTACGCCGAGGGCGAGGGGGCGGTGAAGCAGGAGGACCTGCGGGCGCTCGCCGACCTGGTGGACGACATCGCGGGCGCTCCGTGGAGCGTGGGGCGCCCGTCCGTGCAGGTGCTGACGCCGGAGCTGGTGCGCTTCAACCGGGTGGAAGGGCTCTCGCTCGGCGCACGCGCCACTCTTCCCCTGGGCCCCGCCGAGCTGCGCGGCGAGCTGCGCGCCGGCACCACGGGCGAGCTGGGCGCGAGGATCGCCGGGATCCACTCCACCGCGGCGCTGCGGCGCGAGGTGGCGGTCTACCGGGGGCTGGAGGCGGTGCAGATGACGTCGGGCGCCTTCTCGCTGGGCAGTTCCGTGAGCGCCCTGCTGCTGGGGCGCGACGAGAACGACTACTTCCGCGGCACCGGCGCCGAGCTGCGCGTGGCGCCCGCCCTCACGCGCCGCCAGCGCTGGGACGTGCGCCTCTTCGCCGAGCACGAGGGCCCGGCGAGCGCCCGCAGCGACCTGAGCCTGCGCGGCGCCATCGATGGCGGCTTCGAGCCGCGCGGCAACATCGTGGCGGAGCGGCTGGACCAGGCGGGCGCCACCTTCCGCATCCGCGGCGCCCGCGGCGACGACCCCACGCGCCTGCGCACCCGCGCCGAGCTGGAGCTGCACGGCGAGACGGGCGACCGCTCCTTCGTGCGCCCGCTGCTGCGCCTGGGCGCGGAAGGGCTCATCGGCTACGGCCTGGGCTACGGCCTCTCGGTGGCAGGCGGCAGCGGCTTCGGCGACGTGCCGGTGCAGCGCCTCTGGCAGATCGGCGGCGTCACCACCGTGCGCGGCCACGACGCGGCCTCCATGCGCGGCGAGGCCGTCTGGCTCTCGCGCGCGGAGCTCACCCGCGGCACCACCGGCGCCCGCATCTCCCTCTTCGGCGACGCCGGCTGGGCCGGTGAAAGTGAGGAGGTTCTGAACTCGCGCCCCCTCAAGGGCGTGGGCGTCGGCCTCGCCTTCCTCGACAACCTGGTGCGGGTGGACCTGGCGCGCGGGCTGGGGAGCGGCGGCGGATTCGCCCTGCATCTGAGGCTGGGCAGCGGGCTGTGAACTGACTGGGCTCACACAGAGACACAGAGGCACAGAGACGACTTCATCTCTGTGCCTCTGTGTCTCTGTGTGAGCCCGCTGTTGCTATCCCTGCCCGTACAGCAGCGCCCCGACCGCCGCGCGCGACGACACGCCGAGCTTGGCGAGGACCTGCTCGGTGTGGTTGCGGGCGGTGTAGTAGCTCATCTCCAGCTTGGCGGCGATCTCGGCGTTGGTGAAGCCCTCGCCGAGGAGGCGCACGACGTCGATCTGGCGGGCGGTGAGGTTGTAGCGCTCGCGCAGGGCCTCGTCGGAGAGCGGGGCCGGGCGCGCGGCTTCGGCGGCGTCGCTGGACGCGGAGGGGGCGGCGGGGCGGGCGCGGCGGAGAAGGGCGGAGATGCGCGCCATCAGCTCCAGGATGCTGAAGGGCTTGGTGACGTAGTCGTCGGCGCCCAGGCGGAAGCCCTGCAGCTTGTCCGCCTCGTCGCGGCGGGCGGAGAGGATGAGGACCGGCGTCTGGTTGCCGCGCTCGCGGAGCTGCTGCAGGACGTGGTAGCCGTCCCGGTCGGGGAGGCCCAGGTCCAGCACGATGAGCTCGGGCTTGTCACTGGTGGCCACGGCCAGCGCGTGCGCCGCCTTGGTGGCCAGCGACACGACGTAGCCGTCGTACTCGAGGCTGCGCTGAAGCCCTTCTGCGATCTCCAGCGTGTCTTCCACGACGAGGATGCGGCTCATATCTGGAATGCCCGGATTATCGAGTGAATCAGCCGGCCGCGATGGCGGCGGGAGCGAGGTCGCTGGGGGCGGCGCGGGGCGCCGGGAGCG
The DNA here is from genome assembly GCA_036388335.1 of Longimicrobium sp. Taxonomy (GTDB): domain Bacteria; phylum Gemmatimonadota; class Gemmatimonadetes; order Longimicrobiales; family Longimicrobiaceae; genus Longimicrobium. The sequence continues at coordinate 7,490 of DASVSA010000604.1, read as the reverse complement.
TGAAAAGGAAGGTGGTGCCGCGGCCCGGCTCGCTCTCCACCCAGATGCGGCCGCCGTGCGCTTCCACCAGGCCGCGCGCGATGGAGAGGCCCAGCCCCAGCCCGCGCCGGTCCGCGTGGCGGGCCTGCCAGAAGGCCCCAAAGATGTGCGGGAGCTGCTCCGGCTCGATCCCCGGGCCCGTGTCCGCCACGGAGAACCTCACCTCGCCATCGCCCGCCTGGCAGGCCAGCGTGACCGTGCCCCCCTCGGGGGTGAACTTGACGGCGTTCCCCACCAGGTTGGATACCACCTGCACCACCCGCGCGGCGTCGGCGTGCACGTGGGCGCCGCCACACCCCTTCACCTCCAGCCGCAGGCCGTGCGCGGCCGCGAGCGGGGCGAGGGTGTCCGCGGCCTCGGCGATCAGGTCGTCGGCGCTGTGGGGGGCGAGCTCCAGCGCCGTGGCGCCGCGCTCCATCCGCGACACGTCAAGCAGGTCCTGGATGAGGGAGTCCATGCGCCCCGCCACCTGGTCGATGCGCACCAGCGTGCCGCGCTCGAACTCGCCCACGGCCGGGGCCAGGATGGAGCGCAGCATCTCCGTGTCCATGCGGATGGCGGTGAGCGGGTTGCGGAGGTCGTGCGCCACCACGGCCAGCGTGTGCTCCCGCGCCTCCGTCGCCAGCCGCGCCGCGCGGAAGAGGCGGGCATTCTCCACCGCCATCGCGGCGCGCCGGCCCAGCTCCTCGGCCAGCGCGAGGTCGCCGGGGGTGAAGGCGGCCTGGCGTGCCAGCAGCAGCCGCCCCACCTCCCGCCCCGACGCCCGCAGCGGCACCGCGAGCACCGCCTCCATCGGTACGCCGCCGAACCAGGCGAGCGCCTCGTCGGGCGCGGGGGCCCAGGGCGCGTCCGCGGCGCCGGCCGGGGCGGGTGCTCCGTCGCGCAGGCGGGCTTCGAGAGCCGGGTCCGCGTGGGCGGCGCCGGCGCGCAGGGACTCGCCCGTATCCGAGTCGAAGAGGTCCACCACGCAGCCGTCGGCGATGCGCGGCACCACCAGGCGGGCGAGCTGCGCCACGGCGGTGGCCGCGTCCAGCGAGGCGTTGAGGACGCGGGTAGCCTCGGCCAGCAGCTCGGCGGCCCGCCGCGCCTCCTGCTCGCGGCGGTAGAGAACGCGCGTCTCCAGCAGGTTCTGCACGCGGAGGAGCGCCTCGGTGGCGTCGATCGGCTTGTTGATGAAGTCCTTGGCGCCCGACGAGAGCGCCCGCTCCTTGGCCTCCGGAGTGATGTCCGCGGTCAGCACCAGCACGGGGCGGAAGTCGTCCGGCGCGGTGAGCTCGCGGATGTCGCGGAGCACCGCGAAGCCGTCGCGGTGGGGCATGTGGAGGTCCAGCAGCACCAGGTCCGGCGCGTGGCGCTCCCACAGCGGGATCGCCTGGCGCGCGTCGGCGGTGCTGATCACGTGGGTGTACCCCTCCACCTCCAGCAGCACGTGGAGGAGCTCCAGGTTGGGCATCTCGTCGTCCACCAGGAGCAGGGTACAGGCGCGCACTTCGTCCGGCGTCATCCCGTCACCTGAAATATCGGAACGAGGGGGCTCACACAGAGACACGGAGGCACAGAGGAGACAACTCCTCTCTGTGTCTCCGTGCCTCTGTGTGAGATTTCTTTTCTCATGGGGCCTCCGGGAGGAACTGCTCCAGGGTGCGGAGGAACTCGTCGAGGTCCAGCGGCTTGGTGAGGTAGGCGTCGGCGCCGGCCGCCAGCAGCTCCTGCACGGCGGTGTGGGTGGCGTCGGCGCTGATGACGACCACCGGGATGCCGGCCGTGCGCGGGTCGGCGCGCAGGCGGCGCAGCACCTCGGAGCCGTGCATGTCCGGCAGGTGCAGGTCCAGGAGGACGAGGTCCGGCTGGTGCTCGCGCGCAAGCTCCAGCCCCACCAGCCCCTGCAGCGCGGGGATCGTCTGCCACTCCGGGCGCGGCATCAGAAAGGTCTCCACCAGCGCCAGGTTGGCCAGGTTGTCCTCGATGTAGAGCACGCGCGCGGCCCGGCGCGGCCCCTCGCCGGCGGCGGGGGGGGCGAGCGCCGAGTCTTCGGCGCGGCTCACCGGGTCCTCGGCGGGGCGCAGGTCCAGGCGGAAGACGCTCCCCGCGTTGCCGCTGCTCTCCAGCAGCAGGTCGCCGCCCATGGCCTCGGCCAGGCGCAGCGAGAGCGCCAGCCCCAGCCCCGTGCCCTCCACCTCCGTCTGCTCCGCGCCCAGGCGGGCGAAGGGGGTGAAGAGCTGGTCCGCCCGGTCCGCGGGGATGCCGGGGCCCGTGTCCTCGATCCTCACGCGCACCCACGGCCCTCCCGCCTCCTCGCCCGGCTCGGTGGCGCACCACAGGCGCACGCGCCCGCCGGGGCGGTTGTACTTGACGGCGTTGGAGAGGAGGTTCAGGACCACCTGCGTGAGGCGCTGCCGGTCCGCGTACACGTACGCGTCCTCGTCCGCCACCCAGGGCGTGTCGTCCAGCTCCACGCGGCGCTGATCGGCCAGGGGGCGCACCAGCCCCAGCGCCTCCTGCAGCACCGTCTTCACGTGCACCGGCTCCAGCGACAGGCTCTGCCGGCCGCTTTCGATGCGGCTGATCTCCAGCACCTCGTTGATGAGGTTGAGCAGGTGCCGGCCGCCCTTGAGGATGTGCTGCAGGAACTTGTTGTGCGCCTCGGTGAGCCCCGCGCGCCCCAGCACCTGCGCGAAGCCCAGGATGGAGTTCATGGGCGTGCGCAGCTCGTGGCTCATCCTGCTGAGGAACTCGCTCTTGGCGCGGTTGGCCCGCTCCGCCTCCTGCGTGGCGCGGCGCAGCGCGTCTTCGGCGCGCATGCGCTCGGTGATGTCGGTGCACACGCCCACCATGCGCGTGGCGCCGGTGACCGGGTCCTCCATCGCGCGCCCCTTGCTCTCCAGCCAGTGCACGCTGCCGTCGGGCCAGATGATGCGGTACTGCAGCTCGTACTCGCCGCCGCGGTCCAGCGCGTCGCGCACCACGGTGCTCGCGCGCTCCTTGTCGTCCGGGTGCACGCGGGACAGCGCGGCTTCGGGCGTTTCCTCGAAGGTGCCGGGCGCCAGGCCGTTGAGCTCCTGCAGGATGGGCGACCACTTCACGCGCCCGTTGGCCACGTCCCACTCCCACGCGCCCATCCGCCCCGCCTCCAGCGCGAAGCGGAGGCGCTCCTCCTGGTCGCGGATCGCTTCCTCGGCCAGGCGGCGCTCGGTGACGTCGCGGGCGTTGACCACCACGCCCTGACCGGCCGAGCCGGCCACCAGGGTGCGCCCGAACGCCTCCGTGTACACCCAGTGGCCGTCCGCGTGGCGGTAGCGGTACTCCACGCGCCCTATGCGCCCCGGCTCCGCCAGCACCCGCGCGAACTCGGCGGACACGGCGGGGACGTCGTCGGGGTGCATCAGCTCCCACGCGGTGTGGCCCAGCGTCTCGTCGCGGCGGCGCCCGTAGATGCGCTCCATGGAGGGGCTCTGGTAGACGAAGCGCCCGCTGGCGTCGATGATGACGGTGAGGTCGTGCGCGTTCTCGATGAGCGCGCGGAAGTGCTCTTCGCTGCGCTGGAGCGCCTGGTCGGCCTCCCAGCGCTCGGTGACGTCGCGGCTGTTGAAGACGGCGGCGCCCTCCACGGCGCCCTCCGGCAGCGCGCGGCCAAAGGTCTCCAGCCGGCGCCAGGTGCCATCCTTGTGGCGGTAGCGGTACTCGGCGCGCGCCAGCGTGCCGGGCGAGCCCACGATGGCGCCCATGGCCTCCTGCACCAGCGGCACGTCGTCCGGGTGCACCAGCTCGAAGGCGCTGGTCCCGATCAGCTCCTCCGGGGCGTAGCCCAGGATGCGCTGCACCGAGGGGCTCTGGTACACCACGTGGCCGGCGCGGTCCAGGATGGTGATGATGTCGTGGGCGTTCTCGATGAGGGTGCGGAAGCGCTCCTCGCGCTCCTGCAGCGCCTCCTCGGCCCGCTTGCGCTCGGTGATGTCGACGCTGTAGCCGATGATCCTCACCAGCTCGCCCCGCTCGTCCACCACGGGAAGGGCGCGGCGCAGCATGTGCCGCTTGCCGCCGTCGGCGCCGCGGATCTCCTCCTCGAACTGGATGGTGGTGAGCTCCCGGGCCGCGCGCCGCAGGCTCCCATGGCGCCGGGCGATCACCTCCTCCGGCAGCCCCACGCGGCGCCCGTACTCCTCCACCGTGCGGCCGATGGCCCAGGCGCGGACCTCGGGGTCGCGGATGGTGTTGGGGCTGCAGTACTCGTGGCGCAGCTGGCGGTCGTACACGGCCACGCCGCTCTCCAGCGAGCCGATCACCTCCTCGAAGTACGCCTTCTGGCGGCGCAGCTCGGCCTCGGCCGTCTTCCGCTCGGTGATGTCGCGCACCACGGTGATGCGCGAGCCGTCTTCCAGCGGCACCACGCGCGCCTCGAAGTTGTGGCTCTCGCCCTCCATGTCCAGCGCGTACTCCACGCACACCATCTCGCCCGTGCGCCCCGCCTCCTCCAGCGCGTCGGCGAAGTGGGCGGCCGTGTCCGCGGGGAGCACGTCCTGCATCCGCCGCCCCCGGAAGTCGGGGATGGGCGCGTAGCGAGCCGCCGCCCGCCCCGCGCGGTGGTCGGTGATGGTGCCGTCGGGCGCCATGCGGAAGTAAAGGTCGGGGAGGGCCTGGAAGACCCCCTCCAGCTCGCGGGTGCGCTCGGTGAGCTCTTCGCGGGCGGCCTCGTGCTCGGCCACCTCCTCGCCCAGCGCCACGTTGGCCGCGGCCAGCTCGGCGGTGCGCTCGGCCACGCGCGCCTCCAGCTCCTCGTTGGCGCGGCGCAGGGCGTCGGCGGCGGCGCGCCACTCGTTCATCCCGCGCGCCGTCACCAGCAGGCGGTCGCCGCCCAGGCCCTTTACGCGGCGGGCCTGCACCTCGGCCCACACCTCGCCGCCGCTGCGGTGGCGGCCCAGCCACACGAACCTCTGCGGCTCGCCCTCGCGGGCCAGCTGGAAGATGCGCTGCACCTCGTCCAGCGTGTAGGGCGCCTCGCCCCACATCAGCCCCTCCAGCCCGATCTCCTTCTGCTCCTGCGCCGTGTAGCCGTACAGCTCGCAGGCGGCGGCGTTGACGTCCAGCAGCTCGTGCGTGTCCAGGTCGTGCACCCAGATGGCGGCGGCGGTGGAGTCGAAGACGGTGCGGTAGCTCTCCTCGCTGGCCCGCAGCGCCTGCTCGGCCGCCTTCCACTCGTTGGTGGCGCGGCCGGTGGCGAGCAGGCGGTCTTCGCCGTTGATGGTCACGCGGCGCAGCGTCATCTCGGCCCACACGGGGGAGCCGTCCTTGTGGCGCCCCAGCCACTCGAAGCGCTGCGGCTCGCCCGCCACGGCGCGCCGCACGTACTCCATCGCGTGCTCCGGGTCGTACGGCGCCACGCCCCAGCTCATCCCGCCCACCCCCAGCGCGCGGATCTCCTCCACCGTGTAGCCGTAGAGGTGGCACGCCGTCTGGTTGACGTCCAGGAAGTCGCCCGTGGTGATGTCGTGCACCCAGAGGGCGGCGGCCGTCCAGTCGAAGATGGTGCGGTAGCTCCGCTCGCTGTCGCGCAACGCCTGCTCGGCGTGCTTGCGCTCGGTGATGTCGCGCGAGGTGGCCAGCAGGCGCTCGGTGCCGTTGATGACCACGCGGTTCAGCGAGACCTCGCTCCACACCTGCGCGGCGCCCTCCGCGCCGGTGCGCCACTCGAAGCGCTGCGGCTCGCCGGCGGCGGCGCGGCGCACGTACTCCATGGCCAGCTCGGGGGTGAAGGGCGGCTCGCCCCCCATGATGAACTGCATCCCCCGCTCGCGCACCTCCTCCACCGTCGCCAGCCCCGCGGCCTCGCACGCCTTGCGGTTGGCGTCCAGGATGGCCCCCGTCTCCACGTCGTGGACGTAGATGGCGTCGTTGGAAAGCTCGAAGAGGGCGCGGTAGCTCTGCTCCGACGAGCGCAGCGCCTCCTCGGCCCGCTTGCGCTCGCCGATGTCGCGCACCAGCGCCAGCACGCGCACCTCGCCGCCCAGCGTCACCCGCTGCACGCTCACCTCGCCCCAGATCTCCGCGCCGGTGCGGGGGTGGATGGAGAGCCACTCGAAGCGCTGCGGGATCCCCGCGGCGGCGAGCCGCATCTGCTCGTGAGCCCGCTCGGCGGTGTAGGGGGCGGGGCCGTTCCAGATGACGGAGCCCGCGTCCGCGCGCAGCTCCTCGATGGAGGCGTCGGCCATGGTGCACGCCGCCCGGTTGGCATCCACCACCTGGCCCGTGGCGGGGTCGGTCAGGAAGATGGCGTCGGACGACGAGTCGAAGATGGTGCGGTAGCTTTCCTCGCTGGTGCTGAGCGCCTCCTCGGCGCGGCGCTGCTCGGTGACGTCCTCGTGCACCAGCACCACCTCGCGCACCGCGCCCCCGTCGTCCCGCACCGCGAAGACGAAGGAGCGGATCCAGCGGGGCAGGGGGCTCCCGCCCACCTCGGCGTGCATCCCGCGCGTGTCGAACTCCACTTCCGGGAGGGTGACGCGCTCCCCCGCGAAGCCGCGGCGCAGCAGGTCGCGGATGGGCTCCATCCGCGGGTCTTCCAGCGGGTTGTAGCCGGCCAGCTCCTCCATGGGGAGCCCCCACAGCCGGTCGAACGCCGGGTTCACCTGCAGCGTGTGCCCCTCGGGCGACAGGATCTGCACCGAGTGCGGGAACTGCTCGAACAGGTCGCGGAAGCGGGCCTCGGAGGCACGCAGGGCGCGGTCGGCGCGGTTGCGCTCGGTGACGTCCTGCGCCGTCCCCACCATCCTCACCAGCTTCCCGTCGGCGTCGGGCAGCATCTTCCCCAGCGCGATCATCTCGCGCATGCTCCCGTCGGGCCTCACCACGCGGTAGGGGATGACGAACGACTCGCCGGTGGCGATGAGCCGCTCGCACTCGCTCACGATGCGCGCGCGGTCGTCGGCGTGCACCCGCTCCAGGAACTGCGCAAAGGTCTGCGTCCCGGTGCCCTCCTCCATCCCGTGGATGCGCCGCTGCTCCGGCGACCAGCGGATCAAGTCCGTCTCCGTGTTCCACTCCCAGGTGCCGAGCTGCGCCAGCCCCTCCACCTCGTCCAGCGTGCTGTCGCGCTCGCGCAGCGCCTCTTCCGCGCGCAGGCGCGCGGCGCGCTCCGCCTCCAGCGCCTGCTGCGCCTGGGCAAGCGACGCGCGCAGCGCTTCGAGCTCGCCTGTGTCGGGGTTGATGGAAACCGGGTGCATCTGGAAGCGGCGGGCAGGGGGACTCGGCGGGGCGCGGGAGGGAGACGGCCCCGGTACTAACGTAAGGGCCAACCCCCGCGTCGGACAAGGAGTTGCGGGCTGGCCCCTACCCCCCGGCCCCCTCCCCCGCACGCGGGGGAGCGGAGGGGAGGGGGAGAGCTCACGCCGCCGCCCGAACGTGCGTAGGGGGAGGCATGCCTCGCCCGCGTGTCGGCGCGATCAGCCCCCGGCTCG
>DASVSA010000603.1:0-9836 GCA_036388335.1 Longimicrobium sp. | reverse complement strand
ACCTTAACGACACCGAGAACTTTCGCATCGTCGAGAGTGACGAGGACGTGCTGCTCTACGACATAGGCCACGTACCGAACGCCGTCAAGGTCGACTGGGTCGAGGACCTGAACGATCCGCTCACCCGCGACTACCTGGACCCGGAGCACTTCGCCGCGCTGATGAAGGCCAAGGGGATCGGGCCGGACACCACGGTGGTCTTCTACGGGGACAAGAACAACTGGTGGGCCACCTACGCGCTGTGGGTGTTCCGGCTCTTCGGGCACGACCGCGTCAGGGTGATGGACGGCGGGCGCAAGAAGTGGGAGGACGAGGGGCGCCCCATGACCACCGACACGCCCTCGTACCCGCCCTCCGAGTACCCCGTGCCGAAGCGCGACGACGAGCGCATCCGCGCCTTCCGCGAAGACGTGCTTCAGCACATCCAGCACCGTGGGCAGCTGGTGGACGTCCGCTCGCCCGAGGAGTTCAGCGGCGAGAAGCTGCACATGCCGGACTACCCGCAGGAAGGCGCCATGCGCGGCGGCCACATCCCGGGCGCCAAGAGCATGCCCTGGGCGCGCGCCGTGAACCCCGACACCGGCGAGTTCCGCTCGGCCGAGGAGCTCCGCGCGCTGTACCAGGAGCAGCTCGGGCTGAACCCGGACGAGCCGACGATCGCCTACTGCCGCATCGGCGAGCGCTCGTCGCACACCTGGTTCGCGCTCACCTACCTGCTCGGCTTCCGCGACGTGCGCAACTACGACGGCTCGTGGACCGAGTGGGGGAACTCGGTGCGGCTGCCGATCGAGAAGTAGCCGGCCTCACACAGAGGCACGGAGGCACGGAGAATGATGGAGATTCTCTGTGCCTTCGTGTTTTCCTCCCATCCAGGCCAAGCCCATGCGCCTCCTCGCCCTCCTCGTCCTGCTCGCCTGCACCCCGCTGAACGCACAGCTCGCCCTGACCCACGCGAACGTGGTGGACGTGGAGCGCGGGGTGGTGCTCACGGACCGCACGGTGCTGATCTCCGGGAACCGCATCGTGGCCGTGGGCGCGAACGTGCGCGTGCCGGCTGGCGCGCGGGTGACGGATGCGAGGGGGAAGTACGTGATCCCGGGATTGTGGGACATGCACGTGCACACCTCGCGCGAGGGGCGGGCGCTTCACTTCTGGCCGCTGTTCCTGGCGCACGGGGTCACGGGCGTGCGGGAGATGGGGAGCTACCTCGACACGCTTCAGCACTGGCGCGCGGTGGCGCGGCGGCCGGGGAGCGGCGCGCCGCGCATCGTCTGGTCCAGCCCCATGCTCGACGGCGTGCCCACCTCGTGGGTGCACGGCTACGGCGTGCCGGATTCGGCGCGGGCACGCGCCGCCGTGGATACGATGAAGCGGCTGGGCTTCGACGCCCTCAAGGTCTACGACCGCCTCCCCCGCGACGCGTACCTCGCCATCGCCGCGGAGGCGAAGCGGCGCGGCATCCCCTTCGCCGGGCACGTGCCCGCCGCGGTGACCGCCATCGAGGCGAGCGACGCGGGCCAGCGCAGCATCGAGCACGTCACCAACGCGCTTCACCTCGCCTGCACCCCGGGCGGCGCGACGTTGCTGGACACCTTTCTCAAGGCGCGCGGGTCGCTGGGGCCGGACGCGGACTCCACGCGGGCGGCGCTCGGCCGGCTGCGCAGCGCGGTGGGCGCGGGGCCCGCGGAGGATGCGTGCCGGCCCACCTTCGCGCGGATGGTGGCCAACGGCACCTGGCTGACGCCGACGCTCGCGGTGACGCACGGCCAGGTGCCGCCGGACTCGCTCGCCGCCGACCCGCGGCTGCGCTTCGTGCCCCCCGCCCTCGCGGCGCGCTGGCGGAGCGGCCACGCATCGGCCAGCCCGGACGACGTCCAGTTCGGGCGCCGCATGGAGGCGAACGCGTGGCGGCTGGTGGGCCTGGCGCGGCGCGCGGGAGTGGGGATCCTCGCCGGCACGGACGCGAGCGACGAGGCGTACGTCTTCGCCGGGTCGGGGGTGCACGACGAGCTCGCGCTGCTGGTGCGCGCCGGGCTCTCGCCGCTGGAAGCGCTCCGGGCCGCCACGCTGAACCCGGCCCGCTACCTGGGCGCCGCCGACTCGCTGGGCACCGTCGCGCCGGGGAGGCTGGCCGACCTCGTGATCCTGGACGCCAACCCGCTGGCCGACATCCGCAACACCACCCGCATCCACGCCGTCGTCGCCAACGGCCGCCTGATCGACGCGGCCGAGCGCGCCCGCCTCCTCGCCCTCGCCGCCGCCGAGGCAGCCCGCGCCGGCACCGCCCCGCCCGCGCGCCGCTGAACAGCAGGCTCGCACAGAGACACGGAGGCACGGAGACGGCTTCCTCTCCGTGCCTCCGTGTATCCGTGCAAGGTCAGTCCTTGTAGGGATCGACCTCGCCCGCCCCCGCCATCGCCACGATGAGCGGGCGTAGGGTGTGGCGCACCTGGATGGTGTCGCCCTGCGCCTCCAGCACCTTGGGGAGGCGGCGGTAGGCCTGCGGGGCTTCGTCCAGGCCGCCGCCGCGCAGGATGACGCCGCGCTTCCCCAGCCACTGCTGCACCATCTCCTGCGAGATGCGGCCGGGAGTGAGCACCTTGCCGCGCCGGTTGCGCTTGCCGGCCGCCTGCGTGCGGCTCATCACCCGCCCCGCCCCGTGCACGGTGGAGAAGAGCGACTCCCGCTGTGCGAGGGCCGTCTCCTCGTCCGGCGGCGCGGCGTTCCCTTCCAGGATCACCGCGTCGTCGCCCATGGAGCCGCCCACGAAGCCCTTCTGGCCGGGGAAGGCCGGCGTGGCGCCCTTGCGGACCACCACGTACTCCGCGGGCTCACCCTCGGGGGAGACGTGAATCTCCTTCCAGCCATAGTTGTGATGGTTGTGCACCAGCTCCTGCTCGGTGCCGCCCAGCATCGCCACCACCTTGCGCGCCACCCACTCGCGCCCGGCGTAGGCGTACTCCCCCGCCAGCTGCATCAGCTGCCAGTAGTCGTGCCCGATCGGCTGGTCCAGGTCCAGGAGCACCTCCTTCTCCGCCGCCCGCTCGCCCCACATCCCACCCTGCGACAGGGAGAGGAAGGCGCTGGCGATGGTGTGCCCCAGCCCGCGGCTCCCGAAGTGCACCCCGACCCACACCGTCCCGGACTCGTCCGCGAACACGTCCACGTAATGGTTGCCGGAGCCAACCGTACCGAGCTGCTGGCGCGCCTTCTCCTGCAGCGTGTCGCGGTAGCCGCCCGTGTTGGGCACCGCGTACCACGCCGGGTCATGGAAGAGCGGATGGTCCACGGGCGCGTCGTCCGCGCGGTTCTTCCGCCCGATCCCGAACGAGATCGTGGACGCGATCTCGTCCGCCAGGTTGTTCGCCAGGTTGTTCTGCGCCAGCCGGTGCGGATTCCGCACGATCTCGTCCAGCGACACGTTCCGCGTGATGTCCTCCACGCGTAAGTCCGTGCGGATAGCCGCGTTGCCGCAGTTGTGGACCACCACGCCGGACGCGAGGAAGCAGTGCGCCGGATCAGCCGTCACGACATCGTAGACGAGCGACGCCCCGACCGGCTCCACGCGCGAAACCGGCACCCAGCAGACCTCGCCATCCACCTGCGGCTCGACGGCTTCACCCGGAAGCCGGCGCGAGCGCCCGCGATCCTCGTAGAAGGAGTGGTACGCGAGCCCAGGCGTCACGCCGAAGCGCTCCGACACGTCCGCCACGGCGGTGCGCCACGGCACGCCCTGGCCGCGCAGCGCGCGCGCTTCCTGCTTCGCCGCATCGCGATTCGCCGCGCACGCCAGGCCCTGCCACGCCACGCTCGAGGCCTTCGCGGCAGCGACGCGCTTCTCCACCGAGCGGCAGAAGCCTACTTCCCGCATGAAACGGAGCTGCTCGGACTGTCCCCCGAGGATCTGGAGCACGGAGGTTACCCGGTCTCCCTGCGCCCTTCCGCTGGGCGTCACCGAGACCTCAAAGTCAAGGGACCGCAGGAGATTCGCGACGAAGTCGAGCGCGTGCCGGTGCCGCCCCGACTGCTTCAGTTGCAGGTTTGGGATGGTGCCGCTCCGGTGAACACGAGGCGTCATCATCTCCGCGCTCGCGAAGGCGGAGAGGTAGAGCGCACGAACCCACGCCGGCATCTCCATCAGCCACGGCATCGGTTGGGCGGCCCAGTCCTTCCTGCCGATGGGCGAGCCGAGCGCCGCGAACAGCGCGTGGAGCGCGGTCGAGCCGACGTAGAGGTTGATCTCCTCGCGCCATTCCGCCTTGCGACGCCTACGGTGCTCCTTCGGCTCGAAACCGAGGCGGCGGAAGTCCGCGCCCAGGTCCGCCGCGTCCGTGTCGTTGAAGACGTAAGCCGAAACCCGCTTCCCATCCTTGCTGAGGTGCCCATCGCCGCTCACGTACGCGAGGAGGCGCACCAGCGCCGGGAGCCGGGGGTCGCTGGCGCGGAACGGGAGCAGGCCGCGCTCCACGAGCTCGGCGCGCGCCTTCGCGTTTTCGATGTGGAGCGGGATCTCGCCCGCGGGCTCCTCGTACGGGAGCCCCGCGTACGGCGTGCAGGCGAGCGCGTCGTCCACGCCGAGCTCGTCCGCCCTCTTCCAGCCCATGCGGGTCAGGATCTCGTGGTCCGGCGTCGCGCGGATCTCGCGGCCGTTGCCGAGCACGATCGCCAGCACCTCGCGCTCGCCCCTCGGCACCGCCCCGAAGTGCGGCGCGACGGGGCGCACGGTGGAGCCATCCCAGCACACCACCGCGTCGCCATCCGTCACCGCCTCGATGGGCCGCGTGAATCCGTCCGCCGTCACCACCGGAGTGCCGGCCGCCAGACACGCGATGTCGAACCCCACGCCCACCACCGACACCTTGTTCCGGTACGCCGCCACCCCACCGATGGGCATCGTGAAGCCCACGTGCCCGTCGGCGAGGAGCGCCGTACGCTCAGCGCGCTGCGACACGTCGATGAGCTGGCGGAGGGTGCCCTCCTCGTGCTCACCGAACATGATCGCGTTGGTCCCTACCCGTCTCGTCAGCATGGTCTCTCCCCGGCGGTGTCGTTCTTTCTCTGTGTCTCTGTGCCTCTGTGTGAGGCCCGTCGTTCTCAGCCGCCGTTCTCCCAGCCCTGCTCGGGGGCATCTTCGCCCTCGGACATCCAGGCCTGGTGGAACTCGCGGCTTCGTGCGCGGACGCGCTCGGTGGACTCGAAGACCGACTCCACCCGGTCGGTGCGCAGCCACACGCGCCCGCCGTACACGTCCACGAACTTGATCCAGCGCGGGCGGAAGCGCCGGTCCAGCGCGGCCCCTACACGCCCCGCCGTCTCCGGCGAGACGTACCAGGTGCCCGCCTGCGAGACGATCAGGTAGAAGTCGCCCGCACCCGGCTTCCCGCGCTCCTTCTCCAGGGTGCTCATCGTATCGGCTCGGTTGTGGGCGGGGAGAGATGCAAGGCTCGTCCCCGCCCGGTTCGGGCGGCTCCGCCGGAGGGAGCAGCCCGCCCCCTCACCGCGCGAAGTCCGCGATCAGCTGGGGCGCCGACGCGTCGAACCCGACCACGTCCAGCATCCCCGCATCCCCCGGGTCCGCGATGGTGAACCCGTTGGACGCCATCCCCACGACCACCAGCTTCGCGGGGATCCCCGTGCGCTCCCGGTACCGGCGGAGCGCCTGGGCCGGGTGGATGTTCCCAGCCCAGGTCTCGTTGTCCGTGTAGACCACGAACAGGTCGACCTTCCACCCGTGCTTCACCGCCTCCACCATGGGCAGGGCGCAGTCCGTGCCCCCGAAGGGGAGGCTGCCCACCTGCCGCACCACGTCGTCCAGCCGCTGCCGCGGCGAGATCGACAGGGGGACGAGACCGCTGGTGGCACGCCCGTGTACCGAGCGGTACCCGCCCGCGGTGAAGGCGGTGAAGAAGTGCCGGGGCTCGGTGGCGGCCGTCACCAGCGCCATCGCCGCCGAGGCGTCGCGGCAGCTGAGCCCCTGCAGCCCCATCACGTTGGCCATCATGGAGCCGGACACGTCCAGCGCCAGCATCACGCGCCGCCCGCACGGCTCCACCCCCGCGAAGGCCAGGTAGAAGGCCGCATCCAGCGCGTCCACCACCTGCGCCACCGGGTTCCACTGCCCGCGCCCGCGCACCCCCCGCCCCGCGGCGTAGGCGCGCAGCGCCGACAGCACCTGCACCGGGTGCACCCGGGCCCTGCGCAGCGCCTCGCCGTCGGCCAGCCGCCCGGCGATGAAGCGCGCCGCATCGCTCCCCGGCGCCAGCACGCCCACGCGGGTGAGCGTCGCCAGGTTGCGGATCAGCGCGGTGAGCGGCATCTCCTCCAGGAGCGCCTCCCACACCACCGCGTGCCGGAGCAGCGGGGTGGGCACCATCTCACGGGTGAGCCGCGCCTCGCGCACCAGCGCCGCCGCCCGCGCGGGATCGATCTCCGCGTCCGCGTGAAGCGCGTCGGCCGCGCGCACCTGGGCCAGCGACTCGGAGGGCGGACCCTCCAGCGCCGACCCGGACACCGTGCGCCGGAAGAGCGCCCGCTGCTCCTCGCTGCGCGGCCGGGGGTGCGCCAGCCGCAGCGCGTCGCGGTGCGACCACCCGTCGCGCTGGGGGTACTTCAGGAGCTGGTACGCCAGCTCGCGCTCGGGCCGGGCGGTGTACCAATCCCCCACCGCCCGCCGCACCCCCCGCCCCCATCCACGGAACGCCCCCACGTACCGGAGCCAGTGGAAGAGGTGGGTCCCGGTCCGCGCCACCCGGGGGAGCGCGGCCAGCGCGGCGGCACGGGTCGCCTCGTCGCCCATCCCCGCCGCCATCGCCAGGGCAAAGAGCGCGGGGTCGTTCTTGGGCGCGCGCCCGGCGGTGCTCACCTCCACGATGCGCCGCACCACGCGCGGCCCGTCCTCGGCGATGCACTCGGCCACGGCGCCGGCGTTCTCCACCGTGAGCTCGCGCTCGCCGATGTAGTAGGTCCCGCCCTCCGTTCCCAGGACGAGGAACCGGTCCAGCCGGCTCCACCTGTCCAGGGCCCAGGCGAATCCCCCGGCCGAGTTGGGCACCTGCGCCGAGCCAGGGATCGGCTCGGACTGCGGCGTGACCAGCGCCCGGAGGCGGGTGGCCACGTAACGGGTGAAGTCCATCATGTCGCTCGCCTCCTTTCGTGTTGGAGGTGGATGCCGGATGCGTCGTGCTTCCGGCGGGGCGCCCGTGGCGCGGGCAAGTGGTTTCCGCTCGATGGTAGGTGGACCGGAGTCCACGCCTTGACAGGGCGATTATCGAGCGGATTCGGCCCGCGCCACGGGCTTCGTTCAGGGCCGGGATGCAGTCGGGATTCGAACCCTGGCGGACCAGATAACCCTCGTCCTTCGGCCCATCCGCGGATGGGCAAGGGTTGGAGAGGGGTAGCCCTGCACCCCGGCTTTGCACTCGTGCGGCGTGGACAAAGTGCGCCGTCCGGCCCCGGTACGCTGGGTTCCGGGATGGGCAGCGATAACCGGCCCGGCATCGGCCCGCGCCACACGAGTGTTGTTTGGTCCAGCTACGGAGGATCGTCGTGTTTCCTGCCGAAGTGCCTAGTGCCTAGTGCCGAGTGCCTAGTGCCTAGTGCCGAGTGCCGAGTGCTGAACAGCAGTTGTCACTCAGGACTCAGGACTCAGGACTTTGCACTTCGTTTACAGATGGACCTGGCGGGACTCGAACCCGCGACCTCTTGATGAGTAGTCGATAACCCTTCCACTTCGGCCCGGCCGCAGCCGGACGAGGGTATCGTGAAAGGGGAGTGCTCTACCAGCTGAGCTACAGGCCCACGCTTGCCGCGCCGTCTCTGCCGCTTCCCACGCACCCCGCGGCCGGGTGCGTTGAATCCTGAGATGAGAAGCCCGGCGGGACTCGAACCCGCAACCCTCGAATCCGATAAGCCTCGGCCGTCGGCCCGCTTGTGCGGGCGAAGAAGTTGGCGAGGCGGTTCGATGCTCTAGCCGTTTTGAGCTACGGACTTCCACGTCGCCGCGCCGTCGGTACCGCGTCCAGCGCGCCCCGCGGCCGGGTGCGCTGGATCCTGAGATGAGAAGCCCGGCGGGACTCGAACCCGCGACCCCCGGATTAGCGATGAACCTCCACCTTCGGCCCGCGCGGGGCGGACGAGAGTCGGCGAGGTATTCCGGTGCTCTTGCCGCCTGAGCTACGGGCTTCTCAGGGGTGGCCAGTGGGGCTCGAACCCACAACCCTCGGGCCCACGACCCGATGCTCCGCCCGTTGAGCTATGGCCACCATGGGTGGGCCGGCGGAAGCGTTCCGCCTTCGCCCAGGGGTCGCGTTTGTCCCTGGGGTGGGGCTTCGCGCCCCGCCGGCCCGTCACTCGATCCGTTTCTCGTTCACCGTGGTCCACCTCCCGTTTTCCAGGTCCCTGAACGCAAATCGCCCCGCCCGGCATGATGCGCGGGCGGGGCGACGTGGACTCGCTCCCCTGTGGGATACCGGCGTGGCTATGCGCCCCCGGAACCCCCCGCGCTGCTGTGTGCACCCCCGAACCGATCGCTCCCTTCCGTCCGCATGTACGACTTCCCCGAGCACCGCAGGCCATGGATGGCATACGGGCGCACCTCGCCTCCGGCACGTCGGGCGCACGCGCCCCACGCGTCTGGCTTGCTGGCGAGATGGAGGAATCGGGTCATGTCGAGATCTTCTCGTTGGTCGTCAGGTCCTGAAAACAAAAATCGCGTCACCGATGTCCAGCTCCGGCCCGCACGAGGCGAGATGGGAGCAGTGTGACATCGGGACGCGACTCCCGTGAGACGCAGAGTGTAAACGGGCGATTGCGCGTTGTCAACCCCCCTGTCTCACACAGAGGCACGGAGACACGGAGAGAAAGAACTTTAGTACGCGGCCACCTCGACGTCCGTCCGCGAGAAGTTGTTCCCCTTGAAACGCAGAGGCTGGCCGAGGTCCTTCGCGTACGCGAGGCAGTCACCGCGTGAAAGCCGCGTCGGGCGAGGAGCACGGCCGAGGCCTCCACGACGGTTGGTGCGCCCACGACGGGCGCATCCGCATGGGCGATGGCGGCGATGAGGCGGTCCGACTCGCGCTGTCAGCGACTCGCCCGTGGCCTCGGAAAGGAGGCGGGCAAGCTCCTCTGTCTCCGGATTCTTGATGTTGATCGCCATGTTAGCCTCGCAGGTTGGTGGAATGGTTAGATATGATTCCACCACTCTGCGACCTGTGCTGCCCTTGTGCGCGCACGCACGATGCCTAGCTTCCGCAGCATGCGTACTCGTACACTTGCCGCCGCGATGGCGGCCATGGCGATGCTCTGCGGAAGCGCGGAGCACATCGCGGCGCAGGCCGCGACGGAATACGGCGGGGCGGCGGGGCTGGGGCTCTCGCTCCGGCGGCTGGGGGTCGCCAAGCGGGTGCTGATGGTGGGCGCCCACCCCGACGACGAAGACACGCAGCTCCTGGCCACGCTCGCGCTGGAGCAGGGCGCGGACGTGGCGTACCTCTCGCTCACACGCGGCGAGGGGGGGCAGAACGGGATCGGTCCGGAGCTGCACGAGGCGCTGGGGCTGCTGCGCACCGAAGAGCTCCTGGCCGCGCGCCGGGTGGACGGGGCGCGGCAGTTCTTCACCCGCGCCTACGACTTCGGGTTCTCCAAGAACGCGGAGGAGACCTTCCGCCACTGGCCGCGCGAGGAGGTGCTGCGCGACGTGGTGTACGTGGTGCGCCGCTTCCGGCCGGACATCATCGTCCCCGTGTTCAGCGGCACGCCGCGCGACGGGCACGGGCACCACCAGGTGTCCGGGATGCTGGCGCGCGAGGCGTTCGAGGCCGCGGCCGATCCGGCGCGCT
>DASVSA010000602.1:0-12596 GCA_036388335.1 Longimicrobium sp. | reverse complement strand
CGCCGCTACTGGACGCGGACCGCGTCGGCGATGACGGTGCCCGCGGCCGAGGTCCAGCGCGACACGACCACCTTGTTCCAGCCGGCCGTGAAGGCGTAGGTGCCGATGGTGTTCCACTTTCCGCCGTTCGCCGTCTCGTTGACGAACACCTTGCCGATCTCGGTGCCCGCCGCGTTGTAGCTGATCACCGGCACCGAGGCCGAGCGGTTGGTCCCCGCCGTCCACCAGAAGGAGACCGTCTTGGTTGCGGCGGCCGGCAGGTAGAACCAGAAGGTGGCCCCGTCCGTGACCGGCGACGCCGAGGCGAAGCGGTAGTCCGTCTTGTACTTGTCCGCGGCGCTGGTGCCCGCGGTCCAGCTGGCGGAGGCCTCGAAGCGGCCGCGGACGCCGTCGCGGTCCGGGTCGTCCAGGTTGTAGGTGGCGTTGTTGTCCACCACGATCACGTCCTCGCGGGCCCTGCAGGAGCGCACCTGGTCCATGAAGCTGGCCCAGCTGAAGCCCGCGCCCGGGTCTTCCAGGTACTCACGCCCGTTGATGCCCGTGGCCGGGTCGCCATCCAGGTTGCCGCGGCGGGCCTCGGAGACGTCCGCGTGCCCGATGATGTGCTGGCGGTCCACGGGGAGGCGGTTGTCGCGGGTGATGTCGCACACCAGGGCGGCCGTGCGGCTGAGCTGCGCGGCGGGGCGCGTCTGCCGCCCGTCGCCCGCCTGCTCGATCCCGATGGTGAAGCCGTTCACCCAGCGGCTGGCGAACTCGGTGCAGTGGATCTCGTTCTCCGGCAGGATGCTGGCGTTGTTGGCGCAGTCGTAGTTGGGGCTCCCCGCGTGGTGGGCGGCCGAGTCCTCCGTCACCATCTGCGACACCTCCACCTGGCCGGAGGCGTTCACCACGTCGTCCACCACGTAGTGCGCGCTGCTGTTGCCGGTGTTGGCGCGGTCGGTGGAGAGCCAGCTCCGGCACCCCGTGTAGCTGCTGTACGAGTAGGTCCCGCAGATGTGCACCACCACCATGTGCAGCGGAGTGGGACGCGGCTGCATGCGGTTGCCGCCGGTGCCCTCGTCGTCCAGCGCCGGCCACGACACCGTGCCCGCCACCGGCCAGTCCGGCGCCAGCGCCATGGACGATGCGCTCGCGGAGCGCGCGAACGCCGGCTGACCCACCCGCTGCCCGGGGAGAGTGGCGCGGAGCTGGGTGGCCGTGGACTGCACGCCGGTGCGCAACGTGGCGTAGACGCGGTCGTGCACGTACGCCGCGCGGCTGCGCTCGTCGCCCACCCCGGCGAAGCGCGCCACGGCGGGCGCCCACGCGGCCAGGTCGGGTCCGCTCACGCCCGCCTCGCGGCCGTAATGGGCCAGCAGCGCCGCCCCTGCCCGCACCCCCGCCTCCACGTCCGTGTCGATCTTTGCGGCGGGGACCTTTGCAAGCCGCGCCGCCAGCGCCACCTGGTGAGGCTCCAGCCCCATCACGCCGTGCTGGAACGGGGCGTCGCTCTCGTGCCCGGGCTCGCCCACGGACCAGCGGGTCTCCTCGTAGCTCACCGCCTTCAGCAGGTCGGCCCGCACGCCGAACTCCGCCGCCGCCCGCGCGAACATCGCGTCGAGCTGCGTGTGTGCCGGCGCGTCCTGCCCGGGCCCGGGGACGGCGGGCGTTACGCTTTCGTCCTGGCAGCCGGCCAGGAGCGCGAGCGCGCCCAGTGCCGCAACGTGTCGCAAACGCATGGAGCGCACCTCATCTGTGGGGAGCGTGACGGGGTGCTCGATCAGGGGAATATCCGTACCGGGAGCGCCTTTCCGCCAAGTATCTGCCGCGCAACGACATCCCCTGTTCTCTTCACCCCTCGCCCCGAACCGATCTGGTGCGCCGTTCCCACTTTGGTGCACCCCCTCCGTGTCTCTGTGCCTCCGTGTGGGCCCGCTGTTCTCGCTTGATCGCAAGAGATAAAGTGTCTGCGCGGCCCCGCGGGATCGATCAAGGCGAGGAAGAGATGATTGAGAGCTTCGAGCAGCGCTACGAGGACGTCCTCCAGAACATCGAGTCCGCCATCATCCGGCTCTACCGCGCGGACCCGGCACTGGTGGACTACGAGGTGGACGGCGGCCTGGAGTCGCTGACCGCCGCCTACACGGCCGAGATGCAGGGCCGCGAGCCCCGCGGCGCTCCCTCGGACCCGAACCGCCGGCGCGTGTTCGAGGCGGTGCGGCAGGTGTGCGAATGGCGGCTGGGGCGCGCTGCGCTCCCCGGGGCCGGCGCCGTCCCCGAACCCATCGGCACCGACGAGATCGTCGCCTGCCTCAAGCGGCTGCGGAAGTCCGTGCAGCGCTGGACGAAACGCGGTGGGCGCCAGGGATACCTGAGCTTCGTCGGCCAGTACGTTCCGTGAAGCACAAGCGAGCATCGCTCGCGTGGAGACTCACCCTCTCGCACCCGCCCATGATCCAGCGCACCATCCTCACCCTCGTCCTCCTGCTCCCGGCCGCGGCGGACGCGCAGGCCGTTCCCGGTGGCCACGTGGACCGCGTGTTCGCGCGCTTCCAGGGCACGTCGTCGCCGGGGTGCGCGGTGGCGGTGGCGCGTGGGGGCCAGCCGGTGCTCGCCCGCGCGTACGGGATGGCGGACCTGGAGCGCGACGTACCCAACACGACCGAGACGGTGTTCGAGGCGGGGTCGGTGAGCGCATCCGCTGAACGGCAGTCTCACACAGAGACACAGAGGCACGGAGAAGAACTTATCTCTGTGCCTCCGTGTCTCTGCGTGAGTGCTGTAGCTCGGTCGGGAACACCGCATAAACAATGTGGGGCGGGTACTTCGGGGGTGCTTGTTTCCGCCGGCCGGCCCGCTGCCGGATCGTGTGCCCGGGAGCGCGAAAGGGCTGTTCACCGTACGCGATGACTTCGACGACCCGATCGAAGACTTCCGCGAGTACATGTGATCCATGCGGCTGCTCCGGTGATCGAAAGGGCTCACACAGAGACGCAGAGGCACAGAGATGAAGTCGTCTCCGTGCCTCTGTGTCTCTGTGTGAGCCCCGTGGTTGGTGCGGGATGTGCGCATCGCTCCGCACGAGCCCACACCATGAGTGCGCCGATGCGGAATGACCGGAGGACACACCGTGCGCGTGCCGCGGCGCTGGCGATCGTAGCGGCGCTGGGGGTCTGCGCGCCGGCGCGGGCGCAGGAGTTCCGGGAGAACGTGCCCCATTCGTGCCAGGACTTCTGGATGGTGCCCCGCATGGAGATCGTGGAGTGCCTCCGGCGGGACCTCGCTGCCGCGGACGCCGAGCTCAACCGGGTGTACGCCGCCAGGATGGCCTCGCTCTCCCCCGCCGCGCGCAACCGGCTGCGGCAGGATCAGCGCGCGTGGCTGGCGCGCTACGACCGCGTGCTCACCTCCTACTACTCGCGCCCCTGGGCCAACCACTCGCTGGCCAAGGTGCTCCCCTCGCAGATCCTCGCGCTCCGGCAGCGGACCGCGTACGTCGCGCGGGTCAGGGGGTAGCCCCCATCCCGCGCAGCTTCTCCCGCGCGATCCGCTCGCGCCGGGGGTCCGTGTTGAGCTCCAGGAATCGCCGGTAGTTGCCGATGGCGCGATCGGTATCGCCCTGCACCCGGCGCACCTCGCCCAGGTTTGCGTGGGCGATGGCGCGGTTGGGGTCCAGCCGCAGCGTCTCCTGCAGCTCCCGCTCCGCGCCCGCCATGTCTCCGCTCTGGAAGAGGGCCCACCCCAGCTGGTTGCGATAGAGCGCGTTCCCCGGCGCCGCCGCGACCGCGCGCCGGAAGCCGGCTACGGCCGCGGGAAGGTTTCCGCGCTCGAAGTGCCCCTCGGCCTCGCGGGCGTACCGGGCCGCGGCCGTGCCCCCCGCCGCCGCGACCGCGGGCGCCGGCGCACGCGGACGCTGCGTGCCCGCGGGGGTGCCGGTGGGCGGACCCGCGCGTGGCGCGCCGGCCGCGGGAGCCGGAGCCGCGCTCCCGGCCGGCGTGGCTCCCGCAATGGGAGCACCGGTGCCGGGGACTCCGCCGGGTGCCGCGCCCTGCGGCGCGCCGGGCAGGACCCCGGTCGTGTCGCTCGAGCTCCACCCCAGGGAATCGGGGGTGCGCGGCGTGGGTGCGGCGGCTGGTGGCGGCGTAGCTGCCGGACGCGGGGCTTCGGCCTGGGCGCGGCGCGGCTCCGCGGGCCGTTCGCGCGCCATCGCCCACCACGCGATGGCGCCGAGAGCCAGCAGCAGGGGAAGCCCCAGGAGCAGCAACGGCGAGGCGCGGCGGGCGCGTCTGGGCGAGGGCCCCGCCCCGGTGCGACGCTGCTGCGCGGGGGCGTGTGCCGCAGGTGCGTTCGCGGCGGGTGTCGCCAGGGCGGGTTCGGGTCTCGGAACGGGCGCGACGGGCCGCACCGTGACGGGCTCCGGTGCCGGAGCTTCGGACTGCACGGGCTCGGGCTCCCGCTCGGCGACCGGCGGCGGAGCGGGAGCCGGCGTGGAATCGGCCGGCGGCGCGGGCTCCGGTGCGGATACCACCGGCGCGGACGCAGGAAGCACCAGCGGCGCCGCCGCGGCGGCCGCCGTCTCCCGCTCGGCGGGCCGCGGCGGAACCGCGACGACCGGGGCGGCGTCGGTGCGCAGGGTGCGGAGCGCGGCGTCGAGGGCGTCGGCGAGCTCGCCGGCCTCGGGGTAGCGCTCGGCCGGGTCCCACTCCATCGCCCTGCGGATGATGTCGCGCACCTCCCCGGGCAGCGCGTCGAACGAGGGCGGGGAGGGCGGCTCGCCGCGGGTCATGGAGCGGATCTGGTCGCGGCCGAAGGGGCGCTCGCCCGTCAGCAGCTCGTACCCGATCACCCCCAGGCTGAACACGTCCGACGCGGGCGTGAGCTCCACCTCCTCCTGCAGCTGCTCTGGCGACGCGTAGCGCGGGGAGAGCGGTGCCGCGCCGCGGGTGAGCTTGGTGAGCGAGTGCTCCGCGCTGCGGATCTGCGCGATGCCGAAGTCGAGGATGCAGACGCGGAAGCGCTCCTCCCGGTCGTGCTCGGCAAGGAAGATGTTGGCCGGCTTCACGTCGCGGTGGATGAGGCCGCCGAGGTGCCCGGCCGCGATCCCGCGCGCCGCGTCGCGCAGGATGCGCGCGGCCATGGGGAGGGCGAAGGGCGCCGGCCTGGCCAGGCGGCGCGCCAGGTCGTCGCCGCGCAGGAGCTCCATCACCAGGAAGTCGAGCTCCAGGTCTGGATCCGTCCCCACGTCGTAGACGGTCACCACGTTGGGGTGGTCCAGGCTGGCCGCCACGCGCGCCTCGCGCTCGAAGCGGCGCCGCACCTGGTCGCGCGTGGCCAGGTCGGCCGCCACCACGGTGATGACCTTGACCGCCACGGTGCGCCCCAGGCGCTCGTCGCTGGCGCGGTACACGGCGGCGAAGCCGCCTCTGCCGATCACTTCCTCGATGCGGTAGCGGCCCGCGAGAGTTCGGCCGGCGAGGAGCCCTTCGAGTCCGGACATGGCACCGGGGTTGGAAACGGGAGTTCGCCTCAGGAGGCGCGCATCCGGCAAGATACGAACCCCGGAGTGCGTGAGTGCGTCAGTGCGTGAGTGCGTTAACTGCTGTACAGCGCACTCACGCACTAACGCACTAACGCACTAACGCACTAACGCACTAACGCACTAACGCACTCACGCACTAACGCACTCACGCACTTCCCTTCCACTGAACCTACGTCCGAACTACCTTGTGCGCGCATCCCTTCCACGCACGACCTCCCCGCCATGCCCAAGCCCATCCGCATCCTCCTCTGGAGCGCCGTCGCCGCGCTCGGGGCCGCCGCCATCGCCGTGATGGCGCTTCACCGCGGCGAGACCATCAACGCCGCGTGGCTGGTGGTGGCCGCGGTGTGCACCTACGCCGTGGCGTACCGCTTCTACGCGCGCTTCCTGGCCGTGCGCGTCTTCGAGCTGGACGACCGCCGCGCCACCCCCGCCGAGCGGCTGGGCAACGGCGTGGACTTCGTGCCCACGCACAACTGGGTGCTCTTCGGCCACCACTTCGCGGCCATCGCGGGGGCGGGGCCGCTGGTGGGCCCGGTGCTCGCGGCGCAGTTCGGGTACCTGCCGGGGACGCTGTGGCTGATCGTGGGCGTGGTGCTGGCGGGGGCGGTGCAGGACTTCATCATCCTCTTCGCCTCCATGCGCCGCGACGGCAAGTCGCTGGGCCAGATGGCGCGCGAGGAGATCAATACGGCCGCCGGCTTCACCGCCATGATCGCGGTTCTCGCCATCATGGCGATCCTCCTGGCCGTGCTGGCGCTCATCGTGGTCAACGCGCTGGCGCATTCGCCCTGGGGGCTCTTCACCATCGCCTGCACCGTGCCCATCGCCGTGCTCATGGGGTGGTGGATGCACAGCTTCCGCCCGGGACGCGTGGGCGAGGCGTCGGGCATCGGGGTGGTGCTGGTGCTGGCGGCCGTGGTCGCGGGCGGCTGGGTAGCCAGGAACCCCGCGTGGGCCGCCGTGTTCACGGTGGAGAAGACGACGCTGGTGTGGCTGATGGCGGGGTACGGCTTCGTCGCCTCCGTGCTCCCGGTGTGGGTGCTCCTCTGCCCGCGCGACTACCTGTCCACCTTCCTCAAGATCGGCACCATCGTGGCGCTGGCGATCGGGATCCTGGTGTCGCTCCCCGAGATCCGCATGCCCGCCATGACGCGCTTCGTGGACGGCACGGGGCCGGTGTTCAGCGGCAAGCTCTTCCCCTTCGCCTTCATCACGGTGGCGTGCGGCGCCATCAGCGGCTTCCACGCCCTGGTGGCCAGCGGCACCACGCCCAAGATGCTGGAGCGCGAGTCCGACGCGCGCCTGGTGGGCTACGGCGCCATGCTGATGGAGTCGTTCGTGGGGCTGATGGCGATGGTCGCGGCCTCCATCCTGGAGCCGGGCGTGTACTTCGCCATCAACGCCCCGGCCGGCGTGGTGGGGGCCACGGTGGAGACCGCGACGCGCACCATCGCCACCTGGGGCTTCGTGGTCACCCCCGAAGACATGTCGCGCCTGGCCACGCAGATGGGCGAGACGACGCTCCTGGCGCGCACCGGCGGCGCGCCCTCGCTGGCGGTAGGGATGGCGCAGATCTTCAGCGGCGTCTTCGGCGGGCCGGGGATGGCGGCGCTCTGGTACCACTTCGCCATCATGTTCGAGGCGCTCTTCATCCTCACCACCATCGACACGGGCACGCGCGTCGGGCGCTTCATGCTGCAGGAGCTGCTGGGGCAGATCTGGAAGCCGCTGGGGCGCACCTCGTGGTACCCCAGCATCGTCCTGTCCAGCGCGCTGGTCGTCTTCAGCTGGGCATTCTTCCTCTACCAGGGCGTGGTGGACCCGCTGGGCGGGATCAACTCGCTGTGGCCGCTCTTCGGCATCTCCAACCAGTTGCTGGCGGCGGTCGCGCTCTGCGTGGGCACCACGGTGCTGATCAAGAGCGGCAAGGCGCGCTTCGCCTGGACGACGCTCGTGCCGCTCGCCTGGCTGTGCGCCGTCACCTTCACCGCCGGCTGGCAGAAGGTCTTCGCCGCCGACCCCAAGCTCGGCTTCCTCTCGCACGCCGCCATGATCCGCGCCCGCCTGGCCGCCGGCGAGCTCCCCCCCGGCGCCAAGACGCTGGCGGACGCCCAGCGCATGATCTTCAACGACCGCCTGGACGCCACCGTCGCCCTCGTCTTCATGGCCGTCGCCGTCCTCGTGATCGTCGTCTCCGTGCGCGAGTGGCTCCTCGTCCTCAGCCGCCGCAAGCCGGCCGTGCTCCGCGAGACGCCCTTCGTGCCGAGTGCGTTGGTGGCGGGGGACTGAGTTAGCCTCACACAGAACAGAGACACGGAGGCACGGAGAGAAACTCTCCCGTCTCTCGCTCCTGGGTTTCGCAGGGATGGTGTTAGATTGCGGACGGCTGCTTGGTGGCGCTCAGATCGCAGCCCGGCGATCATCCACGCGGTGCACTGTGACATCGGGGATCAGGGATGAGCAACAGAATCGAGATTCGGCGCGACCAGCTCGCCGCCTTCTGTCGCCGTCACGGAATTCGTGAGCTCAGGCTGTTCGGCTCCGTGCTGCGCGACGACTTCCATGACGGAAGCGATGTGGATGTCCTGGTGGAGTTTGAGCCGGGGAGTACGGTCGGCCTGCTCGGCCTCGCGCAGATGGAGTTGGAGCTGAGCGAGATCATGGCCCGCAAAGCCGACCTGCGGACCGCGGGCGATTTGAGCCGCTATTTTCGGCAGGAGGTCCTCGACGGCGCCACCGTGCTGTATGCGGCCTGACGACCACGTCCGCCTTCTCCACATGCGAGATGCTGCGCGCGAGGCGATCGGCTTCACGGCCGGGAGGACGCGCGCTGACCTTGAGACCGATCGGCAGCTTCTCCTAGCCATCGTCAAAGATGTAGAGATCATAGGCGAAGCAGCGAGCCGTCTGACTGAGGAGTTCCGGACGCGGCATCCCGAGCTGCCGTGGAACGCTATCGTGGCGATGCGAAACCGTCTCGTTCACGCGTACTTCGATGTCGACCGGGACATCGTGTGGAACACGGTCATCCTGGATCTGCCGTTCCTGGCGGCTGCGGTGGAAGGCGTTTTGGGATTGTCCAGCCAGTGAACAGCGGTGCCCCCCTCCCCCCGCTCGCGTCGCTGTGCGCCGTCACCTTCACCGCCGGTTGGCAGAAGGTCTTCGCCGCCGATCCCAAGCTCGGCTTCCTCTCCCACGCCGCCATGGTCCGCGCCCGCCTCGCCGCCGGCGAGCTCCTCCCTGGCGCCAAGTCCCTGGCGGATGCCCAGCGCATGATCGTCGTCTCCGTGCGCGAGTGGTTGCTGGTGCTGAGCCACCGCAAGCCGGCCGTGCTGCGCGAGGCCGTTCGTGCCGAGTGCACGAGAGGCGAGGGACTGACAAACGCAGCCCCGAACCGGCTGCCGTTGAAAGCAGGCCATCTTTCGCCGCAGGAACAGGCTCAGTGCGCCTGCATGAGGTCCGGTCAAGAAATCGATCAGGATTTTCACAGCGGTACCGCGGAGCGAAGTCCATCTGAGTGGTTCAGAGCGTCATAGGCTACAGAACACGGGAAGATCTCCAAGCAAAGTGATCACGATCTGCACGCTAGTGCGCTCGGCTCCGTCTCCTGCTATTGCGGGCGAACACCCGTCCGTTTCAATTCGTGATCTCGTACCACACTTTCCTGAGGGGGTGAAATGTCGCAAGGCGGGCAACTCACTGATCAGCTAACGTCTGAACAGATCGAACAGTTGGCTGAAGGGATCGCACGGGGCGAGTACAACCTCCTCCTGGGTGCAGGGGCAAGCATCGGTGCGAGCGGGCGCGACGACCGTCCCGTGTCAGCCGCCAATGGGCTTAAAGATGAGTTTTTTCACGATTTTCGGTTGCCAGGGGAATCCTCCGATGCGCAACTTGGCCACGTCTACGAGGCTGCCCAAACGCGCTTCGACACAGAAGGACGTTCGTTTAGTCGGTATCTCGAGGATAGATTCACCGGATGCAGGCCAGCAACGTGGCATTTCGCGCTGCCCGGCATGGTTTGGCACCGCATCTGGACCCTGAACATTGACGATACTGTCGAGCGGGCCTACGAACTTTCGAGTAGCCGCCTGCAGGAGCACCGTACGTTTAATTGGACCGATATGCACCAAGATGGACCAGGTGAGCAGATCCAAGTGGTACACCTTCATGGGATCGCATCGGTACCTGACCAACTCGTCTTTTCGGTGCTCGAATATCGCGCGGCTACTGCGGGTAGGCGTACCTGGCACCATGTGTTCGGGGACCACTTCCAGCAGGAACCATTTCTAACTATCGGCGCACGATTAGTTGACGAAGTGGACTTGTCTGACTTTCTGCGTAGGGGATCCGCATCGCATCGAACCTACGGGCGACCATCTTTCGTTGTGCTGAAGGAGATATCGGAGCTTACCCGTGAGTCGTTCTTGAAAGGGAATCTCATTCCTATCGAGATGTCTGCCGATGAATTCATGGCTGCCATTCGGCCCTTTGTGGAAGAGGCAGAAACGCGGTTGGCAGCGCTCACTCCACGCGGAGGTAGGTCGCTAAGCACGGCGCAGAGAACTTTTCTCGATCAATTTACGTGGCTCCGGCCCGGCGCGGTTCCGGCCCGAAGGCGCCCCGACTTCTATAGTGGTTATGATCCCTCGTGGTACGATATCGTAGAGGGACTTGATGCGAAAATGGAATCAGTGGATCGTGTCGTACAATCACTATCCAGTCTGAGGACCTCCGACGAAGCAATGCAGCGCGTGGAGCTTATCCACGGACCGTGGGGAACCGGGAAGACGACAGCGCTCCTGCGGATCGGCTTTGAAATGCTCATCCGCGGCATGGACGTGTTCTTGTTCCGTGCGGATTCACGTCTGGACGTGAACGCGACTGTCGCCTGGCTGGAAGGGTCGTCGAAGACGCTGCTCCTGTTCGACGGATTAGCTGACCATGCACCGGATCTAGAACGTATTTTCGAACTCTGCAAGCAACGGAAAGTCTCCGCTCTGGTTGTGGCAACAGAACGGCAAGGTCGAATCCGACAGGTACACAACAATCTTTCTGCAGAGTTTTTGGTTGCCGATCGGGCCAGGCAGATGGTCAAGCTGTCCAATCAAGAAATCGGGCGGCTGCTGAACACGCTGAGAGCGCGCACACGTCTTGGGCGGCTCACACGTCAGCCGCGGAATGTGCAGCACCATTTTTTCTCAAACGAAGCGGGCAGGAACCTGTTCATTGGGATGTCGAGGCTCGAAGGTGGTTTGGGGTTTGTCGCTCGGATTCAGAACGAGCTCTCAGCCAACAAGCTGAACCCGCAGCAAAGATCACTAATCATTTACACGGCTTACGCATATTATTTCGGGTATGCCCTGCCAATCGGCATATTAAGTGAAGCCTCTGGGATGAAGACTCCAAAGATCATCAACGAAGTCGACTCGAACCTCTCGGAATGGTTGAGTTTGCATCGTAATGGCGTAAAGCTGCGGCATCGGCATGTCGCAGCGCTCGTTATTGAACGCGCACTTACAATGGAGGAGCGTCACGCAACTCTGGTAGATGTGGCGAGAAGTATAGGGTCGCACGTTAATATCCACTCGGTGCGTGAACGGACTT
Source organism: Longimicrobium sp. (assembly GCA_036388335.1). Lineage (GTDB taxonomy): Bacteria > Gemmatimonadota > Gemmatimonadetes > Longimicrobiales > Longimicrobiaceae > Longimicrobium. The sequence continues at coordinate 1,468 of DASVSA010000602.1, read as the reverse complement.
TGCCGTACCTGATTGCCCGCAATCTCTTGGACGCCAAACGTGTTCATAGCTGGCTCGGTCCGGCCACCGCGCAATGGTATGCGGAGATCGCGCCGGAGTATGATTGGAACGCACGCTACTGGGAGCAACGTGCGTTGGCATGGATGCAGAGCGGTGATCTTGCCGCGGCACGATCCTATGCGGAGCGTGCGCTCGGAATTCATCGAGACCCGTTCACATTGACTACGCTCGCGAACATTGTACTACGTAGCGTGGTCGCCGTTATGACGCGGGGTGACTTGACTGCGATGCAGGATTACTGGGATGCCGTGAGTTACCTGAAGGAGGCTCGCGAGAACAGCCGGTCTCGTGATGACCACGCATACACGGTCTTCTTCAATCAATCGCTGAGCATCGCCCGCCAGTTCAGCGACTTAGGAGGGATGCCGGAGGACTTCAAGCAAGAATTCAACGAATGGCTTGCATCGGCTCGGTTTAGCCCGCTGATGGGATATCCGGAGTACGCCCGGCTGATGCGGCGTATATCGACTGAATGGATGAAGGTTGTGGTTGCCCGATCCGCTCAGTAAGGGTTCTTCGGGCGCTATGCTGGACTGACCTTTTGACAGCTTTGACGCGCTGGACTCCAGCAGTCTTGAGCTTCGGTTCTTCAGCGCCGTCCCGACCGGCGAAGATCGTTCCGGCTCGGTGGGGTGTCTACATGTTGAGGATCCGGAGTACGCGGATCTCCCAGCGACGAATGAGGATGACGACGCGCTACCGGCTCATCGAGCCTGCTCTCTAACACGAGGGATGGCGCTCGATGCAGGACTTCGCGGGTGCTCTAACGTGTCGCAGGGCGGGAACGACTGCTCGACACTGTCAGAGGGAGCGATGCCTTTGGACGTCAATGACGGTGCTCACCTTCTCCACGGACCTGCACCCCTGCGCGAGTTCGCACGCGAGTGGCTGGCAGATGAGAATCCAGACGCCAAGCTGATCGAGGCGCGAAACTGATTTAGTTCACACAAAGGCCACAGAGACACAGAGGAGATCTTGTCTCCGTGTCTCCGTGCCTCTGTGTGAGGCTGCTGTTCAGGATTCTTGACAGGCGCCCGCCGCGGGCGCACCCTCCACAGTTCCGCAGGGCCTGTCTCCTCCTGACCCGGGGGTTCCCCCATGGCCACGCTCTCCCCAACGGCCGACACGATCCCCGCATGGCGGATCAGCGGCCACGTGATCCTCGCTTGCAACTGCGACTACGGCTGCCCGTGCAACTTCAACGGCCTTCCCACGACGGGGAAGTGCGAGGGCAACTGGAACTGGCACATCGAGCAGGGGAGCTACGGTGACGTGGCGCTCTCCGGGCTCACCTTCGGGGTGGCGGTCAACTGGCCGGGAGCCATCCACGAAGGAGGGGGCGAGGCGTTGGTCGTGCTGGACGAGCGGGCAGACGACGCGCAGCGCGAGGCGCTCCTCGCCCTCGTGT
>DASVSA010000601.1:0-4019 GCA_036388335.1 Longimicrobium sp. | reverse complement strand
TCCGCCAGCGAATCGCCCAGCATCTCCGGGACGGGGACCTCGTATCGGAGACGGTCGCGGGGCATCCCGCGCCCGATGACGTACTCGATGATCGAAAAGCCGCACACGTCGCCGCGGCGCCGCGAATCCCACACGGGGACGCCGGTGCGCTGCGGGCTGCGGTACACGCGCACGCTCACCCCGCACCCGCCCTGCTCCGCCGCTACGCTGCGCGGCCCCGCCACCGAGAGGTACACGGTTGTGCGCAGCGTGGGCGGGGCGGTGCCCTGGACCTCGCTGGCCGCGCGGTAGCGCAGGAGGGACAGGTCCGCAACAGGGGGCATCGTGTCGCGCGAGGCCGTCACCCACACCGGGCGCCCGGGAAGGTCGGCCACGCGGCCGTCCGCCCGTACCCGCACCACCGGGAGGTACCATCCCTCGGTGAGCGAGTCGCCGGGGAGCGACGCCGCGGATGCGCCGTGCGCGGGTCCGCCCGCCGCAAACGCCGGGTCCGCCTGTGTCGCGCAACGTTCACCGCGTCCCATGGAGCTCCACACCGGCGGGCCGGAGATCCCGCGCGCCTGCGGCCACACCCGCGCGCCCAGCAGGCAGAGCTGCCGCGGGCGCGCCGCGTAGCCCTCGAGCCCGAGTGCGCTCACGGTCGCCTGGTAGCTCCACGCCGCGCCCGCGGCCGGCACCGGACGGAGTCCCACCTCCACGGCGTACCTGCCCGTGGCGGGTGGAGGCGTGAGCGTGTCGCGCGGCGGATCGGGCTGCTGGAAGAGCGGAAAACGATCAGCCCACGCGGCGTGGGCCGATGGGTCCTGGCCAGGCCCGGAGCACGCGGCCGCGAGTACGACGGCGCACGCCGCCAGCCGGGAGGTTCCCGTACCTCCGTGCGAACCGGTCCGTTGCTTCACTGCACCAGCGGCCGGCCCGATACCGCGTACAGCGCGGCCTGCAGGATCACGGCTGCGGTGTTGATGTTCTCGCTGCCGGTGGGGGCGCGCGTCGGCTCGTAGACGCCCGAGCTCCAGCCCCTGGTGGCGCTCCGCGCGGGGGCCACCGCCTCGCTCCCCAGGCGGGTGTAGGCGCTGGGGAGAAGGGCGTGCCAGGCGAAGGCGGCCTTGGCGCTGATCCAGCGCGGCTCGTCGAGGATGACGTTCGTTCCCTGCACGCCGACCACGAAGGGCTGCCCGCGGTAGCTGACCGCGTAGTAGTAGAAGTAGTACGGAGCGCGCGGGATGGCGTCCTCGCTCACAAAGGTGGGCAGCCCCGTGCGCCGGTGCCGCTCCTCCTGCGCCGCGAGCACCCCCGTGGCCAGCTCCTTCATCTCCCGGTTCCACCCCAGCTCCAGGCCGGTGAGGATGAACGGCTCGCTGGTCAGGAAGTCGTCGCCGCGACGGTCGGCGAGGAGGGGGATGCCGAGCGCCTGGACGGGAACCGCGTTCTCGCGCAGGCGCAGGGCGGCCTCCGCGCGGTGGCCCCAGAGCGCGAAGCCATACGCCGCGTACTGCTCGTATCCCAGGCGCCCCTCCTGGTAGCGGAGCAGCTCGCCGCTGGGGCTCACCTCCGTCCCCTGCAGGTAGCCGCCGCTCACGAGGCGCGAAAGGTCCATGCGCGCCACGATGCGCTGCACGGCCGCCGCGTGCCCGGGGCGCTGCACGGCGATGATCTTGAGCCACACCAGGAGCCGCCCGACGTCCGTGGTCGACCACCCGTAGCCGCGCTCCGTCGCCGTCTCGCGGTCGTCGCGCCCGGCGATGGCGCCGGTGGCCGTCGAGTAGTTCTTGTTGGGAGCGATGCCGTCGAACAGCCTCATCGTCTCCAGCGTGGCCAGCGCCCGGCCGATCCGCGCGTCCGCGTCGGCGGCGGGGATGATGCCCAGCTCGCCGGCGCAGTGGATCGCCGCCAGCCCGCTGGCGATGTCCCAGACGGTCGCGAAGGGGTAGTCCACCACGGAGTTGATCAGCCCCGTCTGCGGCTGGTACTCGGCGGCGGCGTACGTCCACGCGCCGCGGGCCGCCTCCAGGAGGAACGCGCGGTCCGGGTGCGGGTTGGGCTGCGCGGGCGCCGGCAGCTCCGGGAGGAGCGGATCGGGCGCGTCGTCGGCGCACGCGGCTGCCGACAGCGAGACGAGCACGGCCGCGGCAAGGCGGCGCGCGTGGACCGGGATCATGACGACTCCTCCATACCCCTGTGGCTCCGGGCGAGCTCGGTCGTGAACACCGCGAGCTCCGGCCGGCACCCGAAGCGGACCGGCAGCACCGAGGTGCCGAGCCCGCGCGAGACGTAAAGGGGCGGCGCGCCGTCGCCGCGGAACCAGCCGCGCACGTAACGGCCGCTCCCCGGCGGCAGGAGGGGCGCCCATCCGCCGAGCGTCACCTGCCCGCCGTGCGTGTGCCCCGAAAGAACCAGCGTGGTGCCCCCCACGTCCAGCGGCGCGTCGAGCGGAGTGCCGGTGGGGCGCACGTGCGCCGCCACGGTGTCGCGGAACGCGGGCGAGTGGGCCAGGATCAGGCGGACGGGCGCCGGCTCGGCGCCGCGGAGGGCGGCGCGCAGGTCGGGGGCGCCGGCCAGGTCGTCCACGCCCGTGACGGTGACGGCGCCGTCCAGGAGCGGGTGGATCGCCGACTCGTTGACCAGCAGGCGCGCATTGTGGCGGCGATAGACATCCGCCAGCGCGTCCAGGCTTACTCCGCTCCAGTGCTCCCAGTTCCCCAGCACGGCGTACTTGGCCACGCGGGGATCGAGGAGCGCCAGGAAGGCGTCCAGCGCCGGGAGGGCATCCGCGCGGTCCACCGAGTCCCCGGTGAGGAGCACGAAGTCGGGGCGGGCGCGCGCCGTCTCGGCCGCCACGCGGCGGTGGAGCGAGCCGATCCCCCGCAGGTGGAGGTCGGTGATCTGGACGAAGCGGAGGGGCGGGTGCCCCGGAGGAACGGGGAGCGCGTGGCGGGTCACCTCCAGCGAGCGAGGCTCCCACCACGCAGCGTCCGCGCCCAGCGCGGCGGCGCCGAGCGCGGCGGACGCCGCCAGGAAGCGGCGGCGGTTCAACGCGTCACGCCGCGGCGGGGCGGCCCGAGAGCTTGGGCGCCGGGGCGCGGCGCGCCAGGCGCGCCGCGCCGGCCACTCCCAGCACCAGCAGGAGCACGCTGATGAGCTGCGCCACCGTGAAGTAGCCCAGGAAGCGGTCGTCCTTGGCGCGGAAGATCTCCACGATGAAGCGCTCCACGCCGGCCAGCGCCACCCAGGCGAAGAAGAGCATCCCCGGCGTGGCGAAGCGCGGCTGCAGGCGCTTGAGGATCACGAAGATGATGAGCGACATCCCCACCTCGTACAGCTGCGTGGGATGCACGGCGAGCACCGTGTCGCCCGGCACGCTGGCGGGGATGTTCGCGCCGAACTCGCGCAGGTTGTCCGCCGTGGAGGGAGGGGCGCCCTGCGGGAAGGCGATGGCCCAGGGGAGGTCGGTGGGGCGGCCGTAGTCGTCGCCCACCAGGAAGCACCCCATCCGCCCGATGGCGTACCCCACCGCCAGCGCCAGCGCCGACGCGTCCGCCATGATGCCCAGCGGCAGCTTCTGCCTCACCACGCGCCACGCGATCACCGCCGCCGCCAGGATCAGCCCGCCGTACCACACCAGCCCCGAGCGCGACAGGAGGGCGCCCATCGGGTCGGCCACCGTGTCTTCCCAGCGCAGGATCATGTAGTAGATCTTGGACCCCAGGATGCCGAACACGGCCGCGTAGCCCACCATGTCCCACGCCTGCTCCGGGTCCTGCCCCGCCCGCGCCAGCTCCCGCGCGGCCACCCACCCGGCGGCGAGGAAGGCCAGCGCCATCATCACCCCGAAGGTGGTGACGGTGAATCCACCGATCTGGAACAGAACCGGGTACATGGAAGCTCGGGTCAGGCGTGTGGATGGGATCTCCGTGAGAGATCGTAAGCTAACCGGATCGCGTGGCGGCGGTAAAGTGGGAAGTGCGTGAGTGCGGACGGAAGGCCCTCACCCCCCGACCCCCCTCTCCCGAACTTCGGGA
>DASVSA010000600.1:0-13384 GCA_036388335.1 Longimicrobium sp. | reverse complement strand
CGAGGCGCTCCGCTCGGCCTGATGAAGAGCGCCCCCGGCCGGAGGCGCATTGCCCCGCCCCGAGACCGGGGCCAAACCCCACCCCCCAGGAGGAAATCGTGGAGAAGCCGCATTCGTCGTTGGAAGACCCGCGCACCGCGGGAGTGGCGTGCGCGGTCGCAGCCACCGGGCTGGGGCTGGCGTACATGGCCGCGGCCGGCGCGCCCACGCTGTACCTGGCCGTCAACGTGCTGGCCCTGTTGATGGGGCTCGCGTTCTTTGGCCTGCTGCGCCCCTCGGCCGGGGAGGCGCCCCTCCTGCCGCCCGCGGTGACGCTGGCGTTCGGGGCGGCGCTGCTGGCGACGGCGCTCTTCGGCGTTTCGGTGGAAGGTGCCTCGCGCTGGCTGCGGTTAGGGGGCCTGTCGCTGCAGGTGAGCCTCATCCTGATGCCCGCGATGCTGGTGGCGTTCGCGCGGCGGCGGGACTTCCTCTCCACGCTGGGGTTGATCCTGTGCGCGGTGGCGCTCGCGCTTCAGCCCGACCGCGCGATGGCGGGCGTGCTGGCGACCTCGCTGGCGGTGCTGGCGATGCGCCGGCGGGACGCGTGGGTGATGTCGGCGCTCGGGTTCGCCGCCGCCGGGTTCGCGGTCACGCTGCTGCGCCCGGACACGCTGCCGGCCGTGCCGTACGTGGACCAGATCCTCTACACGGCGTTCGACGTGCATCCGCTGGCGGGGCTGGCGGTCGTCGTCGGCGCGCTCCTGCTCGCCGCCCCGGCGATCGCCGGGCGGAAGCTGGACCCGCGGAGCGGCGGCGCGTGCGCCGTGTTCGGCATCGCGTGGCTGGGGATGGTGCTCGCGGCCGCGCTCGGCAACTACCCCACGCCGCTGGTGGGCTACGGCGGAAGCGCGGTGCTGGGCTACGTGCTCAGCCTGGCGTTCCTCCCGGCGAAGGCGCGGTCCACCGCCGCCGCGGGGGAACGGGCCCCGGGCGAGGAGTCTGCGGAGAGAGGGACGGGCTTCGACCTCCAGATCGGCATGGCGTGAGCTGAGAACGGCGGGCACATACAGGGGCACGGAGACCTTTGTCTCCGTGCCCCCGTGTTTTCAGGATGCGCGCACGAACATCCTTGACGGCCGTCCCGCCGAACCACACAATTCCCCTCCCTTCCTGCGGTCCCCTCCCTCGCGCGATGCACCACGATGAGACTCCCCGTTGCCTGTGCCGCCGCCCTGATGATGGCCTTCGCGGCGGCGCCGGGCGCGCACGCCCAGGACACCCATCCCGCGAATTCCTTTGCGGCCACCCCGGGGCGCAGCCCGTGGGACATCTACCTGGCGTGCCGGGCCACCAAGGAGATGAGCAGCGCCGAGCTGGTGAAGCTCTGCTCGCTGCGCCTGCCCGCGATCAGCCGCGCCTTTACCGCGACGGAGCTGCGCGAGTGGACGAGCGCCGCGGAATTCACCCCGAAGCCAGAGGTCATCAACTCGGCCCGGCAGCACGCCGAAGAGAAGCTGGTGGAGCTCGCGCGCCGGGTGAGGACCACCACCGCGGGTACGCTGGAGTTCACCTTTCCCAGGGGAGCCACCACGCTTCCCCCGCACCTCCAGCACCTGATCCAGCGGCACGCGGCGATGGTGAAGAAGACCTTCGACGTGGACTCGCAGACGGTCCCGATCCTCGGCTTCGCCGACTACACGGGGAACGAGCCCGACTCGGCCGCGCAGGCGCTGGCCTGGCAGCGGGCCGAGCACGTGGCGAGCTTCTTCCGCAGCGCGGGCTTTCCGCAGGACAAGATCAGCGTCAACGTGGAGTTCGTGCGCAACCGCACCGGGCTGGACGAGCAGGGGGCTCCGTTCCGGAAGGCGTCCGTGGGGGGCACCGGCTCCACCCTCGCCGCCACGCCCGCCCAGGCGGGAGGACGCTCCTTTGGGCTCACGCCCACGGAGATGGCGATCGGCGCGTCGGACTTCCTGATGGAGCGGGCCAGGGAGGAGCTGGAGACGTACGCCCTGCGCGTGGGGGTCAACCGGCTCTGCGCGGGGGGCTCGTGGAAGCGCCTCCTCCGCGCCACCTGCGGCCTCCTGCCGCTGGACGGCGACACCATCCGCTATCTTCCCGGCGCGCCGGCGCTGCAGGAAGCGCTGCGTGCCGACCTCCGTGAGATGCCGTACACGGTGGGGGAGGAGACGCTGCTGAAGATGGTGGTGCGCCCGGACGGTACGGCGAGGACCGGAGCGTCGGCGGCGGTGGACCGGGCCACCCTGGCGATGGTCCTGGTGCGCTACCTGCGCGCGGTGGCGGACGGTACGGAGCCGCTCGTGGCCTTCTCGCTCTGGGAGGGCCCCACGGCCACCCTCGGCCGGCACACCGTGCCGCTGCCGCCACGCCTGCGCGAGGTGGCGACGCTTGCCCGCTTCGCGCACAGCGCGCGCGCCGACCTTGCCTCGCAGCTCACCGGGCCCGCGCTGGCCGACACGGCCGCCCTCTACGTGCTGAAAGCGCTGCTCGTGCATGGCGCCAACACCGCGGATGGAACGCTGTGGCACCAGTGGATGAAGGACGACGAGCAGCGGCTGAACCGCGTCCTCTCGGCGCTGAGCACCGCGCAGCGGGTGGCGCTCGACGTGGAGGAAGAATGGAAGGCGCTGCGCGCGGTGTCGCGCGACTCGGCCTCGGCCGCGCGGCGGGCGGAGATCGTGTCCAGCCTCATCTCGTCGGCGGCGAGCATGGCCGCGGTGGAAGTGGGCCTCGGCGGCGTGCTGCCGGACACGGCGATCCGCAGCCGGGTAGTGGAGCCCGCACGCGACTTGGTGGTGGCGCTCAGCAGCAACGACTCGCGCGCGGCCAGCACCAGCCTGGTGCGCCTGCTGCAAGCCGGCGCGCGCGACAAGGCACAGCGGCTTCCGCCGGAGTACGCGCGGCTGATGGGGTTCGCCAGCGACGCGGCCCAGGCCCGCACCACCGGCGAGTTCAGCGGCGCGCTGGAGAGCGTGGTGGGGGTGCAGGGCGGGTACCTGGCGAAGCGCGAGAGCGCCCGCCGCTGGTACGCGCGCGTCAACGCCTACGTGGGCGGCAACGTCTCAGGCGAGGCCACGGGCGAGGACGGCGCCGGCGCGGGCGCGGCGATGGGGCTGGCGGTGCCGCTCGGGGTGGAGCTCGGCAGGGCGGGGAACACCCGCCGCTCCAACGGCGTCTTCCTCCAGTTCATCGACCTGGGCGCCGTGGCGTCCACGCGCCTGGGCGGCGGCGACGAGGTGGAGAGCCTTCCCGACTTCAAGCTGGGCTCGGTGGTGGGCCCCGGGATCTTCTGGGTGCACGGCTACCGCGACTCTCCGTTCGCCTCGGCGCTGGGGCTCTCGTACTTCCCGGAGGGGCGCCAGACCGGGGGCGGCGCGCGGGTGGGCGCCGTGCGCCTGTCCGTGATGCTGGCGGTCGACATCCCGCTCTTCCCCTGATACGGGCCGAGCGCCACCCCACGGAGTGGCACGGCCGGGCGGCGGAGGCTGCGGACACGCGGTGCATGGCCCTATATTCGTGCAGGTCCGGCCGGAGGCCCGCTTCGGCCAGCACGCGAACCCGGGGACACATCTTCATGCGGAAGCTGATCGGGGGGGCGAGGGGGGTGCTCGCCGCGGTGGTGCTCGCGCTGGCGGCGGCGGGGTGCGGCGACGGGGGCGGGGAGCAGGACGCGCTTCCCGCTGCGCCTCTCACCGGGAGCGAGGAGGAGAAGCCGGAGCCGGGCGGGACGGCGGTGCTGGCCGAGCTCAACGACATGGACAAGCCCATCCCGCTGTTCTACGAGTCCGTGATGGACAGCGACCTGGTGGACGTGATGTACATGGGGCTCACCCGCAGCGCCTGGCGCAACGGGCGGCTGGTGCAGCTCGTCTCCCCCGAGTCGCCCATGGCCATCGCGTGGCGCTACGAGTACACGGGGCCCGACTCCACGGCGATCCGCTACCGGATGCGCTCGGCGCTGCGCTGGTCGGACGGGAAGCCGCTCACGGCGCGGGACGTGGTGTGGACGTACGAGCGCCTGGCCGACCCCCGCGCGGCCTCGCCGCGCCAGCAGGACGTGGAGAACGTCGACTCCGTGCGCGCCGAGAACGACTCCACGGTGGTGTTCTTCTTCCGGCGCCGCTCGCCGGACATGCTCTTCGCCACGGCCACCGGGATCGCGCCGCGGCACGTGTTCGAGGGGACGGCGCCCGCGCAGCTCCGCACGCATCCCACCCTGGTGGATCCCACCAAGATGGTGGTGAGCGGCCCCTTCCGCGTGGGGGCGTGGCAGCCCAACCAGCAGATCACCCTGGTCCCCAACCCGCAGTTCTCGCCGAAGCCGCTGCTGGACGCCATCGCCATCCGCGTGATTCCCGAGCCCACCACCCGCGTGGTGGAGTTCCAGACGGGGCAGGTGGACTTCGCGCGCCCCATTACCACCGACTACCTGGCCGAGCTGAAGCGCCGCATGCCCAGCGCGAAGCTGGAGCGCGAGGCGCGCCGCTACTGGGAGTTCGTCGGCTACAACCCGCGCACGGTGGAGGCCTTCCGCGACCCCAACGTGCGGCGGGCGCTGGGGATGGCGATCGACGTGCCGGCCATCGTGAACGGGCTGCGCCTGGAGCCGTACGTGGCGGTGGCCTCGGGCCCGTACCCGCCCATCTTCCGCGACGTGTACGACCCGGAGCGGATGCGCCCCCTGGCCTTCGACACGGCCGGCGCGCGCAACCTGCTGGCGCAGGCCGGGTGGCGCGACACGGACGGCGACGGGATCGTGGACAAGGGCGGGAAGAAGCTGAGCTTCACCCTGCTCACCAATACGGGCAACCAGCGCCGCACCGACGTGTCGCAGGTGATCCAGCAGCAGTGGCGCCGCATCGGCGTGGAAGCCAAGATCCAGCAGCTCGAGTTCGGCGCGGTGCAGGAGAAGCAGTATTCCAAGAACTTCGAGGCGCTGCTGGGTGGCTGGGGGGTGAACCTGAACCCCGACCTCACGCCGCTCTTCGCCACCGAATCGCCACTCAACGTCGTCTCGTTCGACGATCCCGAGGCGCAGCGGCTGATGCAGGTGGCCAGGGAGCAGCCCACCCAGCCGCTGGCCAACGCCGCCTGGCGCACCGCCGCGCAGCGCGTCGTGCAGCTTCAGCCGTACACCTGGCTGTACTACTACGACCCGGTGACGGCGGTGAACGCGCGCCTGCGCAACGTGAAGGTAGACACGTACGGTGCCTACCAGAACACGTGGGAGTGGTGGATTCCACGCGCCCAGCAGCGCGGTGCGGCCCCGAAGGCCCAGTAAACAGCGATCACACAGAGACACGGAGGCACAGAGATGAAGTCGTCTCTGTGTCTCCGTGTCTCTGTGTGAGATCAAACCGCGAGCTGGTGCCCGAGGTGGCGCGGGTCGAAGTAGGCGCGGAAGGCGCGCACCTGGTCGCCGTTCCACTCCACCACGCTCACGCCGCGGTAGCTGAAGTCGCGGCCCTGGGTGGAGCGGCCGGTGCTGGTCCATTCCAGGAACGACGTGTCGCCGGCGTCTTCCACGTGGTGGAACTCGGAGCGGATGGTGGCGAACGTTCCCCGGTACGAGCTCCAGAACGCGCGCGCGCCCTGCTGCCCCTGGTGGACGTGCGGCACCAGCGGGTTGCTGATGTCCGCGTCGTCGCCGTGAAGGGTGGCGAGCGGCTCCACGTCCTGCCCCTCTTCGAGTGCTTGCAGCGCGTCCGCGAAGCGCTGCGCCCTGGTTGCGGCCATCGTTCCCATCCTGTATAGGGTTTGCGTAGGGCTGGCCGGCGGACGCAAAGAGCGAACCGGCGGCCCGCGTCGTGCGCGTTGCGGCGGCATCACCCGCCATGCCGAGGCCCATGCTGCTGCGAATGACCGAGTGGGGGATGTACTGCGAGGCGGGCGACTTCTTCATCGACCCCTGGCTCCCCGTGGACCGCGCCGTCATCACCCACGCGCATGGCGACCACGCGCGCTGGGGGTGCCGGCGCTACCTGGGCTCGCGCGAGGGGGAGCGGGTGATGAGGACCCGCCTGGGCGCGGATGCGCGCATCGACACGCTGGACTGGGGCGAGGTGCGCGACGTGCGCGGGGTGAAGGTGTCTCTTCACCCGGCGGGGCACATCCTGGGCTCGGCGCAGGTGCGCGTGGAGCGCGAGGGCGAGGTGTGGGTGGTATCCGGCGACTACAAGACGGAGCCGGACCCCACCTGCACGCCCTTCGAGCCGGTGAGGTGCCACACCTTCGTCACCGAGAGCACCTTTGGGCTGCCCATCTACCGCTGGAGCCCGCAGGCGGAGGTGTTCGCGCAGATCAACGACTGGTGGCGCGGCAACCAGGAGGCGGGGCGCGCGTCGCTCCTCTTCGGCTACGCGCTGGGCAAGGCGCAGCGGATGCTGGCCGGGGTCGATCCCTCCATCGGCCCCATCTTCGCGCATGGAGCCGCGCTGAAGCTTAACCAGGACTATCGTGACAGCGGCATCCCGCTCCCACCTGCCGGCAACCCGATCGAGGTGGAGAAGGGGTTCGACTGGAGCCGCGCGCTCGTCATCGCCCCGCCCTCGGCCAACGGCACGCCGTGGATGCGGCGCTTCGGGCCCACGTCGGCCGCGTTCGCGTCGGGGTGGATGTCGATTCGCGGGGCGCGCAGGCGCCGAGGGGTGGACCGCGGGTTCGTGCTCAGCGACCACGTGGACTGGCCGTCTCTGCTGTCGTCCGTGGAGGCGACGGGGGCGGAGTGCGTGTGGGTGACGCACGGGTACCGCGAGCCGGTGGTGCGCTGGCTGCGCGAGCACGGCGTGCAGGCGCAGGCGGTGGCGAGCCGGTGGGAGGGGGAGAGCGACGACGTGGCAGTGGATGATACGCCTGAATAAAAGCGGGTTCACACAGAGGCACGGAGACACGGAGAGGACGCGTCCCGGATCACGCCGCAACTTGAATGTTCGTAAACGTTTGGGTACCTTCAGGCGCCTCACGTAACCCTCTTCTGAACGCTTCCCCGCTGGAGATCCGCATGCTTCGCATCCACATGCCCGCGCTGGGCCTCGCCGCGCTCGCCCTGGCCGCCTGCACGGCGGACGTGATCACCGCTCCGATGACGGGGGCGCAGAAGGTGATCACCGCCACGACGACGGGCGCGGTGTACACCGGGCCCGAGAACGACTACCAGCCGTCGCTGATCCGCACGCGCGCGGGCTCGCTGATGATGGTGCTGGAGCGCCTGAACTCGAGCAACTCCGGCGACCTGTTCATCACCAACTCCACGGACGAGGGCGCCACCTGGAGCGTGCCGCGCGCCATCGTCGCGACCAGCACCACCGAGCGCCACCCCGCGCTGGTGGAGCTGGGGGCGGGCGGGTTGGCGCTCTTCTACCTGGTGAACGAGGGGAACAAGGGCGGCTACCGCATCCACCGCTCCACCTCGGCCGACGGGAACGCGTGGACCTCGCGCGGGCGCATCAACCTGGGATGGAGCACGGGCGGCGAGATCAACCCCGCGGTGATCGTGGAGGCGGACGGCTCGCTCACCATGACGTACCACCGGCTGAGCGGCGCCGCCTACATCGCGCGCTCCACGGACGGCGGCGCCACCTGGGACACGCGCAAGACCGCCATCACCACCGGCTCGGCCGCGCTGCCCCGCATCGCCAAGCGCGCCAGCGACGGGGTGTACCTGGTGACGTACCAGTCCAACGGCGGCGACGGCAAGATGGACCTGTACGCGGAAACCTCCACCGATCCGTACAACTGGACCGCCGTGGCGACCGCCATCTCCACGGCGGACGACAACCACGACTCGGCGCCCATCGTGATGGCGAACGGAAGCTTCTTCCTCCCCTACATCGTGGCGCAGGGCACGGGGAACTACAACGTCGTGTACCGCACCAGCGCGGACGGACGCGCCTGGAGCGCCGCGACGGCCGTGACCACCGACGCGAATCTGGCCGACGTGGAGCCGCACGCCATCCTGGGAAGCACGGCGGGGCAGGTGATCCTCACCTGGGGGCACCAGGTGACGGCCGGCACCAACAACTACGACATCTGGGTGCAGCGCGACCTGATCGTACAGTAGTTGCTCACACAGAGACACGGAGGCACGGAGAAGAATTGATCTCTGTGCCTCTGTGTCTCTGTGTGAGGCCGCGGTTACTCGTTCGGGAGATCGGGGATGAGGGCGTTTGCCGAGCTTTACGCCGAGCTGGACGAGACCACCCGCACCGGCGAGAAGGTGGACGCCCTGGCGCGCTACTTCGCGTCGGCGGCGCCGGAGGACGCGGCGTGGGCGGTGCACTTCCTGATCGGGCGGCGGCCCAAGCGGCTCGTGCCCGCGCGGCGGCTGGCGGAGTGGGCGATGGAGATGGCCGGGGTGCCGGAGTGGCTCTTCGCCGAGTGCCACGAGGCCGTGGGCGATCTGGCCGAGACCATCACCCTCCTGCTGCCGCCCCCGTCCGACGAGCGCGACGGCCTTCCGCTCCACCGCTGGGTGGAGGAGCGCCTCCTGCCGCTGCGCCACGAGGACGAGGCGGGGCAGCGCGCGGCGATGCGGGCCGCGTGGGCCGAGCTGAGCGGGCCCGAGGCGTACGTGTGGAACAAGCTGATCACGGGCGGCTTCCGCGTGGGCGTGTCGCAGAGCCTGGTGGTGCGCGCCCTGGCCCGCGCCGGCGGGGTGGACGAGCCCGTGGTGGCGCACCGCCTGATGGGCGCGTGGGACCCCACCGCCGATTTCTACGCGCGCATCTTCGGCGCGGACACGAGCGACGCGGACGCCAGCCGGCCGTATCCCTTCTACCTGGCCTACGGGCTCGAAGGCGAGCCGGAGGCGCTGGGCGAGCCGGGCGAGTGGCAGGCCGAGTGGAAGTGGGACGGCATCCGCGCGCAGATGATCCGCCGGCGCGGCAGCGTGTACATCTGGTCGCGCGGCGAGGAGCTCATCACCGAGCGCTTCCCCGAGCTGGCGCGCGCCGCCGGCCTGCTTCCCGACGGCACGGTGCTGGACGGGGAGATCCTCCCCTGGAAGGAGGGCCGGCCGCTCCCCTTCGCGCAGCTCCAGCGGCGGATCGGGCGCAAGGTGCTGGGCCCCAAGATCCTGTCCGAGGTCCCGGTGGTGCTGCTGGCGTACGACCTCCTGGAGATCGAGGGCGTGGACGTGCGCGAGGAGCCGCTCCAGTGGCGCCGCGCCCGCCTGGAGGAGCTGATCGCCTCCCTCCCCACTGGCGCCACGGACCGCCTCCCCCTCTCCCCCATCGTCGCGGCGGAGGAGTGGGACGCGGTCGTCGAGGCGTACCGCGGCGCGCGCGACCGGGCCGCCGAGGGGCTGATGCTGAAGCGCCGCGACTCCGCCTACCGCACCGGCCGGCGCCGCGGCGACTGGTGGAAGTGGAAGGTGGAGCCCTTCACCCTGGACGCGGTGATGGTGTACGCCCAGCGCGGGCACGGCCGCCGCGCATCCCTTTACACGGACTACACTTTCGCGGTGTGGAAGGAGGGCGAGCTGGTGCCCTTCGCCAAGGCGTACAGCGGCCTCACCGACGCCGAGATCCGCCGCGTGGACGCGTGGGTGAGGCGCAACTCGCTCCAGAAGTTCGGCCCGGTGCGCACGGTGAAGCCGGAGCTGGTGTTCGAGCTCGCCTTCGAGGGGATCCAGCGCTCGCCGCGGCACAAGAGCGGGGTGGCGGTGAGGTTCCCGCGCATCCTCCGCTGGCGCGAGGACAAGAAGCCGGAGGACGCGGACTCGCTGGAGACCATCCTGGGGCTGCTGGAAGCAGGCTCACACAGAGACACAGAGGCACAGAGATAAGGGTTTGCTCCGTGCCACGTTGCTCGCCGGGTCGCCGCGTCTTACCCTTCCACCATGAGAAACCTCCACGAGCAGAACCGCCTTTCCTGGAACGCCGCCACCGCCGCGCACAACAGCCACAAGGGCGACCAGGCGGCGTTCTTTCGCGCGGGCGGCGACACCCTGTTTCCCGAAGAGGTGGAGCTGCTCGGGGAGCTGGAAGGGCTTGAGCTGCTCCACCTGCAGTGCAACGCGGGGCAGGATACGGTGTCGCTGGCCCGCCGCGGCGCGCGCGTCACGGGGGTGGACATCAGCGACGAGGCGGTCCGCTTCGCCCGCGAGCTCTCGGACGCCAGCGGGATCGCCGCCACCTTTGAGCGCGCGGACGTGTACGACTGGCTGGAGGCCGCGGGGCGCGATGGGCGGAGCTTCGACGTGGTCTTCTCGTCGTACGGCGCGGTGGGGTGGCTGTCGGACGTGCCGGCGTGGGCGCGGGGGATCGCGGGCGTGCTGCGCCCGGGCGGCCGCTTCGTGCTGGTGGAGTTCCACCCCGCCGCGATGATGCTGGGCCAGGACCTGCGCCCGAAGTGGCCTTACAGCTCGGGCGGGGCGCCCATCGAGTCGCGCGAGGGGGTGGGGGACTACGTGGCCGGCTCCGGCGACGGCCTCCTCCACGGCGCCGAGTACCAGCCCGGCGTGGAGGACTTCCAGAACCCGCAGCCCTCCTGGGAGTTCGCCTGGGGCATCGCGGACGTGGCCGGCGCGCTGCTGGACGCGGGCCTCGCGCTGGAGACGCTGCGCGAGTGGCAGTTCAGCAACGGCTGCGTCCTCTTCCCCGAGATGCGGCGCGAGGGGCGGCGCTTCTACGCACCGCCGGGCGTGCCGGATCTGCCGCTGATGTACGGGGTGGTGGCGCGGCGGTGAGGGCCCCCACCCCCCGACCCCCTCCCCCGCATGCGGGGGAGCGTGGGGAGGGGGCGATTTCCATGGATTCTCGCGGCGCCGGGTAGTTGGCGGGGGGCGGGTGAACGGGCTCGATGGGCCGCGGGTAGCCCTCACCCGGCAGCTTACAGCTGCCACCCTCTCCCAGTAACTGCCCTGGGAGAGGGGACTACTTCAGGTGCGGCGAGCGGACTGATCGCGCGCCTGATCGGCAGCCTGCGTTCGGCCGGGCGTTCGCCATGCGCGCAGATCCGTGGAAATCGCCCCCTCCCCCGCACGCGGGGGAGGGGGTCGGGGGGCGGGGGCCCTCTCAGCGCCCACTACCCTCTCCCCCTCCCCGGCAATCCCAACTCCGAACCTCTTCTTCCTGGATCGATGACGCACTTCTCAAGCTTCCGTGTCTGGATGGTGCTGGCGGCTCTCTTGGTGGTGGGCGCGACGGCGGCGTCGGCGCAGGTGGGGCGGCCGCCGGTGAGGGTGAGGGTGCTGGCTCCGTCGTTCGTGGACTCGGCGTTCGTGGCCACGCTCACCGGGGGCGACGCGCAGGGGATCGTGGTGGCGCCGGCGGGGGAGCGCGAGCTGCGCATCCCGCGCGGGGCGGTGGAGCGGCTGGAGGTGAGCCGCGGGCGAAGGTCGTACCGGCTGCCGGCGATGCTGGTGGGCGCGCTGGTGAGCGGCACGGCGGCGGGGCTGGCGGCGGCTTCCACGGACTGCACCTACGTCTGCGGGCCGGTGGTGACCTACAGCGCGCTGGGCGGAGTGCTGGCGGGCGGCGGCGTGGGGTACCTGATCGGCGGCCAGTTCCACTACGGCCGCGAGCGCTGGCAGGCGCGGCGCGTCGACTGAATCACCCCCCGGTCGATTTCGGCCTCCCCCGAACGACTATCGGTGTCCGCGTTCGATTCACCCCACCCAAGGGAGGTTGCCCGATGAAGTACCTGTGCCTGATCTACGACGAGGAGCAGAAGCTGGGCGCGATGCCCAGGGACGAGATGGACGCCTTCCTGGGCGAGTACGGCGCCTTCACCGAGGAGATCATCGGGAGCGGTCACTTCGTGGCTGGCGAGGAGCTGCAGCCGGTGCACACGGCCACGACGGTGCGCATCCGCAACGGGCGGGTTTCCACCACCGACGGGCCCTTCGCGGAGACGAAGGAGCAGCTGGGAGGGTTCTACCTGATCGAGGCGCGGGACCTCAACGACGCCATCCAGGTGGCGGCGAAGATCCCTTCAGCGCGCACCGGGAGCATCGAGGTGCGGCCGGTGACCAAATACCCGCAGCAGTAGGATGACGGGCGAGGACGCGGCCGGAGGGGTGCGGGAGGAGGTGGAGGCCGTCTACCGCTCCGATTCGCGCCGCGTTCTCGCCACGCTGATCCGCCTGCTCGGCGACTTCGACCTGGCCGAGGAGGCGCTCCACGACGCGTTCGTGGCGGCGATGAAGCAGTGGCCGCGCGACGGCGTGCCGAGGAACCCGCGCGCGTGGCTGGTCTCCGCGGGGCGCTTCCGGGCCGTGGACGCCATGCGCCGGCGCGCACGGTTCGACGCGCGGCTCGTGGAGCTCGCCGACCGGCTGGAGCATGTAGCTCCCGCGGAGCTGGAGGCGGAGGAGGTGGAGGATGACCGGCTGCGGCTCATCTTCACCTGCTGCCATCCGGCGCTGGCGCCGGACGCGCGCATCGCGCTCACTCTGCGCGAGGTGTGCGGCCTCACCACCGAGGAGATCGCGCGGGCCTTCCTCACCGGCGCGCCCACGCTGGCGCAGCGGATCGTGCGCGCCAAGGCCAAGATCCGCACGGCGCGCATCCCCTACCAGGTGCCGTCGCGCGCGGAGCTGCCTGAGCGGCTGGACGCCGTGCTTCACGTGGTCTACCTGGTGTTCAGCGAGGGCTACTCCGCGTCCGCCGGGGAGGCGCTCACGCGATGCGACCTGTCGGGCGAGGCGATCCGGCTGGGGCGGCTGCTGGTGGAGCTTCTGCCGGAGCCCGAGGCGGAAGGGCTGCTGGCGCTGATGCTCCTCCACGACGCCCGCCGCGCCGCGCGCACCTCGCCGGCGGGCGAGCTGGTGCTGCTGGCGGACCAGGACCGCTCGCTCTGGAACCGCGAGCAGATCGCCGAGGGGGCGGCGCGGGTGGAGCGGGCGCTGCGCTCGCGCCGCTTCGGCCCGTACACGCTGGAGGCCGCCATCGCCGCGGTGCACGCGGAGGCGCCCTGCGCGCCGGCCACCGACTGGGCGCAGATCGTGGGTCTCTACGACGTGCTGGCGCGGGTCGATCCCTCGCCCGTGGTGGAGCTGAACCGCGCCGCCGCCGTGGCGATGAGGGACGGGCCCGCGGCGGGGCTCGCCCTCGTGGACGGGCTCTTTGCGCGCGGCGAGCTCACGTCGTACCACCTCGCCCACTCCGCGCGCGCCGACCTGTGTCGGCGCCTCGGCAGGTCCGCCGACGCGCGCGCCTCGTACGAGCGCGCCCTGGCCCTCGCGCGCCAGGAGCCGGAGCGCCGCTTCCTCGAACGCCGCCTCGCGGAGCTCTGACCGGCGGCTTCGTCCGTATCCGGCCGTGGGACTCCACTGTTCCAGAACCGGACAGCACGGGCGCGCCCCCGGTGCCCGTGGGAGGTGCCTCATGAGCCGGCGGCTGGGGAAGTCCGTGGCGCGCTCCGGCCCGCTGCTGCACGTGGG
>DASVSA010000599.1:0-3155 GCA_036388335.1 Longimicrobium sp. | reverse complement strand
AACGATGGCACTCCCCTGGCCGTCCAGCCGCGGCGGTGGAGCTCGGCGGGGGGCGGGCTCGTGATCACCCGGCCGGACACCCTGTCCAGCCTTGCCAAGTTCCAGTGGGGAAGCGGGGTCACGCTCGAAGTGTCGAACCGGCGGCGCATCCCCTTCCGGGTAGTCGACTGGCGCCTCGACGTCTCGGACAAGGAGGGCCACGACTCGCGCGGGCGCGCTCGCTGGCGGAACGCCTGGTTCATCATCTCCCTCACGCTGCTGGTCATCGGCGCGATGGCGGCGGTGTCGGAGCAGCTGGGGAAGGAGCCGCCGAAGCCCGATACCCGTACCGCGCGCCTGGAGCTCGTGGCCGCCACGATCCGCGAGGTCAAGGGCAAGCCCGACGAGGACACCGCCGCGATGCGCGCCCTGCTCAGCGACATCCTGGTGGATACGATGGAGGTGGACGTGGCGCTGGCGCACCGGGTTCCCGGTATGACCTGGTCCCGCCAGAGGCAGTTCTACTTCACGGCGGTGAAGTACTTCCTGGACCGGTGGAACCGGGTGCTCCGCGAGCTGAACGAGGACATCGAGTACCTGCAGGAGGGGACGGACGATGGACCGCCCTGACGATCGCTGGGAGGCGTGGCTCGCGATGCTCACCCGCGGGATCGCGATCGGAGACCGGGAACGCGACGCCGCGTGGCAGGAGGTGTCCCAGCGCGCGCGCCACATCGCCGGGGTGCTGCTGCGCCAGTACGACGTCTGGACGATCGACGCGGAAGACGTGGTGCAGGACGTCCTCGTGCGGCTCTACTCCTCGTCGGCGCTGCGCCGCATGCAGGCGTCCGGCTCGGCGGACGGGTACCTGTTCGTGGTGATCCGCAACCGCATCCTCGACGAGAGCCGGCGCAACCGGGTGCGGTGGGGGAGCGACGACGATGCGCTGGACTCCGCCACACCCGCTCCCGACGAGCTCTCCCTGGACCAGCAGATCGCGCTGGACGAGGTCCTGCGCGAGCTCACCCCGGACGAGTACACGCTGATCCGGCTGCGCTTCTGGGAGGACCGGTCCATCAACGACATCGCTGCGGAGCTGGGGGTGACGTACTCCGCCGCATCGGTGCGGCTCTTCCGGCTGCTCCGCAAGCTGCGCGAGCGGCTGCAGCAATCCCATCCCATGTAAGATTGCCGCCGCGGCCCGCGTATTCATTCAGAGCCGTACGCTGTCCCCGAGCAACCTCAGCACCGGAGTGGATGATGGATCTGGACAGATTACTCAGCCCGATCGAGGACCCGGAGCTCCGGGACCAGTTCCGAACATTCATCGCCACGGGAGAGGCGGACGACTCGTTCCTGGACCTTCTCGACGAAAGCCCGGAGTACCAGGCCATCGTGGACAAGGCGTTCAAGTTGCAGGCGTCGAAGCTCGAACAGTTCGCCGCGCGGCTGCGGGAGCCCGAGCCGGCGACGAACGGCTGATCTCACACAGAGGCACGGAGGCACGGAGATGAAGTCGACTCTGTGCCTCTGTGTCTCTGTGTGAGATCAGCCGTTCGCGATGGCGCTCCCCAGCCTGACGGGCGCGCCCGCGACGCTGGCCTGCGCGAGATGGACGCCGGGCTCGAAGACGAGGACCACGGTGGAGCCCAGGTGGAAGGTCATGATCTCGTCGCCCTGGCGGATGGGGACGGGAGGGTCGTAGGTACGGGTGGCCGGGGCGTGGCCGCGGCGGTTGGTGACCCACGACGAGGCGCCGGCCGGCGCGTTCCACGCCGGGTCGAAGGCGGCGGAGATGCGGCCCACGTTGTAGGCGCCCACGGCCACCATCGCCACGCGCCCCAGCGGCCCGTCGATGTACGCCAGCAGGCGCTCGTTGCGGGCGAAGAGCTCCGGCAGGTGCGCCACGGCCGGCGCGTTCACGGGGAGGAGCGCGCCGGGAATGTGACGCGCACGCCCCACCACGCCGTCACAGGGAGAGTGGATGCGGTGGTAGTCGCGCGGGCTCAGGTAGATGGTCGCGAAGGCGCCCCCCTCGAAGCGCTCCCACTCGGCGCCGTCGTCCAGCAGCCCCGCGAGCGTGTAGAGGCGGCCCTTGGCCTGGATCAGCTTCCCCTCCGTCACCCGCCCAACCTGGCCGAACACGCCGTCCACCGGCGACGCGGCGGTGCGCGGGTCCATGGGCCAGCTGCGGGCGCCCTCGCGCAGCTTCCTCACGAAGAAGCGGTTGAGCGAGGGGTACTCTTCCAGCGGAAGCTCGCACTCGGACACGTCCGCACCCACGGCGCGGGCGAAGGCGCCCAGCACGGGGCGGCGCAGGGGGCGCGGGAGCGGCGTGTCCGCCAATCGCCCGAAGACGCGGCTCAGGGCGCCCTGCGGCAGACGGCCCAGCACGCGGAGAAGGGCGCGCGCGCGGGCGGGCGGAAGCTCGGGATGGTGGTCGGTATGGCTCATGGCATGCGGCGGATGCAGGACGCGCACCGGGGCGGCTGTTTCGCCGGCCGGGAGCGGAACGGCGGCAGAGGTGTTACATTCGCCGCCTTCGGAGGCGGGGCGGCCCCGCGTGCGAACCGAGTGAACTGGAGACGAACGGAACCGTGCCGGAGAACCACGACGCCCCCTTCCGCATCGAGTCGCGCACGCAGGTGCTGCGCAACGGGATGCGGATCGTGGCCCACGAAGACCGCACCGCGCCGCTGGTGGCCGTGCACCTGATGTACCGGGCCGGCTCGCGCGACGAGAAGCCGGGGCGCACCGGGCTGGCCCACCTGCTGGAGCACCTGATGTTCGAGGGCTCGCAGCACGCGCCCAAGGGCGACTTCGACGATCTGCTGGAGCGGGTGGGGGGCACCAACAACGGCTCCACCTGGCTGGATCGCACCAACTACTACGAGACCGTCCCCTCGCACGCCGTGGAGCTTCCGCTCTGGCTGGAGCGCGACCGGATGGCCTTCTTCCTCCCCACGCTCACGCAGGAGACGCTGGAGGTGCAGCGCGGGGTGGTGATCAACGAGCGCCGCCAGACGTACGAGAACCGCCCGTACGGGCTGGCGGACCAGCGGCTCCACGAGCTGCTCTTCCCCGGCGGGCACCCGTACTCGTGGCCCACCATCGGCTACACGGCGGACCTGGAGGCGACCACGCTGGAAGACGCGCGCACATTCTTCTCCACCTAC
>DASVSA010000598.1:0-14203 GCA_036388335.1 Longimicrobium sp. | reverse complement strand
GCATCGCGGGCTCGCAGACCGACATCCACGCGCGGAAGATGGCGGAGCAGCAGATCCTGCACGCCGCCGGGCACGACACGCTCACGGGGCTCCCCAACCGCCCCTTCGTGCTGGACCTGATCCGCCGCTCCATCTCCCGTTCCAAGCGGCACCCCGACTACTGCTTCGCGGTGCTCTTCCTGGACTTCGACCGCTTCAAGCTGATCAACGACAGCCTGGGGCACGTGGTGGGCGACGAGTTCCTGGTGGGGATCGCCCGGCGCCTGCAGGCCTGCGTGCGCCCCGAGGACACCAGCGCGCGTCTGGGCGGCGACGAGTTCGTGGTGCTGCTGGACGGCATCACGGACCTGAACGACGCCACGCGCGTGGCCGACCGCATCCAGGAGGCGGTGAGCCAGCCCTTCCCGCTGGCGGGCCACGAGGTGTTTACCAGCGCCAGCATCGGCATCGTGCTGAGCACCAACGGCTACGACGAGCCGGAGGAGCTCCTGCGCGACGCGGACCTGGCCATGTACCGGGCGAAGGCACGCGGCAAGGCCCGCTACGAGATCTTCGACGTGGACATGCACGCGGCCGCCATGGACCGCATCCGGCTGGAGAACGACCTGCGCAAGGGATTGGAGCGCAACGAGTTCCGCACCTACTACCAGCCCATCCTGGCGGCGCTCGACGGGCGCGTGGCGGGCTTCGAGGCGCTGGTGCGCTGGGAGCACCCCACCCTGGGCCTCCTGGAGCCGACCTCCTTCATCCCCACCGCCGAAGACACGGGGCTGATCGTAGGCGTGGGCGAGTGGGTGCTCCGCGACGCCTGCCGGCAGACGCGCGAGTGGCAGGACCGCTTCCCCACCCTCCCCCCGCTCACCATCAACGTCAACGTGTCCGGGCGGCAGCTCCTCGTGCCGGGCCTGGCGCGCACGGTGGACGAGATCCTGTGCGAGGCGGGGCTGGACCCCTCGTCGCTGAAGCTCGAGCTCACCGAGAACGTGCTGGTGGAGCACACGGAGATGCTGGACGCGGTGCTCCTGCAGCTCCGCAACCGTGGCGTGGAGCTGCAGATGGACGACTTCGGCACCGGCTACTCGTCGCTCAGCTACCTCCACCGCTTCCCCATCAGCACCATGAAGATCCACCGGAGCTTCATCGAGCGGATGACGGCCGACGTGGAGGGAATGGAGATCGTGCGCACCATCATCACCCTGGCCCACAACCTCCGCATGCAGGTGATCGCCGAGGGGGTGGAGACCGAGGAGCAGTACGACGCCCTGCGCGCCCTGCGCTGCGACTACGTCCAGGGCTTCCTCTTCGCCGACCCCATGCCCGCCCCCCTCGCCGAGGTCCTGCTCAGCTCCGAGCTGGTGCCGTGTTGAACTGATTGGCTCACACAGAGACACAGAGGCACAGAGAAAAGCATCTTTCTCTGTGCCTCTGTGTCTCTGTGTGAGATCGCTTTTTACAGCATCTCCGCCGCGACCATCTCCTCGTAGTTCTCGCGGCGGCGCACCAGGGTGGCCTCGGCGCCGTCCACGAGCACCTCGGCGGGGCGCGGGCGCTGGTTGTACTGGCTGCTCATCGAGAAGCCGTACGCGCCCACCGTGTGGATGGCCAGCAGCTCGCCGGGCTTGGGGAGCTCCATGTCGCGGTCCAGCGCCAGGAAGTCGCCCGTCTCGCAGATGGGGCCCACCACGTCCACCCGCGCGGTGGCGCGGCCCTGCGACACGGCCGGCTCCACCGCGTGCCACCCGCTGTAGTGGCTGGGGCGCAGCAGGTCGTTCATCCCGGCGTCCGTGATGACGAAGCGCTTCCCCCCGCCCTCCTTCACGTAAATCACGCGGGTCAGCAGCACCCCAGCCTCCCCCACGATGAAGCGCCCGGGCTCCACGATCAGCTTCAGCCCCGTCTCCGCGATCTCCGGGAGGAGGGTCTGCGCGAAGCTGGCGCCCGTGATCCTCTCCTCTCCCTGGTAGGCGATTCCCAGCCCGCCGCCCAGGTCCAGGAACTCCAGGGGGATGTCGTCCTGCTTGAGGGCGTGCACCAGGTCAAGCACGCGGGCCAGGGCGCGCTCGAAAGGGCCCACCTCCATGATCTGCGAGCCGATGTGCACGTCCACACCGCGCACGCGAATGCCCGGCATCTTGGCGGCGATGGAGTAAAGGTCGCGCGCCCGCTCGTACGCGATCCCGAACTTGGTGGCCGCGTGCCCGGTGCGCGTGTACGCGTGGGGAGTGGGCGTCTCCACGTCCGGGTTCACGCGAAGCGCGATGGGGGCGCGCGTGCCCATGGTGCACGCCAGGTCCGAGAGGGCGCACAGCTCCCCCTCGCTCTCCACGTTGAAGGCGTAGATCCCCGCGTCCAGCGCCGCGGCGAGCTCGTTGACCGTCTTCCCCACCCCGCTGTACACGATCCGCTCGCCCGGGATGCCGGCGAGCCGCGCCCGGTGAAGCTCGCCGCCGGACACCACGTCCGCGCCGGCGCCCAGCTCCGCCAGCGTGCGCAGCACCCCCAGGTTGCCGTTGGCCTTCACCGAGTACGCGATGGTGTGCGGCACCGGCGCCAGCGCCTCGTCCAGCTCCTGGTAGCGGTCGCGGATGCCATTCTTGCTGTACACGTAGAGCGGCGTCCCCCAGCGCGCCACCAGCTCGCTCGCGGGGACGTCTTCGCAGTGAAGCACCCCATCGCGGCGGGGGAACATCTCGAAGCGCGTGATGGGCTCGGCAGTGGACATGGGGCCTATCGGGTGAGGAAAGGATTCGGCTCACACGGAGACACGGAGGCACAGAGGAGAACTTCGCTCCATGCCTCCGTCTCTGTGGTGACTCAGTAGGCGCGCGCCCAGACGGCTTCGTGCTGGGGCGCTCCCCCGCACGCCAGGCACGTGCTGGGCGGCGTGGGGGAGCGGAACTCCTCGAAGGGGAGGCAGCGGATGGTGGCCTTGGTCTCCTCCTTCACCCGCTCCTCGCACCCGGCCGAGCCGCACCAGCCGGCGTACACGAAGCCGCCCTCGCCTTCCATGATCGCGCGGAAGCGCTCGTAGTCGGCCACGTCGCGGTAGCTGTTGGCGTCGCGGCGGGCGCGGGCGCGCTCCAGCAGGAAGGTGTGGTACTCCTCGAGCCGCTGCTGCATGGAGCCGGTCACCTCCGCCTCGGGGAGGAACTGCTTGCGCTCCTCGCCCTCGCCCAGCACGCGGCGCGCGAGCACCACCTGGCCCTTGGCGATGTCCTTGGGGCCCACCTCGATGCGGAAGGGGACTCCCTTGTTCTCCCACTCGAAGAACTTGGCGCCGGGCGTCATCTTCTCCCGGTCGTCGATGTGGGTGCGAACCGGGGCCAGCGCCGCCGCCAGCTCGCGCGCCTTCGCCATCACCAGCTCGCGCTCCTCGTCCTTGCGGTAGATGGGGACGATGACCACCTGGATGGGCGCCACGCGCGGCGGCATCACGAGCCCCGCGTCGTCGCCGTGCGTCATCACCAGGCCGCCCACCATGCGCGTGCTCACGCCCCACGACGTGTTCCACGCGTACTCCTCGCTCCCCGTCTCGCTGGCGAACTTGAGGTCGAACTGCTTCGCGAAGTTCTGCCCCAGGTTGTGCGAGGTGCCGTTCTGAAGCGCCTTGTTGTCGCGCATCATCGCCTCGCACGTGTAGGTGCGCAGCGCGCCGGCGAACTTCTCGGACTCGCTCTTCTGGCCCACCACCACGGGCATGGCCAGGTACTCCTCCATGAACTCGCGGTACACGCCCAGCATCTGCAGCGTCTCCGCCTCCGCCTCGTCGTGGGTGGCGTGCGCGGTGTGCCCCTCCTGCCACAGGAACTCGGTGGTGCGCAGGAAGAGGCGCGTCCTCATCTCCCACCTCACCACGTTCGCCCACTGGTTGTAGAGCAGCGGGAGGTCGCGGTAGCTCTGCACCCACCTGGAGAACATCTCGTAGATGATGGTCTCGGAGGTGGGGCGCACGATGAGCGGCTCCTCCAGCTTGCTGTCGGGGTCGGGGATCAGCCCGCCGCCCTCCACCGCCTTGAGGCGCGTGTGGGTGACGATGGCCGCCTCCTTGGCGAACCCTTCCACGTGCTCGGCCTCGCGGGCCAGGAAGCTCTGGGGGATGAAGAGCGGGAAGTACGCGTTCTGGTGCCCCGTCTCCCTGAACCGCTGGTCGAGCCGGTCCCTCATCAGCTCCCACAGCCGGTAGCCGTAGGGCCGGATCACCATGCACCCGCGCACCGGCGAGTAGTCCGCCAGCTCGGCCTTGAGCACCACCTCGTTGTACCAGGCGCTGAAGTCCTCCGCCTGCGTCGTCAGCTTCTTGTCGTCGGCCATTTCGTGGGTACCCTGAAGAGGAATGGCAATCTCACCCAGAGACACAGAGACACGGAGGAGAACTTCTCTGTGTCTCTGTGCCTCTGGGTGAGGCCAGTGTCATGGTCGGGCGAGCTCCGCCAGGGGGATGCGCCGCTCCTCGCCGCTGGCGGTGTCGCGCACCAGCGCTTCGCCGGCCGCGACCTCGTCGGAGCCCAGCCAGGCGACGCGGCGGGCGTGGAGGGCGGAGGCGTTCTTGAAGTGGCGGTTGCGGCCGGCTTCGGTGAAGGAGTACTCCACCGAGTGGCCCGCGTCGCGCAGGGAGTGAGCCAGCGCGAGAAGGGCGCCGCGCTGCTCCACCCCCGGCGCGCCGATGTAGAAGTCGAGCACCGGCTTGGTGTCGGGCAGCAGTCCGCGGTCGCGCAGGAGCTCCGTCAGCACCACGTCGCCCATGCCGAAGCCGAGCGCGGGGAGGTCCGTGCCCGCGATGCGCTTGAGGAGGTCGTCGTAGCGCCCGCCGCCGCAGATGGCGCGCAGCTCGCCGCGCGTGTCGAAGAGCTCGAAGACGATCCCCGTGTAATACGCCAGCCCGCGCACCACCGTCAGGTCGAAGCGCACGTAGTCGCCCAGCCCCATCTCGCGCAGGAAGCCGAAGAAGCGCTCCATCCGCTCCAGCTCGGGCGCGATCCCGGGTCGCTGGCCGTACGCCTCCGTGACGGCGGCGAAGTCCGTGTGGTCGAAGATGGCGAGCACGGCCGCCGCCCCCTCGGCCGACACCCCCGCCTCGCCCGTGAGGCGCGCGGCGATGGCTTCGGGGGTCTCGCGCTCCAGCTTGTCGACGATGTTGTAGGCCAGCACGAGCTGGTCCTCCGGCACCCCCGCGTCCAGCAGCAGCGCGCGGAGCAGGCGCCGGTCGGAGACGCGGGCCACGAAGTCCGCCTCGGTGAGCCCCAGCGTGCGCAGGATGTCCACGGCTGCGGCCACCAGCTCCGCGTCGGCCGCCACGTCCGCCTCGCCGATGATGTCGAAGTTGAGCTGGAAGTGCTCGCGCAGCCGCCCGCGCTGCGCCCGCTCGTAGCGGAAGAGCTGCGGCACGGAGAACCACTTGATCGGCTTGCGCAGCCCGGCCGCGCGCGCGCCGGCCATGCGCGCGAGCGTGGGCGTCATTTCGGGGCGCAGGGTGATCTCGCGGTCGCCCTTGTCTCTGAAGTTGTAGAGCTGCTGTACGATCTCGGGACCGCTCTTCTCGATGTAGAGCTCCAGCGGCTCCAGCGGGGGGCCGTCGTACTCCTGGAAGCCATAGCGGCGCGCCACGTCGCGCCACGCCCGCATGATGTGCGTGCGTACCGCGAGGTCGTCGGGGAAGAAGTCCCGGAAGCCGGGGAGTGCGTTGAAGGTAGACATGGCGCGGAATCTACCGCGCCGCGTGCGCCCGCAGCAACCGCCTCAGCGGCGCCGCTGCATACGAGCCATCATCCAAACGGCCGTGCGCTCCAGTGCCACCAGCGTGGCGGTGATGCCCAGCGCCATCGCAAAGATCACCAGGTTCCCCTCGTCGCCCGCGCGGAAGGAGAAGGCGAGCGAGGTGGCCACGGCCGGCGGGTGCACGGCGTCCAGCACGATCATGAGGAAGATGGTGGCCACCATCGCCACGCCGCCGGACGCGTAGCCCGCCCCCAGCGCGTAGTGCGCCGCGAAGCCGATGAGCGCCGCGAGCGCCTGCGACATCACCAGCGTCCTCACCCGGTTGGTGCCGTGCTCGGGGTCCAGGTAGATCAGGAAGGCGCTCGACGCGAGGGACGCGAAGAGGAGCCGCTGCTCGCTCAGCATCTCCACGAAGAAGAGGACGAGGAGCACGACGATGGTGGGGAGGAGCGCCAGCACCAGCTCGTGCCGCAGCGCCAGCCGGCGGCGTATGGAGCGGTCCGCGCCGGGTACCGGTTCAAGGCTTTCGAGGTTCGCAGACATGGCGGGCCACTGGATCAAAAGCGGGGCCGCGGCGCGCCCAGGGGCATCTCCGGCCGCGGCCCGTTCACCGCGCGTCGGCTTCTACCACGGAGCTCACCCGGGGTTCAGCGGCTTCCGGTCACCACGCGCAGGTATTCATCCGACACGCCCGGGTTGGTCGCCGCGTTCCAGCCACGCCGCCGCTGGCGGGGCGCGGTCTCGATCTGGGCGATCACCAGGTCGCCGCCCATGGCGGAGGCGAGCACCCTCCCGTCCGGATCGACGATGCCGGAGGATCCATACGCCGTGAGCCCGGCCGCCCGTCCCACGACGTCCGCGCGGATCACGGAGACGCTGTTCTCGATGGCGTGGGCGATGTCCACGTTCCTCGCCTCCGCCGCCAGTCCGGGACCGCCCTTCCCCGGCGGCAGGCCGTTGTTGCTCGGCACGAACAGGGCGGTGGCGCCCCGGCCGGCCATGATCCTGGCCGGCTCCGGGTACCTGGAGTCCAGGCAGATGATGATCCCGAACGTCAGGCCGGCGACCGTGAACACCGGCATCGCGTCGCCCGCGTGGTAGACCGAGTGGTTGATGGCCGGGTAGAGCTTGCGATAGACCCCGACGACGGTCCCGCGGGACAGCACGGCCGCGGAGTTGAAGAGGCAGCCCATCCGGTCGATCTCCGTGAACCCCACGATGGTCGCCACGGTGTCGCTCGCCAGCGGCGCCAGGACCTCGCCCAGCTGACCGCCCTCCGCGTCGATGGCGATCTCGGCCGGCCGGGGCGAGTAGTCGGCCAGGCCTCCGAGCACCGCCTCCGGGCAGCACAGGATCTCCACCCCCGCGGACTCGCACCGCCTCACCTGCTCGCGGATCAGGCCGAGGACCTCCATCGACCCACACGCGGCAAGCGGAGTCTGGTACGCGGCGACTTTCACGGGGAGTGGCTCCGGGCGGGGTTGCGCGCGGACGGAGCCCGCGCGCGTGGATCAAGGAAGCTGTCGAACCGCGCCGCTCACCGGCGCCAGCGGCTCCCTACGCCGCGCGGCGCTCGCGCACGGGGGCGTGCCGCAGGCTCAGCACGAGCTGGGCGACCGCGCGGATCACGTGCTCGTCACCTTCACGCAGCAGCGCGGCGAGGATGTGCTTGCACACGCGCTCGCGCCAGAGGTGGTCGCCGCAGTCGCAGCGCGGCTGGTTGCGCGTGCGCAGGTCCACCCAGTGCGGCTCGTCGCCGCCGTGCACCGCGTAGCGGCCAGGACCGACCTCGGTCACCTGAAGCTGAATCCCGCGCTCTAGCCGCGCCAGGTCCACCCCGCCTGCGCGGGGGATGTCGATCATCGAACGCGCCATGGCTCCCCCTCGGTTGCAGACGATTTGGCTCCACGTCTGATACACCGGAGAGGGCTCCGGGTTTCGGCAAATCGCCGGTTTTCTCAAGGTTTACGGAGCAAACACGCGGGGCCGGCGGCACCCGCCGCCGGCCCCGCCTCACCACGCCCCGCTCAGTCCGCGCCGGAGCGCCGCGGGTGGCTGTGGCCCTGGTTCTTGGACTCGCCCGACGAGTCCGCGTCGCGGTTGGTGCCCGAGGTGGACGGGGTGTGGGGCTTGTCGTCGTGGGTCCCCTTCGGCGTGTGGCCGGTGGTGACGCCGCCGCCCTGCTGATGCCCTTCCTTGAGATCCGTCATCGCTCCTCCTGCTGCCGGTTTTGTGCGCGCTCGAAACGAGCGTCGGCGGGAACGCAAGAGGTGTTCCCGCAACCGGATACAATCCGTCACACGAGAGCCTCGAAACGGCGTCTGAAGCGCGCGGCGGGAGCGGATGTTGCGGACGCGAAACGGGGGCGAAACAGGGGTGTTGCGCGATGAACGCGGCTGCCTTACGTTCGCATGGAGCGTGTAAGAGGACGGAGCGGCCGGACCGCCGCACCGGCCGCACGAGTCGCGGGCCAAGGGAGGTGGGTCTTGAAGATTTGTGATCCGCACAACGGTGCCGCGCCCCAACGACGCTCCATCCGGAACGCCCCGTAGCTACGACTGCTGCGCGGGCGTTTTCTGTATCATCCACCCAGGGAGGTTGGGATGCTCGATTCCGGGATGATCAACAAGATCCAGAAGGCCAAGCAGTACGCTTCCGAGCCCGAACGGATCCACTTCGAGAGCCTTCGAGCCGCGATCGACGGGAACAACGGGAACCACCAGGTGGAGTTCACCGACGGGCACTGGCGCTGCGACTGCGGCTACTTCTCGCACCACCACGTGTGCAGCCACACCATGGCCATGGAGCGCGTGCTCGGCAAGATGGCGCCGGCCGAGATCAGCGCGGTCTGAGAACAGCGGGGCTCACACAGAGACACAGAGGCACGGAGATGAAGTCATCTCTGTGCCTCTGTGTACTAGCGCTGAAAAAACCTGGGGCGCTTGCCGTACCTGGAGATGTCGTCGTGCGCGACGATGTCGACCAGCACGAGGTGCGAACCTTCCGGGATGTAGATGATCCGGTCTCCCCGGTTGACGTAAGCCTCCCAATAGTGCTTGTCAGGCTTGATCTGATGAGCTTTCAGGCTTGGATGCGCGGGGTTCTCGAATAGCAGCCTTTCCCGCGCGATCGCCTGGTTTCGTACTCCCGCCTGCAGGCCGGCTCGGGCCCTTCTGTATTGCTCGGTGACTTCAAGCGTAAGAAACCCCTGTGCAGGCTGGGGCACCGGGATTCAGGAGAGACTATCGAAGTACGCCAGTGCTGCGTCGCGCGACTCGAAGCTCTGCACCCGCCCCTCACTGCGGTCCTGTTCGGCCTTCGCGATCCGCGCCTGCATCTCGGGATGATCGAACCAGTGCCCCTTCCCCCGCGTCTTCCCGCGGGCGACGCCGGCACTCGCCCGGACGGGGTGCTTTCGGCCGCTGTTGGTCTTCCGCATTGGTTTCTCCCTGTCCGCTTGAACACGCCGGTTCGCTGAGGAAGTGTAGTCATCGATCGACGCATTTGTCAACACCAGTCCGGCCCAGGCCGATGCGTGTTAAGTAATTGGGAGGGGCACATTTACGGAAGATCCCGATGCGCCTGCAGCCACTCGTCTGCGTGCGGTGTGTGGCTGGGAAGGTGCGAGCTCGAACGGAGGCTTCTCTCCGTGCCCCTGTGTGAGGATCAGGGGTTCGGCCGCACGCCCCCCGCGCGGATCAGCGCGGCGCCGCCGCCCACCACCGGCACCGAGAACGACGTCCCCGCGAGATCCACCGTCAGCCGCGTTCCCGCCCTCGGCGAGAGAGTGAACTCCGGGTCGCTCGACATGATCATGATCCCGAGCTGCCTCCCCGCCGGGATCACCTGGTCGTCCGGCTCCAGATCGAAGGTCAGGTCGTAGAACCTCCCCGGCACGAGCGGCTCCCCGCGACGCTTGGAATCGTAGACGCCGCCGCGCGCCAGCGACGCGTGGTTCTGGATGTCGGCCCACCCGAGCGTCACCAGGCCGGCGCGGCTGGCGTCGCCGGTCCGCGTCGAGTCGTAGGGCAGCGTCACGAGGCGGACGGTGAGATTTGCCGCGGCACGGTCGGCGGCCACTCGCAGCGTGACGCTCGGCGTGCCGGAGATGCGCAGCGAATCCGTGAGTGGCGCCGTCGCGAAGAGCAGGCGGTGCTCCGAGCGGGACGCGGCGGCATTGGCGCTGCCGGTGACGGCGGGATCGTCCACGATGGAGCCGGTGCCGCGCGAGGGCCGCAGGGCCAGCGAGGCGACGCCGTTGCCCCCACCCGTGGGATGCAGCCGGACGGGCGCCGACCCCGGGACCGGGAAGGATGCGGCCGGAACCGGCGCCGGCATCGAGCCACGCCGGCCCGGCGTACGCGCCCGGGCGGCAGAATCGGCGGCGGTGCTCGACACGATCCACACCGGCGGATCGTTGCGGACGCCGTTCTCCACGCCGTGCAGGTAGTGAGTGAACCAGCGGTTCACCATCTCGAAGGGCGGATCGCCTCCGTGCCCGCCCTGGTGGAGGTACAGCGAGACAGGGAGCCCGCGCGCCTTCATCGCCTCGTAAATCCGCACGCTGTGCGACGGCATGACGTTGAAGTCGTTGAGCCCGTGCGCGAGCAGCACCGCCGCCCGGATGTTCCCCACGTGCGGCAGCAGCTCGCGCGAGGCCCAGAACTCGTTGTAGTCACCGGTCGCGCGGTCCTGGCCCGCCGCGAAGATGCCGCCCTTCCAGATGCGATCGCACACGGCGCGTGTAGCGGGAGGGCCGCTGGCGACGAAGTCGTAGAGCACGTCCACGTCCTCGCCCAGATACCCGCCGGGCGAGCGTACCAGCCCGTTCGAACGGTAGTAGTGGTAGTAGGACGTGTTCGCGGAGACCGGGATGACGACTTCGAGCCCCGCGACCCCGGTCATGGCCGCGGCCAGCGGCAGAGTGCCCTCGTACGACGTGCCGATCATCCCCACCTTGCCCGTCGACCACGCCGCCGACACCTGCTCGGCGCCGTTCGCGGTCGTGTACCCCTTGGCGCGTCCGTTCAGCCAGTCGATGACGAACTTCATCGCGGTGCGCTCCGGGGTGTCGCCCACGGTCACGCACCCCTGCGAGCGGCCGGTACCCGGCGCATCCGAATGCACCACGGCGAAGCCGCGCGGCACCCACGTACCCACGAGATCGTTCGAGAGGCGCGTGCGGGCCGCATCGTGTTGGGGACCGAGCATCGTGCCGCGTGGCGGCGAGGGTTCGCCGAGCTCCTGGCGCACGTTCCAGAACGCGAACGTGCGCGCGACGCCGGCATAGTACGGGCTCGACCCGTACACCACCGGCACCTTCAGTCCCTCGGTCTCCGTCTGGCGAGGGCGCGTCACCCCCACGTGCAAGCGATCGTTGCGGCCGTCCCGGTCGGAGTCGAAGTCCGTTTCCACCCAGAGATTCTGGCGAATCCACTGCGACGAATCGGCGAACGCCGGAACCACCTGCGCCATGCCGTTCACGAAGACCGGGCGGGCCTGGGCGTGAAGTGCTGCGGCGCAGGCCAGCGTGAGCGCGACGGGGGCAAGGCGCGAGAGCGATGCTGTCATTGGCGTGTCCTGGCGAGTGCTCGACGGGTACCCGGCTGAAGGTTATCGACCCGGTCTGAGAACGGCAATCTCACACAGGGGCACGGAGGCACAGAGAGGAGAAAACACGAAAGCCGCCCCGGGAGGGCGGCTTTCGTTGCAAGTAGCAGGGGGGGGACTCGAACCCCCGACCTTACGATTATGAGTCGTACGCTCTAACCAGCTGAGCTACCCTGCCACTGCGAAGGGCCGGCCCGTGAGGACCGACCCTCCGGTCGGAATAGCGGGGGCGGGATTTGAACCCGCGACCTTCGGGTTATGAGCCCGACGAGCTACCAGGCTGCTCCACCCCGCGATCAGTGCACCGAATGTAGCGCCGCGCGGGCCTACCGTCAAGGCCTGGCCGGCGCTTTCGCCCCCGCTTCCACGGGCACGAACCGGTAGAGGATCTCCCCGTCGCGGATCATCCCGAAGCGCTCGCGGGCGATGCGCTCCACGGCGGAATCCTGGCGCTCCAGCCGCACGGCCAGGCGGCGGAGCGAGTCCACCCCGGCGCGCGTCTCGGCCAGGCGCGCCTCGGCGGCGGCGCCGTCGCGGCGCAGGCGCACCAGGTCCCAGGCCGAGTACTCGCCGCCCCAGAGGGCGTAGTATCCGGCCACCAGGAGCGCGCCCCCGGCCAGCAGGCGGCGCGCGCCGCGCGGGCTCAGCGCCACAGCGTCCGTCCGGGGTAGCGGGCGGCCGAGCCGAGCTCCTCTTCGATGCGGAGGAGCTGGTTGTACTTGGCCACGCGGTCGGTGCGCGACGCGCTCCCCGTCTTGATCTGCCCCACCCCCGTGGCCACCGCCAGGTCGGCGATGAAGGTGTCTTCGGTCTCGCCGGAGCGGTGGCTCATGACGGCGTTGTAGCCGGCCGAGCGCGCCATCTCGATGGCCTCCAGCGTCTCGGTGAGGGTGCCGATCTGGTTGACCTTGATGAGGATGGCGTTGGCCACGCCGCGCTCGATCCCCCTCGCAAGCCGCTCCGTGTTGGTCACGAACAGGTCGTCGCCCACCAGCTGCGCTTCCTTGCCGATGGCGTCGGTGAGCAGCTTCCAGCCGTCCCAGTCGTTCTCGTCCAGCGCGTCCTCGATGGAGCGGATCGGGTAGCGGCGGGCCCACTCCGCGTAGAAGCTCACCATCTCCCGCGAGGTGAGCCGCTCGTTGGTGGACTTGTGGAAGACGTACGCGCCATCGCGGTGAAGCTCCGACGCGGCCACGTCCAGGGCCAGCACCACGTCGTCGCCCGCGCGGTAGCCGGCCTGCTCGATGGCGGTGAGGATCACGTCGAGCGCCTCCTCGTTGCTCGCCAGGTCCGGCGCGAAGCCGCCCTCGTCGCCCACACCCGTGGACTTGCCCTGGCCGTGGAGCACCTTTTTGAGCGCGTGGAAGATCTCCGTGCCCATGCGCAGCCCCTCGGAGAACGAGTTGGCGCCCACCGGCATCACCATGAACTCCTGGAAGTCCACGTTGTTGGCCGCGTGAGCCCCGCCGTTCAGGATGTTCATCATGGGCACGGGAAGGATGTTGGCCAGCGGCCCCCCCAGGTACCGGTAGAGCGGGAGCCCGCAGTCGCTGGCGGCGGCCCGCGCGGCCGCGAGCGACACGGCCAGCAGCGCGTTGGCGCCCAGGCGGCCCTTGTTGGGCGTGTCGTCCAGGGCGATCATCGCCCGGTCGATCCCGGTCTGGTCGTACGCGTCCATCCCGCGCAGCGCCTGGGCGATCTCGCCGTTGACGTTGGACACGGCGCCGCGCACGCCCTTGCCCAGGTAGCGCCCCTTGTCGCCGTCGCGAAGCTCCACGGCCTCGTGCTCGCCGGTGGACGCGCCGCTGGGGACCGCCGCGCGCCCGAAGGCGCCGGAGGAGAGGACTACGTCTGCCTCAACGGTCGGATTGCCGCGCGAGTCGAGGATCTCTCGCGCGCGGATCTGATGGATGGTCGCCATGGATGCCGGGAAGCGGTTCGGCTGAGGTGCGTTACGTGGCTCGTACGGTGGCGCGGAACGTAGGGAGGGACGCGCGGTGTGTCAACGGAAACGGCGTCTCACACAGAGGCACGGAGACACGGAGAGGTCACTGTGGCGCGGGGAGGTCCAGCAGCACGCCCGGGGTCGTGAGCGGCGCGGGCGGCTGCGCGAGAGCGGTGGGGAGGGTTTCGGCGACGTCGCGGGGGATGAGGCCCCTGCCCCGCCCCGCGAGCTCGGCGGCGCGCCCGGCGTAGAAGAGGGCCAGCGCGGCGGCGTCGCGGGGCGTGGCACCGACGGCCAGGAGCGCACCCGCCACGCCGCTCAGCACGTCGCCCATCCCGCCGGTGGCGATTCCGGAGTGGCCCGCGACGTTCACGAGCGTCGGGGTGCCCGCTACGGCGACCAGCGAGGGGGAGCCTTTGAGGAGCACGGTGCAGCGAAAGCGCTCGGCGGCTTCGGCGGCGGCGGCGAAAGGGTCGGCGGTGATGGCGGAGACGGGGCGGTCGAGCAGGCGGCCCATCTCCCCCGGGTGCGGGGTGAGGAGGAGTGGGCGCTCGATCTCGTCGCGGATCTCCGGGTGGCGCGCCAGCAGGGTGAGGGCGTCCGCGTCCAGGAGGAGCGGTGTTTCACCCCGCGCGAGGCGGCGGAGGAGGGCGAGAGATTCGTCGTCCGTCCCCATCCCCGGGCCGGCGACAATGGCGCGGGCGGAGGAGGCGAAGTCGTCGGGGAGCGCGTGGCGGTCCAGGAAGAGGGCTTCGGGGATGGAGCCCTGCAGGATCGCGCGGTTGGCGTCGGGGGAGACGAGGACGGCGTAGCCCGCGCCGCTGCGCAGCGCGCCCATCCCGGCGAGGACCGCCGCGCCCGCCATCCCCCCGCGCCCCGCGACGATCAGCACGCGGCCCATGCTCCCCTTGTGCGCGTTCGGCGCGACCGTCG
>DASVSA010000597.1:0-11710 GCA_036388335.1 Longimicrobium sp. | reverse complement strand
TGCGAGACCAGCACACGGTGATAGTGCCCCCCGGAAAGCGCGTACGCCGCCGCGACCGCCGCAAAGGGAAGGAGGGCCAGGGTCCAGCTCCCGAACCACACCCCCAGCGGTACCCATACGAGGAACAGCGCCTGGAGGGCGAACTTGCTGGAGAGCGCCAGGGCGGCGAAGCAGAGCACCGCCGCGCCGTACCAGACGGGGTTCCCCAGGACCGCGAAGAGCAGCGCGCCGCTGCCCGCCGCGAACAGCAGCTCGCCGAATCCCCGCGCGGTGATCTCGAAGGCTCGAAGCGGGCGCGCGGAGAGGAGGAGCGGGCTCGTGGCCGCCAGGAGCCCCGCCACCAGCAGGGCCGCGTCATCGAGCCCGGCCCGGGCGCCGACCGCGAACAACACGAGGAGCAGCAGGCAGTCGACGATCCCGCCCCAGAGCGGCTCCACCACGAGGAGGGCCCCGCGCGGGAGCCGCGCCAGCAGCCAGTGCATCCCCCACGGATACGCGATCTGCGCCGAGTGCGGGGTGCAGCGCGGAAGGGTGTGGAACGCCTCCCTGCCCCGCTCGCGGATGGCGTCGATGTAGAACAGGTGGAAGAGCGCGTCGAACCCGCGCGCGCCCGGGTTGGCCACGACCAGCGCGGGGAGGGCGCGCGAGGCGAAGGTGAGCAGGAGCAGCGCCGCCGCCGCGGGCCAGAAGGGTGTCATCCCACTCAACAGAAGGGCTCACACAGAGACACAGAGACACAGTGGAGCGGCGTCACCGGTCCGGCTCCAGGTGGGCCAGGCCGAAGCCGGTGCGGCCGAAACCGTTGCCGTTGTAGAGCATACGATGTACGCCATCCACCTCCCCCACCCAGGGGTAGGCCTGCGCCTCGCCATCCCATCCGCCCGTGGAGGGGGCGATGCCCGCCTCTTCGTCGCGGCGAATCCAATCGACGCCGTCCCGCGACTCCGCGTAGCCGATCCGGTACCCCTCCCCTGAGCTTGACGAGTACCACATCCGGTACACGCCGCCCTCCCGGCGAACGCAGGGACGGGCCACGTTGCGCTCTCCCGGCTCGAGCGCGATGGCCACGTGCCCGTCGCGGCGCCACGCGATCCCGTCGTCCGACTCGGCGTACTTCACGTGGTAGAACGAGTGAAGCCCGTCGGCGGCGCGCTCCCAACGGAACCCGGACACGTACCACATCCGCCACCGTCCCCCGTCTTTGATGACGAACGGCGAGGTGACGAGGCACGGGTCGTACTGGCTGCGCGCCATGATCGGAGCCGGGGAGACCCTGCGGAAGCTGAGCCCCGCGTCGTCGCTGACCGCCAGCCCCACCGACGCGTAGAACAACGGGGGCGTGGGCCCGGGGTTCCAGCCGACGTAATACAGGTAGAGCGCCCCGTCGTGCTCCACCAGCGAGGCGGGATACACTCCGTGGTCGTCGAAGAAACCCAGCGGTCCGGGCTCCAGTACCGGGGTTTCGGCCTCCCGCAGCACCGTTCCCGTGCTGAGATCCGCCTCCACCCACCCGATGCTGGAGCGGTTCTGCTCGTCGCGGGCGGCGAAGAAGATCCGGCAGACGGCGCCACCCAGGGGGAGGGCCACCGGGAGCGAGGCGTGCGAACGTGCCCACGCACGGTCGCCGGAGGGCACGTAGAGGCGCCCCTGCTTGCGCCAGCGCACCCTAGCTCTCCATCCGCACGAGCAGCGTCCACTCGTAGAGCGGGTAGTCGTGCAGCAGCGTCACCCGGCGCGAGATGTTGCGCTTGCAGAAGTCGAAGAAGTAGAGCGGGTCGCCATAGAACAGGTTCTCCGCCCGCCAGTCCACGTAGGTGCTGAGGAGGTTGAGGGCGAACCCCCGCTCCGACATGTCGCGCAGGTGCAGGAGCGTGGCGGCCACGTGGTCGCGCCAGGCATCGTCCTCCGCGTGCAGCTTCACGTTGAACGTGCCCGAGACGAACGAGTAGTCGGCCCGGTGCAGGAGGCGGGGGCTCTCCACCAGCTCCACCCGGGAGTCGGCGGCGAATCCGCGGGCGGCACGCAGCATCTCGCCGCTGATGTCGTATCCGCGCCAGTGCGCGAGCCCGGCTCCGAACCGCTCGTCCAGGTACCGGAACATCGCGCCGTAGCCGCAACCCAGGTCGTTCACGGTGAACCCGGCGCGGACGGCATCCTCCGTCACCAGCTCAGCGAGCTTGTGGAAGCGGAGCCGCTGCGAGCTCTCGTCCTTCCACCCCACGCTCCGGGACGCGAGGCCGTGCTCCCGCAGGTTCCCCGTGTACAGCTCGGCCAGCCCTTCCAGTACCCGGTCCAGCGTTCCGCCGGGTTCGTCGATGCGCCCCTTCACATCCCGATCTGGTCGCTCGACCGGGCGGACGCCTCGGTCCGCACCGCCGGGTACACCTCGCCGTCGCGGGTGCTCTTCATGATGATGGCCCCGCCACCGATCACGTTGGCCTCGCCGATGGCGATGCCGTCGCGCAGCGTGGCGTTCACGCCCAGGAAGGAGTAGTCACCGATCGTGCAGTGGCCCGAGACCACCACGTGCGACGTGATGAAGCAGTGGCTCCCCACCGTGCTGTGGTGACCGATGTGGTTGCCGCTCCACATCACCACGTTGTCCCCGATGCTGACGAAGGGCTGCAGGGTGTTGTTCTCGAAGATGAAGCAGTTGTCCCCGATCCGCGTGTCGCCCCAGTGAGTGCAGCGGGAGCTCACGTAGGTGAGGAGACGGTACCCGGCGCCGCGAGCCTCGGCGCAGATGGCGGCGCGCACCCGGTTCACCCCCTTGTAGCCCACCGCCACGTACATCTCGTGAGTCTCGGGCGGGTACGTCTCGCGGAGCCGCTCAAAGGGCACCACGGGCAGACCCCGCAGCTCGGCCCGCGTGAGGTGCGCCCCGTGCACGGTGAACGCGACCACCTCGTGCTCGCTGTCGTGGTCGAGATAGAAGTGCACTACCTCCGCGAAGCTTCCGGTTCCAAACACCACCACCTTGCTCATGTGCTCTCCTCGGCGGGGAGGGCGCCAACGGGCCCGGCGCCTCTCAGGGCGTGGAACGGGACGACGAAGAACCCCGGCGCCAGTGCCTGGAGGGCGGCGGGGTCGCGCTCCAGAATGGAGGGGTCGTTCAGCGCGGTGAGGTATTGGTAACGGCGGTCCACCGCCGCCCACTTCCGCTTGAACCGGTGCACCCCGGCCTGGCTCTGCCAGGTGCCGCCCCAGTTCCACCACCGGCAGCCGCGGCGGGCCGCGTCCGCCATCGCGGTCATCACGATCAGCGGCATCGCCTGGGACGAGCGATGTTCGGCGTCGGTGGCGGGGGTGAAGTACTCGGCCGTGCGGCCCCAGTAGAACGCGAGCAGCGCGGCCACCACGACGCCCTCCCTCCGCGCCACCCAGAGCTCATAGTCGCGGCCGGCCCGGAAGTGCCGTGGGTAGAGGGCGAAGAACCGCTCGGACTTGGGCGCGCCGCCGACGGCGGTGATGTTCTCGTGGTGCATCCGCCGCAGGGCGTCCGCGGCACCGGCGTCGGTCTCCACCGTGATCCCCGCCTCATGGGCCTTCCTCACGTTCCGCCGCGCCGACGAGTCCACGGCGGCCATCAGCTCGCTCCACGGGTCGGCGGCGCCCGCGGGGAGCGCGGTGAGCTGCCCGATGCGGAAGTCCGTCACGTCGCGGACGATCTCCGCCGGGTGGGGAGCGGACAGCGGATTGCCGATGACCGTGGCGGAGAGGGTGCCGGGGGCGCGTGCCAGCGCGTTGTACTCGGCGGCCAGTGCCGCTCTCGCCTGGGGCGCTTCGGCGAGCACGCCGCCGTTGCTGCCGTAGTAGGGGAGCGAGTTGTACACCCGGCCCTGCGGCGTGTCGAGATACTGGAGCGGAAGGGAGCCGGCGATCTCTCCGCCGTCCACCGCGACAAGGTAGTGCGCCTGGCACCCGAGCAGCGCGGCCAGGAAGTCACGGTACCGTGGAGACTGGTAGAGGAGCGCACCTTGGTGGCGAGCCAGGTGGCGCTCGTACGCGTCATCGGCCGCCGGGGTGAGGACTTCGACTTTCAAGGAGGAGAGCGTGAAAACCGGCCCGGACGTGGAGCGTACACCCATGGTGGAGCCGCGCGGAATGTATCCCGGCCCGCATGCGCGTGCAATGCGCGAAAAGGGCTAAGTCCTAAGTGCTAAGTCCTAAGTGCTGAGTGCTGAACTGCCGGCACTAGGCACTAGGCACTCGGCACTAGGCACTCGGCACTCGGCACTCGGCACTAGGCACGAGGCACCAGGCACCAGGCACCAGGCACTCATAGTTCCGCACTCAGAAACGCGCGGCACCACTCCTCAAACGAAAGGAGAGACCAGAGAAGGAGGCGGTGGTTCTCCCGGCCGTCCATGTGCCGGCGCACCAGGTCGCGCACGGTCTCCGGGCGGATCCATTCGGCGCTCACCGTGTCGGGGGACAGCAGCATCCGTTCGACGAAGGCGCGGTTGGGGCCGCGCGTCCATGACGCCTCGGGCGCGGAGAAGCCCTGCTTGCGCCGCTGGGCCGTGGCGCGAGGGACCAGGTGAGCCACCGCGCCGCGCAGTACCTGCTTCCCATCGTCCGCCTCCACGTACCCCAGGAGGCGGCGGGCCTCGTTCGCGGGCATGTCGCGGAAGCGCTCGAAGCTCCCCAGCTTCAGGCGGACGGGGATGCTCTGCGCGACGGCGACGAGGTCGTCGTCCAGAAAGGGTACCCGCTCCTCCAGCGAATGGGCCATCGCCAGCCGGTCGCCCACGATGAGCAGCCCGTGCAGGAACGTCTTCGACTCGAACCAGAGCGCGTTCGCCACCCGCTCCTCAGGCGTGTCGTACCCGAGCGCCGGATTGTCCAGGAACATGCTCCGGAACGCGTGGCGCGGCGCGTCCGGGTCCACGGCGCGAAGCACGGCGGGCTGGAAGAAAGCCGCGCGGTCGGCGTCCTTCACCAGCCG
Organism: Longimicrobium sp.; assembly: GCA_036388335.1. Lineage (GTDB taxonomy): Bacteria > Gemmatimonadota > Gemmatimonadetes > Longimicrobiales > Longimicrobiaceae > Longimicrobium. The sequence continues at coordinate 6,762 of DASVSA010000597.1, read as the reverse complement.
CTGCCAGTACGCGTAGCAGCCGTCGAGGAAGTCTTCGCGGCCGCGCGCGCGCAACACCCTGTAGTACCTCCACGGGTAGCCGCCGAACAGCTCGTCGCCACCCGCGCCGGAAAGGCACACGGATACGAAGCGCGAGGCGAGCCGCGCGGCCAGGTAGTTGGGGTAGCTCATCCCTACCCGCAGGTCTTCCAGGTGCCGCACGACCGTGGGGAGGGTGGCGGCGAGGTCGGCCGGGGCGATCACCTGCTCGAAGTGCTCCGTTCCGAAGCGCGCGGCCAGCTCCTCGGCGGCCTCGCGCTCGTCGTACCCGGCCTCCGCCGCGTCGGCGCCCTGCGTCTGGAACCCGCACGTGAAGGTGGAGAGCCCGGCCGGGCCGCGCGACGCGACCGCGGTGATGGAGCCGCTGTCCATGCCGCCGGAAAGGTAGCTGCCCACCGGCACGTCGCTCACCATCTGGCGCTCCACGGCGCGGGTGAACGCGTCCAGCGTCCGCGCTTCGGCGTCGTGCGCCGTCAACGCGGCGTCCGGACGGGTGAAGTCGAAGTCCCAGTACCGCCGCCGGTGCAGCGCGCCCCCGCCCTCCGGGTCGATCCACGCGATGGTGCCGGGGGAGAGCAGCGAGACGCCCTCGAACAGGGTGTGCTCGCCCAGGAGGTTCTGGAAGGTGAAGTACTCCACCAGCGCCCCGGCGTTCAGCCGCGCCCGCCCCTCGGGGTGGGCCAGCAGCGCGCGGACCTCGGAGCCGAACAGCAGGGTGCCGCCGCGCCGCGCGAAGTAGAGCGGCTTCACGCCGTAGCGGTCGCGGACGAGGAAGAGCCGCCGGACGCGGGCGTCCCACAGCGCGAACGCGAACATCCCGTTGCAGCGCCCAACGAAGTCGATGCCGTCCAGCAGGTACCCGGCAAGCAGCACCTCGGTGTCGGTACGCGAGCGGAAGGCGTATCCGCGGCGCGCGTACTCCTGGCGCAGCTCGCGGAAGTTGTACACCTCCCCGTTGTACACCAGGGCCACCTGGCCATCCGCCGAGAACATCGGCTGCCGCCCCGCGTCCGACAGGTCGATGATCGCCAGCCGCCGGTGCGCCAGCCCCACCGGCCCGTCCACGTGGAAACCCTCGCCGTCGGGCCCGCGGTGCGCGAGCGCATCCCCCATCGGCTTCACCTCGCGGGCGTCGGCCGAGCCTCCGTCCAGCCGTACGACCCCGGCGATTCCGCACATCGTGTGAGCTCCTCCCGGGTCGTGCGGGCACAGAGACACGGAGGGGGCGCTTCGCTCCGTGTCACCGTGCCTCCGTGTGAGATCAACCGACGTTGGCCTGCAGCTCTTCCACCACGGCGTCCACGTCGGCCGCCGTCATCTGCGCGGCAACGGGAAGGGTAAGCGAGAGCCGGTCGGCCAGCACCGCGTTGGGAAAGCAATCCGGGCGCAGCCCATACTTTTCGCGGTACACCTCCAGCAGCACCGGCGCGTGCGTGCCCTGGCGGGTGGAGATCCCCATCCCCTCCAGGCGCATCATCAGCGCGTTACGCCGGTCGTGCAGCGCCCCCACGTTGCGCAGGGTCGGCTCTTCGGGACGGAAAAGCGTCACGTAGCTCTGGTACCCATGGGTGTACCCGCGCGGCACCACGGGAGCCGCCAGCCACTCCACGCCGCCCAGGCGCTCGTCGTAGGCGGCGGCGATGGCGCGGCGCCGCTCCAGGATCGTGTCGGCGCGGTCCATCTGCGCCGAGCCCAGCGCGCCCTGGATGTCGGTCATCCGGTAGTTGAAACCCACCACCGGGTACTCGGCCAGGAGGAACGCCGCCGGGCCGTGATGCCGCTGGTGGTCGGAGCGGGTGGCGCCGTGGTCGCGAAGGCCGCGGCAGGCAAGCGCCAGCCGGTCGTCCGCGGTCGTGACCATCCCGCCCTCTCCGGTGGTGATGGACTTGCGCGGGTGGAAGGAGAAGCACCCGGCGTCGCCGAACGTCCCCGCGTGCCGCTCGCCGATCCACCCGCCGAACGCGCAGGCGGCGTCCTCCACCACCCAGAGCCCGTGCTTCTCCGCCAGGCGGGCCACGGCCGGCATGTCGGCGCACAGCCCGAAGAGGTGCACGGGAAGGATCCCCACCGTGCGCTCCGTGACCAGCGACGCCGCCTGCTCCGCGTCGATGTTGAAGGTCGCGAGATCCACGTCGCAGAACACGGGCTTCGCGCCCTCGTACTCGATCACGTTGGCCGTGGAGACCCAGGTGAACGCGGGAACGATGACCTCGTCGCCCGGCGCGAGGCCCAGCGCCTTCACGGCCAGGTGCAGCGCCGTGGTGCACGACGAGGCCGCGACGGAGTGCGCGGCGCCCGTGTAGGCCGAGAACTTCCGCTCGAAATCCGCCACCCTGGGCCCCTGCACGATCCATCCGCTGGCGAGCGGCTCCTGAATCGCCGCCGCCTCCTCCGGGCCGAACACGGTGCGCGTGATGGGCAGATCGTACTTCCTGGTGCTCGTGGGCACGGTCATGGCCGGGTTTCCCTGCTCGATACGTAAGCGAACCGGCGACCCCACACGGGCGGGGCGCTATCCATCGGCGCGGCGGGCGTCCACCGCGGCGATGTCACGGCGGCGCCAGTCGATCAGGCTCTGCAGTCCCTCGTCCAGGCCCACCGTCCAGCGGAAGCCCAGGTCGCGCTCCGCCGCCTCGGTGGTGCCTATGCGGTTGGTCACGAAGGTCTGCCCGGCCGGCTCGTACTGAATGCACGCGTCGCTCCCCGACAGGCGGATGAGCGCCTCGGAGATCTCGCGGATGGAGGTGCCGATGCCGCGCCCCACGTTGTAGCACTCGCCGCTCGCGCCGGACCGGAGCGCGGCCACGTTGGCGCGGGCCACGTCCGCCACGTGGACGAAATCGTACTGCTGCGACCCGTCCCCGTAGACGACCGGCGGAAGCCCCCGGTCCAGCCGGTCCAGGATCTTCATCATCACCGCGATGTAGGCGCCCTTGTAGTCCTGCCGCGGCCCGTAGACGTTCATGTAGCGCAGCCCCGCCCACGAGAGGCCGTACCGCGCGCCCAGGCTCTTGAACATGTGCTCGCCCGAGATCTTGGTGGCGCCGTAAAAAGTGAAGTTGTTGTACGGGTGGTCCTCTCCCATCGGGAGGTGTACGGCGTCGCCGTACACCGACGCCGACGACGAGAAGACCACGCGCTCCACCCCTTTCGCGATCGCCGCCTCGATCACGTTGTACGTCCCCCGCACGTTGACGTCGAACGCGGCGCGCGGGTATTCGTGGCACTGCAGCAGCCAGAGCGCGGCCAGATGCACCACCCCGTGCATCCCCTCCATGGCGGCGGCCAGGATGTCGCCGTGCAGGATGTCACCGCCGTGCGGCGAGATGGAGACGCGGGGGTCCGTGAGCGCCTCGCGCAGGTTGTCGCGCCGTCCGCGGAAGAAGTTGTCGTAGACCACCACCTCCGCCACGTCCGTCTTCAGGAGCTCGTCCACCACGTGGCTGCCGATGAAGCCCGCGCCGCCGATCACCAGGATACGCTTGCCGGAAAGATCCATTGACTCCGTGCCTCTGTGTGAGCCCCGCTGTTCGAACGGCCTACTCCGAGACCAGCTCGTCCGGCCCCGCGAGTATGTAGCGGTCGCCGCAGCTCCCGCACGCCGTATCGTCCCCCGGCGCCTGCGGCTCGGCCAGCCGCTCTCCGCACTGGCACATCCACCCCACCCGCCGTGCGGGCACGCCCGCGACCAGGGCGTATGCCGGCACGTCGCGAGTGACCACCGCGCCCGCGGCGACGAAGGCGCACGCGCCCAGGTCGTGGCCGCACACGATGGTGGCGTTGGCGCCGATGGAGGCACCCCGCCCCACGCGCGTCGCGCGGTACTCGTGCTTGCGCGAGACGTGGCTCCGCGGGTTCAGCACGTTGGTGAACACCATGGAAGGGCCCAGGAAGACGTCGTCCTCGCAGTGCACGCCCTCGTAGATGCTCACGTTGTTCTGCACCTTTACGTTGTCGCCCAGCCGCGTGCCCGGCATCACCACCACGTTCTGGCCCACGGAGCATCCCTGCCCGATGGCCGCGCCGCCCATGACGTGGCAGAAATGCCAGATCCTGGTTCCGGCACCGATCACCGCGCCCTCGTCCACGTAGGCGGACTCGTGCAGGTACCAGCCCCCGGGCATCTCGCGCATCTGGCTCATGCCCGCGAGACCTCGTACGCCAGCCGTCCGGCTGTCAGGGCCGCCTGGGCACGCTCCAGCACCCGCACCACGCGCAGGCCGTCCCGCGCGTCGCTCCGCGGCGGCCTGCCCGTGGTGAGCGACCGCAGGAACTCCGCGCATTCGATGGCGAGCGGCTCCTGCCCCGCGATCCGCGGGCTCACGATGTCGCCGTCGCGCGGGGCGAAGAGCACCGGCTCCGGAGGCGCCGCGGGGTCGGAGGCGCGGCGGTCCAGCCCCTTGTCGAACACGCGCACCTTCTCGCGCGGGTCCATGTCGTTGAACACCACCATCTTCCTGGACCCCACCACGGTCAGGCGGCGCTCCTTGTGGGGGTCCAGCCAGCTCACGTGCACGTGCGCCACCCGGCCCGAGGGAAAGCGAAGGGTGATGAACACCACGTCCTCGATGTCGGCCTGCAGGAACCCCTGGCCGCTCGCGCTCACCTCCTCCGGCTCCTCGTCCAGGAGGTACAGGAGCATGGAGATGTCGTGGGGAGCGAGGCTCCACAGGGCGTTTTCGTCGCTGCGCAGCTTGCCCAGGTTGAGCCGCTGCGAATACGCGTAGTACACCTCGCCCAGCTCACCCTGGCCGATCATGTTCTTGATGTGCTCCACCGCCGGGTGGTACTCCAGCAGGTGGCCCACCATCAGGATGCGCCCCGCTTCGTCGGCGGCGCGCGCCACCCGCTCGGCGTCCGCCACCGAGAGCGCCAGCGGCTTCTCCACGAAGACGTGCTTTCCGGCCTCCAGCGCCTGTACCGCCATGTCGGCGTGAAGTGGAGCGGGCGTCGCGAGCACCACCCCCTGTACCTGCGGGTCGTCCAGCACCGATCGGTACGAGCCGGTGACGCGCACCGCGCCGTACTGCCTGCGCACCTTTTCGCGCACCGCCGCGGACAGGTCGCAGGCCACGCGCAGGTCCGAGAGCGCGGCGAAAGTGCGCAGCAGGTTGGCGCCCCAGTAGCCGCATCCCACTACCGCCGTCCGCACGTGGTGGAACTCGCTCATGGGCAGGACTCCTCAGTGGCGCGGACAGCGGGATGCGGGCAAGGCTCGTGTGGCACGACGCGAAACGGGCGCGCAGGCTGCGCGCCCATGCCGCCTGGCCGTTCGCCGTCCCGCGCCGGCCGCCGGCCCGCCATCCCGTTCGTCGTGCCCGGCCGCCCCCGGGGGCACACAGGTCCCGAACCGGTCACCCGGGCTGCGCGGAAGAGCCGCCCGGCGGGCCGTCGTTCTCGTCGCCGTAGGAGAACTCGTCGTGCGCGAGGGCCTTCGAGTCCGGATCGTTGAGCACCGCGCCCACCACGCTCGCGCCGAACCTGGAGAGCCGCTGCACGGCCCGCCGCGCCGCGCCGCGGTCGGTGTGGCCCGCCCGCGCCACCACGACGACGCCGTCGGCCAGGGCTGCCAGGATGGACGCGTCGGCGGAGGCGAGCAGCGCGGGAGTGTCGAGGATCACCAGGTCGAAGCGCCCGGAGAGAAGCTCCAGCGTCTCCCGCATCCGCTCGCCGCCCAGCAGCTCCGAAGGGCTGGGAGACGGCGCGCCGGCCGCGAGAAGGGACAGCCCCTCGACGCCCGTCTCGCGCAGCGCCTCGCCGAGCGGGGCGTGGCCGGGCAGCAGCTGCGCGAGCCCCGGCTCGCCGGCCACGCCGAACACCCGGTGCAGGCGCGGCTTGCGGAGGTTGCAGTCCACCACCGCCACGCGCAGCCCCTGCCGCGCGTACGCCACGGCCAGGTTCGCGGCGGTGGTCGTCTTCCCATCCAGCGCGGACGGGCTGGTGACCGCCAGAGTCTTCATCGGCGGTACCGCCCGCGAGAAGATCAGGTGGGTGCGCAGCGTCCGGTACGCCTCCGCGCCAGGAGACCCGGGGGCCGAGACGGTGGCCAGGGTGTCCTCGAGGCCCCCGCCCGCACCCGTCCTACCCCGCATGCGGCCCCCGCCCGCGGCGCGCGCCGAGAGCCGCGGGACCAGCGCGAGGCCCGGAACGCCGAGCAGCTTCTCCATCTCGTCCAGCCGCCTGAACGAGGTGCCGAGGTGCTCCTTCAGGAACGCGCCTCCCGCGCCGAGCGCCAGCCCCGCCATCACCCCGAACGCGAGCTTCACCGGCATCCCGGTACCGACCGGAGCCGAGGGGAGCGGCGCGGCGTGGACGATCTCCACCTGCCCCGCTTCGACGGCCTCCGCGATGCGGGCCCGCTGCAGCTCCTGCCGAAGCTGCTGCCGGTCCCCCATCAGCTCGTCGCGCCGCACGCCGGCGCTCGGCGGCCCCTCCTGGGCCAGGAGCGAATCGCTCCCCAGCAGCTGCGCTTCCAGCACCTCGCGGCGGCGGCGGAACCGCTGCCGTGAGGCATCCGCGTTCGCGCGCTGGAACACGGACATGACCGTGTTCACCACCCGCCGCGCGCGCTCCGGGTCGGGCGACGTGTACTCCAGCACCACGGCGTCCGTCTTCTCTCGCAGGCGGGTGCCGAGGTTGGCGCCCAGCTGGTCGATCGCCCGGTCCCGCGGAAGGATCGCCAGCCGCGCGGTCCGGGCCCGGGGCCGCGCGCGCACCGTGAAG
>DASVSA010000596.1:0-33296 GCA_036388335.1 Longimicrobium sp. | reverse complement strand
AGTGGTGGTGTACCTGGACGGGCTGCCGCTGGGCGGCAAGCGGGCGCTGCGCACCATCCAGGCGAGCGGGATCTCCGAGATCCGCCGCCTCGACGCCGACGAGGCCACCCGCCAGTTCGGCGTGGAGCACGGCGCCGGCGCCATCCTGCTCACGTCGAAGTGAGCGCCGCCCGCGGGCTGGCTCACACAGAGGCACGGAGAGACTTCTTCTCCGTGCCTCTGTGGCTTCAAGCTCCCTGGCGCGCGGGGGCGGCGGATGGCATAGTGACCGCGTCACCATCCATCCCAGCGCGGCGGGGCTCAACTTGCTCATCCTGGTTCTCAACGTCGGTTCGTCGTCGCTCAAGTTCCAGCTGATCCGCACGGGGGAGGAGCACTTCGCCGGGAACACGGACGAACGGCTGGCCCGCGGGCAGATCGAGCGGATCGGCGGCGAGGCGGTGTGGAGCTTCCGGGCGGGCGACGGCCCCGCGCGGCGCGGCACCGCGTCCCTTCGCGACCACCGGGCGGCCGTGGAGTACGTGCTGCGCTGGATGGCCGATCGCCAGACGGGGCCCGGCGTGGCGGGGGCGGAGATCGGCGCGGCGGGGCACCGCGTGGTGCACGGGGGCGAGCGCTTCGTGCACTCGGTGCGCATCGACGACGAGGTGCTGCGCGGGATCGACGAGACCATCGAGCTGGCGCCGCTCCACAACCCCGCCAACCTCAAGGGGATCCACGCAGTGGCCGGGGTGCTGGGAAGCGCCCTGCCGCAGGTGGCCGTGTTCGACACGGCGTTCCACCACACCCTCCCCGAGCGCGCCTTCCTCTACGCCATCCCCTACTCGCTCTACCGCCGCCACCGCGTGCGGCGCTACGGCTTCCACGGCACGTCGCACCGCTACCTGGCGTACCGCTGGCGCCAGCTGGCCGGGCGCACGCGCGAGGGGTCGCGGCTGGTGACCCTGCACCTGGGGAACGGCTGCTCCGCCTGCGCCATCGCCGATGGGGACTCGGTGGACACCTCCATGGGCTTCACCCCGCTGGAAGGGCTGGTGATGGGCACGAGGTCCGGCGACCTGGACCCCGCCATCCTGGACTACGTGTCGGCCAAGGAGGGGCTGAGCCTCCCCGAAGTGGAGACGCTCCTCAACAAGCAGAGCGGGCTGCTGGGGATCAGCGGGCTCACCCACGACATGCGCGAGCTGCTGGCCGAGGCGCACGAGCACGACGACCGGCGCGCGCGGCTGGCCATCGAGGTGTTCTGCTACCGCGCGCGCAAGTACCTCGGCTCGTACCTGGCCGCCCTGGGCGGGGCGGACGCGGTGTGCTTCGCGGGCGGCGTGGGCGAGAACGCGCCCGAGGTGCGCGCCCGCATCTGCGAGGGGATGCAGTGGGCCGGCATCCGCCTGGACGACGAGGCCAACCACGCCATGACCGGTGGCCGCGAAGGCCGCATCAGCGCGCCGGGCGCCTCGCCCGAGGTGTGGGTGATCCCCACCGACGAGGAGCTGCTGATCGCCCGCGACACGTACCGGGTGGTGAGGGGGATGGAGACGCGGTACTGATTTGGGGCTCACACAGAGACACGGAGGCACGGAGACGACTTCATCTCCGTGCCTCCGTGTGATGCTACCCGCCGTTCAGTCCACCGGCACCACCTTGCCGTCGAAGACGCGGATCGTCTGGCCGTCGAACCTGGTGAGCTGGAAGAAGGCGTCGTCTTCGTTGAAGCCCAGCGACATCTCCTGCAGCAGCCGGATGGCGATGGCCTCGCCGAAGGGGAGCGACTCGGTGTAGTCCGAGCGCCAGTGCACGCCGGCCGCGCTGCGGAAGATCGCCACGTTGCCGGCCAGCTTGTTCAGCTCGCCACCCACCGTCATCTGCCCGGCGTCCGCGCCGGTGTAGGCCACCAGCGAGAGGCCGTCGGTGGAGGCAAGCAGGGGGTTCTCGATGGGCGTGGTCTCGTCGAAGAACGCCTTGAGGATGGTGGCGCAGGCGCCGCTCCCCGTGGCATGCCCGGCCCCGTAGGCCGGGTGGGTGGGCGCGCCCTCGGGGTATGCCTGGGGGAGCAGGTACGACGAGGAGAATTTCTCACCGAGCTGCCCGAAGTACGGCGCAAGCCCGCCGCTCTGCAGCGACGTGGTGATGCTGGTGTGGAGCGGGTAGGTACGCGCACCGGTGATGTGGTTGTGCACGCGCCCGCCGTACTCCTCGGGGCGCAGGCGGCGGTGCACTCCCCACTTCTGCCACCACACCGCCCGCAGCGAGCGCCCCAGCACCTCGCCCAGCACCTGCAGCAGGTGGATGGGGCCGAAGGTGGCGAAGCCCACCTGCGTGCGGCTGTCCATCGCCATGCCCGGCGGATCGTAGAAGTTGCCCACGTTCTTGGGGAACTCCAGGTCGATCTGCGGACGCCCCGTCACGCCGGCCACCAGGTTGCTCTGGTTCCCCGTGGGCTCCGTCATCAGGATCCATGCGGCGTTGTAGTACGCGTTGATCACCTGGTCGAAGTGCACGTAGGTGGCGCCGTCGCGCAGGTTGCGGATGAAGCGGCGGGAGGTCTCGAACACATCCATCCCGCGCTTGTCCACCCCGTTCTGCGCGTCCAGCCACCCGGGGAAGTCGGTCAGGTAGTCCTTGTTGGCGATGGCGGGGATGATACGCTGGTCGTTGACCTGCGCCCCGTGCGACACGAAGCCCTCGTTGGCGTCGCGCCCCAGCCCGTTGGGCTTGCGGGTGTCCGTGTTCCCCTTGAGCAGGAACTGGCTGACGTACGGCCCCACCTGCTCCCCCGGGTAGATGCCGCGGAAGAGGTTCTGCGCCGTCACCGGCACGGTGCCGCCGAAGCGCGGGAACTCGCCGTTGAGGGAGTTGATGGCCGCCGTCACCAGCGGATCGGTGCCGTAGCTGGCGAAGTGGACGTCGCGCGCCACCGCCATCCAGTAGAGCTCGCCAGCCTCGTGCGCGGCCTCCTCGCTGTCGAAGCGCGGCGCGGGCGGCATGGTGAGCTCCTGCGCGTCGGGCCCCGCCACGTCGAAGGCGAGCCCCGACTGCGGGTTGGTCAGCTTGATGGGGGTCCCCGCCGCCAGGATGATCTCCTCGAAGTCGCCGGGGTCCTCGCTCTGCAGCGCGCGCAGCAGCGAGGCGTAGGAGGCGGGGATGGGGTCGCCCAGCGCGTCGTGGCGCAGGCTCTTGGAGTAGTTCCCCACCAGCGGCGTGCCGGGGTAGCTGACCTCGTCGTTGTTGTTGGCGTGCCCGTCGTGCCTGCGCCGCGCCGCCAGCTCCGCCGCCTCGTCGCGCACCTCGCGGGCGGAAAGGCGCCGCTCGTCGATCCGGCGGGTGCGGCTGGTCTCGCCCGTGTTGAAGTGGTCGAAGATCGCCACGCCCGGCGCGCTCACCGGCTGGTGGTTGCCGCTGGCGATGGTCAGCTTCACCGCTCCCAGGCTGATGGGGTTGGGCCGGCTCGTCAGCACCGTCCAGTCGCACCCGTCGGGCGAAGTCTCCCAGTACGTGTTCCCGTCGCGCTCGCGCAGGCGCAGCCAGCGGTGCTGCTCCGGGTCGTAGGGGCGCTCGTCGAAGTAGGTGTACGTCCCCGCCACCTGCGCCAGCGGGCGGATGAGCCCGCCGGAGATCCCCAGCTCCACCGCGTTGTTGGCGTCGATGTGCGCCCGCAGGAAGGTCCCCGCGGCGGTCGAGCGCGTGGAGAGCGCGCTCACCACCTCCACCGAGGCGTACGAGCGGGTGAGGTCGTACGTCGCCGCGGACTCGTACCCGGAGTAGCCCGTGGTGCCGCTGGCCGGCCGGATCTCCACGCGCCCGTTGGCCTCGCGGATGCGTTCCGCCGACCCGCCGGGGTTGCCGTACGGGTTCCACTTCGTCGTGTCCGGCGAGTTGTCGTTGAAATTGTCTACCAGCGTGTGTGCCTTCGCCATGATGATTCTCCGGTGAGAGAACGCAAATAAGCCCCGCCCGGACGCTGTGCCGGGCGGGGCGTGGGCCCCGATCTGTTTCGGTATGTCTTCGGTCACAATAGTAATGTCGTGTTCTGGCCTCGTCAACCCATTCGTCACACCGAGGCACGGAGACACAGAGAGGTTTCTCCTCCGTGTCCCTGTGTCTCCGTGCGAGCTATTCCGCCAGCGCATCCAGGATGGCGTCGCTCACGGCGCCGCCGCTGGCCACACGTGGCACGGGTGCACGCGGTTGAACGCGATGTCGGCGGCCTGCACCCGCCTGTCGCGCGCGGTGTTGCGGCGGTTGGAGTCCAGCGGTGTGGTGGGAGGACAGATGGACATGGAACGCTCCTGCGCGGGTGCGTCGGGAGCCGGACCGCGGATGTGCGGCTCGGCCTTCCTGGCCCGCGGCGCTGTCGGCGTCCCCCATGATGCGGGACGACGCGCCGCCCTTCTGGTGGCGGGGCACCCGTCGCGCATGGACGTGCGGAGGCCCCGCCCGGCGCTGTGCCGGATGGGGCCCGTGAGATCGGCCTGGTATTCTCGAGTGGGTACTGCCCTACATCGCCGAGTGGGTCCTGCTCCTCTGTGCCTCTGTGTGAGCTCAGTTCGGTAAAAGATCTCTGCAGCTCGTCCAGCAGGACCGGGAAGACCTGTGTTTGTTCGGATTATATTCGGGAAAGGTATGCCGCTCCCGGCCACCTGTCAACCCTCCGGCCGCGGGGGGGAGGTGCGCGCGGGCGGCGGGGAGCCTACCTTGTGCGGCCAGGGCGCGCGCGGCGCCCTTTGTGCAGCGTCTCGCTTAGAACGCCAAGCCGGCGCGGTCCGGCGCCACAGCCACGCACTCCATGACCAGACTGATCTCGCTCCGCGTCCTAGCAGTCCTGGCCCTCGCCGCCGCGCCCCGCGTGGCGGCCGCGCAGCATGCCCCGCCGCGCGCGCTCGCCGTGGGCGACACGGTGCGTATCGTGACCCCCAACCAGGAGGAGGGGCCCTTCCTGGGAGTGCTCACCGCCTACGCGCACTCGGGGATGACGGTGCGCCAGCGCGGCACGGGCGTGGAGCGCACCATCCCCTTCGCGGACGTGCGGGGGCTGGCGCGCAGCCTGGGGGTTCGCCGCGAGCACACGGCCTGGCGCGGCGCGCGCATCGGCGCCTTTGCGCTGGGCGCCGCGGGCGCGGTGACGGGCCCCCTGATCGCCACCGCCAAGGCCGGCGACCGCTGGGAGATCCCCGGGACCACCGCCCTCACCAGCGCCGGCGGCACGCTCCTGGGCGGCGCCATCGGCGGGGTGCTGGGCTACACGCTGGCGCGCGAGGAGTGGCAGGTGTTCCGCACCCCCCTCGTGCAGGTGGGCGTGACCCACGACGGCGCCACCGTGGGCGTGTCGCTGGCGCACTAGGAAGCCCACCCGCGAACACGGAGGCACGGAGACGAAGTCGTCTCCATGCCTCCGTGTCTCTGTGTGAGCTACTTCTTCGCCAGCACCGCGCGCAGGGCGCCGGGGAGATCGGGGTGGAGGAAGCGGTGGCCGGCTTCGGTGAGGCGGCGGGGCTCGGCGCGCTGGCTGGCGAGGAGCGTCCCCTCCACCATCTCGCCGCCGAACACCAGCTTGAGCGCGAACGAGGGCGCCGGGAAGATCGCGGGGCGGGCGAGGGCCTGGCCCAGCGCCCTGGCGAAATCCGCGTTGCGGACGGCGCCGGCCACCACGTTCACGGGCCCGCTCAGCCCGCGGTCCGTGATGGCGCGCACCACCACCTCCACCGCGTCGTCCAGCGAGATCCAGCTCATCCACTGGCGACCGCTTCCCACGCGCCCCCCCACGCCCATGCGGAAGGGGAGGAGCATGGCCGCGAGCGCGCCGCCGCGCGGGCTCAGCACCACGCCGAAGCGCAGCTTCGCCACCCGGATCCCGGCGCGGGTGGCGGGGCCGGTGGCCGCCTCCCACTCGTGCACCACGCCGGCCAGGAAGTCGTTCCCCGCCGTGCTCCCCTCGTGAAGCACCTCGTCGCCGCGGCTCCCGTAGAACCCCACGGCCGAGGCGCACACGAACACCCGCGGCGGGTGCGACCGGCGGGCCAGCGTGTCGGCCAGGTGGCGCGTGGTGTCGACGCGGCTCTCGCGGATCGTCCGCTTTTTCGACTCCGTCCACGGCTGGGCGACGCTCTCGCCGGCCAGGTGCACCACCGCGTCGGTGCCCTCCAGCGCCGCCGCGTCCACCGCGCCCGTGGCGGGGTCCCAGCGCGCCTCGTCGTCGGCTGCGGGGGCGTGGCGCACCAGGCGGACCACGGTGTGCCCGTCGCGGCGCAGGCGCTCCACCAGCGCGCCCCCGATCAGGCCGGACGCGCCGGTGACGGCCACCCGCATGGGCGCGGCGGTCGGGGTGGGATCGGTCATCGCGGAGCTCCGGGGGCACGGGATTGGACGAACGCTGTGCGCTCCCGCACGGCAATCCCGGGGCCGTTGAGGCGAAGCCGTGCCGCGCCAGCACTTAGCCGAAAACCGCCCTCCACTTCTCCACAACGATGTGGATAACTCCCCGATCCGTGTGTTCCCCCGCGGGGCCCGGAAGTCTGCGTCAGAGGGCCATATAGCCGCCCCGCCGCCCTTTCCCGCCGCAACCCTCCCGTCGCGTCGCAGAGCCCTCCCGCCGGCCAAACTGAAACACCTCCGTTACGCCCGAGCGACGGCGCGATCTGAGCGCGACGCTTCCAAGTCATATCCGCGCAACACTTTGCGATTCCGGGTGCCCGCTGGGCTCCCTCTCGCCCGCCCCGGGTGCCCGACTGCATCAAAGGAGTGAAGCAGGAGCATTTCGCGTGTGACGGGTAACGGCGGGCCCGGCGCGGCACGAAGCCGAAAAGGCGAGAAAAACCAGGGGTGTTCGCTCCGTCCACCCTGTGGAAAACTCTGGCCTGGTGGCCCTCACCCGGCGGCCTGAGAGCCGCCACCCTCTCCCAGTAACTGCCCTGGGAGAGGGGACTACTTCGCGTGCGGTTGCGGCTTGGGTCCGGTACGCCGTCTTCGTGCGAACAGCGGCCTCACACAGAGGCACAGAGACACGGAGGAGGCGCTCTCCACCCGGCTCGCCGCATCCGAATTGGTCCCCTCTCCCATGGTGTTTATGGGAGAGGGTGGCAGCTGTAAGCTGCCGGGTGAGGGCCCCGCATCACCGGAAGTCGTGCGACGCATGGGCCAGGGGGCCCGCCTCCATCCGCTTGAAGCGGCGGCCCACGACGTTGAGCACGGTGGCCTGGCGCTCGAACTTCCCCTCCACCAGCAGGAAGGGCGAGTGCTTCACCACCTCCCTGTGCTCCTGGAAGAGCGCGGGAGGCACGATCACGTTGATGAAGCCCCACTCGTCTTCCAGCAGCACGAACACGGTGCCCTTGGAGGTGGAGGGGTGCTGCCGCGCCACCACGAGCCCCGCCACCAGCACGTGCGAACCCGGACGCTCGCGCGCAAGGTCGTCGCTGGAGTGGGCGCCCAGGCGGCGCAGGCGGGGGCGCAGGTGCTGCACCGGGTGGCCGGCCACGCTGATTCCCGTGGCCAGGTAGTCCAGGAAGATGCGCTCCGCACCTTCCAGCTCCCGCGCGCGGAAGGGGAGCCGGTGGGCCGGAGCGAGCGGCAGCGTGTCCGCAGCGGCGCGCAGGGCCTCCCAGGCGGCTGCGTGGCGGCCGGGCTCCCACGCCTCCAGCGCCCCCGCGCGCGCCAGGTGAAGCGCGTCCGCGCGCCCGAAGCCCGTGCGGCGGACCAGGTCCTCGATGGAGCGGAAAGGGCCCGCCGCGCGGGCGTCGCGCAGTGCGTCGCGGGCCTTCGCCCCCATCCCGCGGATCTGGCGCCACCCCACGCGCACGGCGGGCTTCGCGGGGTCGGCGGTCTCCTCCAGGGTGGAGTCCCACTCGCCGTCGCGCAGGCAGGGGGGGCGCACCTCCACCCCGTGGCGCATGGCGTCGTGCACCAGGGTGGCGGGGGAGTAGAAGCCCATGGGCTGGGCGTTGAGGAGGCCCAGCAGGAACTCCGCCGGGTGGTGGGCCTTGAGGTACGCCGTGGCGTACGCGATCAGCCCGAACGACCAGGCGTGGCTCTCGGGGAAACCGTAGTTGGCGAAGATCCTCATGTCTTCGGTGATCGTCTCCGCCACCTGCGGGTCGATGCCGCGCTCCTTCATCCGCTCGCGCAGCCGCTCGATCTGCACGCGCAGCCGCGCCGCCTTGCGCGAGTTGCCCATGGTGCGGCGCAGCTCGTCCGCCTCCAGCGCCGTGTAGCCGCCCAGCGCCATGGAGATGGACATCGCCTGCTCCTGGAAGATGGGGATCCCCTGCGTGCGCGCGAGGATCGGCTCCAGCTCCGGGTGCAGGAAGGTGACTTTTTCGATGCCGCGGCGGCGGCGGGTGTAGGGCTTCACGAAGTGGGCGACGATGGGGCCGGGGCGGATGAGCGCCACCTGCACCACGAGGTCGTACAACCGCTCCGGCCGCGTCTGCACCAGGCTCTGGATCTGCGCGCGGCTCTCGATCTGGAAGGTGCCCAGCGTGTCGCCGAGCGCGATCATGCGAAAGGTCTCGGGATCGTCCTGCGGCAGGGCGTACATCCGCGGCCTCACCCCCGTGCGCCGCTCGATCTGGTCGAAGGCGATGCGGACGGCCGTGAGCCCGCCCAGCCCCAGGAAGTCGAACTTGGGGACGCCCGCCGCGTCCAGGTCGTCCTTGTCGAACTGGAGGATGGTGCGCCCCATGGTGGTGCGCTCGATGGCAAGCGACTCGCCCAGCGGCCGCGACGAGAGCACGAAACCCCCCGGGTGAGTGGAGCGGATGCGCGGCAGCCCCTCCAGCGCCCGTACCGCCGCCACCAGCGCCCGCCCGCGCGGGGTGGCCGCGTCCAGCCCCTGCTCGATGCCCAGCTCGCCCGCCAGCGCGTCGGCGCCCTCGGCCGGGCCGGCCCAGTGAAGGCGCTTGGAGAGGCGGAAGGCGAGCTCGGCGGGGTAGCCCAGGGCGCGCATCATGTCCTGGATGGCCGTGGGCGCCGAGTAGACCTGCGTGACGGCGGTGATGGCGGCGTGCTGGCGGCTGTACTTCCCGTATACGTAGTCCAGCACCTCCTCGCGCCGGTCCGCCTCGAAGTCCACGTCGATGTCGGGCGCCTCGGTGCCCCCGTCCGCCCGCGCCTCGCTGAGGAAGCGCTCGAAGAGGAGCCCGTGGCGGACGGGGTCCACGGCCGTGATCTCCAGCAGGTACGCCACGGCGGAGTTGGCCGCGCTCCCGCGCCCCTGGCACAGGATGCCGCGCCGGCGGGCGAAGCGGACCGCGTCCCACATGATGAGGAAGAAGCCCGCGAAGCCCAGCTTCTCGATCACCCGCAGCTCGTGCTCGATCTGCGCCTGCTGCTTCGCGTCGATGCCGCCCCAGCGCACCAGGGCGCCCTCCAGCACCTGGGCGGCCAGGAAGGAGTCGTCCGTGTGCCCCTCCGGCAGGTCGAAGCGGGGGAGGGGAGGGCGCAGCCAGCCCAGGTCGAAGGTGCAGGCTTCGGCGATGCGCGCGCTCTCCTCCAGCCCGGCCTCGCGCCCCTTCCAGAGCAGCGCCATCTCGGCCGGCCCCTTCAGCTTCCACTCGCCGTTGGGGAGGAGGAGGCCGCGGCGCAGCGCCGTGTCGTAGTCCACGCCGTGGCGCAGCGCGGTCTGCAGGTCGTGGACGCGGCGCCCCTCGGCGTCCAGGTAGCGCGGCTCGTTGGTGACTACCCAGGGCACCCCCGCGCGCTCCGCCGTCTCGATGAGAGCGTCCACCAGCGCCCCCTCGGCGCCGGACACGTGGTGCCGCTGCACCTCCACCGCCAGCCGCTCGCCGAAGACGCCGCGCCAGCGCTCCAGCTCCCAGCGCGCCTCCTCCGGCCGCTGCTCCAGGATGCGCGCCGCGATGGGCCCCGTGGCCGGCCCCGTGAGCACGTGCAGCCCCGCCGACCTCTCCGCCAGCACCTCGAAAGTGACCCCCGGCTCCCCGCGCCCGCTCTCCAGCCGCGCGTGCGACACCAGCGCCGAAAGGTTGCGGAAGCCAACTTCATCCCGCGCCAGCACCCCCACGGGATACCCGTCCACCCGCAGCTCCGCCCCGGCGATGGGCCTGACCCCCGCCGTCTTCGCCGCGAGCGCGAAGCGGATCATCCCCCCCAGCTCCGCCGCATCGCAAAGCCCCAGCGCCGCGAACCCCATCTCCCCCGCGCGCTCCGCCAGCGTCTCCGGCGCGATGGCCCCGTCGCCGAAGGAGAATGCGGAGCGCGCACGGAGCTCGACGTAGCTTCTCTCTGTGTCTCCGTGTCTCTGTGTGAGATCGCTTTTCAATCCCACCACCCGTGTAGAAACCACTCCTCCTCCACCGCATCTCGATACAACCACACCAGCCGCCCATCGTCCGTCGCGCAGCGGAAGTACTCGCGCGCAAAGGGGCGCTCGCCCGTGTGGCCGCCGGATACGCGGTCCGGGCCCGCGGCCTCGGCCACGCGGCACCACGCGCCTCCGTCGTACAGGCGCGCGGGGACGGCGTGGTCGCGGCGGGGGCGCGCCTCCACCCGCACCGCGCGCGGCTCGGGGAGGAGCTGCAGGGTGAGGCCGGCCAGCACGGGCGCCGCGCGCGCCGCCGAGACCTCCTCGGGGGCCAGCGGGCGCCACGCGGTGCGCGCGTCCGCCAGGGGGTGGGCACACACCTCCGGGGCCACCAGCAGGGCGCCGTGCGCGTCGGCCAGGCGCGCGGCGGTCTCCTCCACGGGCGCGGCGGTGGCGAAGCCGCGGTCGAAGAGGTCGCCCTGCGTGGCCGATGCCGGCTCGTGCCCATCCACCCGCAGCGACACGCCCACGGCCGCGTCGGGAAGCTTCAGCCGCTCCAGTTCGCCACGCACCAGCGCCGACCACGCCTCGCGGTCGGCGGTGGGGCGCGCGGTGCGCAGGGTGCGGCTCACCGAGCCGCCGCCGGACAGGGGGAGCTCCAGCACCATGCGCCGGGCCCGCTCGCCGCGCTCCCTCAGCGTGGCGCACACGCCGGCCAGCGCGCCGTGCGCCGCGAAGGCCAGCCGCGCCGCGTCGGTGATGGCGTAGTCCAGGAAGTCCATGGAGGCGTGCGGCTCCTCCAGCGGGCGGGGAGGGAAGAGGAGGCGCGGGTCGTCGGCGCGCGAAAGGCGCCAGAGGCGGGCGCCCTCGGCCCCGAACCTCACCTCGGCCGCCTCGCGCGGGAGGGCGGCCAGCTCGCCGCAGCGGCGCACCCCCGCGCCCTCCAGCAGGGCGCGCGTGCGCGGGCAGGGGGCCAGCACCTCCAGCGGCAGCCCGGAGAGGAAGTCGCGCTCGCACCCGGCGCGCACCACCGTCACCTCGTCGCCGCCGCGGCGGGCGGCGGCCTCGGCGGCCACGGGGGCGCCGGCCACCCCCGCCCTCACCTCCACTCCCAGCGCGCCGGCGCGCGCCCGGAGCCCGGCCGCCAGCGCGGCGGCGTCCAGCCCCCGGGCGTCGGCCCACACCACCCCGTGGCCCACGGCAACGCGCGGGGCCGCCTCCATCAGCGAGGCCCCCACCTCAGCGAGCGGCGCCCCTGCGGTCTCCCAGGCGGGGCTCCAGAGACAGACGAACGTCACGCGCACCCACGGGCAGCTCCACCTCCGCCTCCCGGCGCCAGCCGAGCGCGGTCGCGCACACGCGCACCCCCACCGAATCCACCTCCACCGCCTCGCCCAGCGCATCGCGCCGCCAGCGCACCCCGCCGGGGGGCACCGACGATGTAACCCTCACGGCCGCCATCCACCCGTCGCCCGGGCCGGCCTCCACGAAGGCGGCCCCCCCTTCGCGCGCCACGTGCACCAGCCGCACGCGGGCCGTGCCCGTGGTGGCCGCCCCCGCCAGCACCACCACCCCGAACCCTCCGCAGCGGAGCAGCTCCTCCGCGCAGAGCAGGGCGCCGGCCCCTTCGGCGCGCACCAGCGAGATCCCTCCCCAGTCCGCCTCGCCGGAGGTGGTGCGCGCCGCGTCTACCCAGGCGGCGCGCTCCCCGCGGGCCAGCGCCGCCGCGCACACCCCGCGCAGCACCGCCGTGGCGCCCGTCCCCGACCACACCGAGAGCCGCCCTCGCGGAAGGCCGCCGCCGGGGAGCGCCGCGTCCAGCGCGTCCCACCCGGTGGCCATCGCCTGGGCCGTGCGGAACGCGACCGGCACCGCGCCGGGAAAGCGTTCCTCCAGCGTGCGCCTGAGCGCGGCGACCTGAGCGGACATGGTGCAAGAGTAAGCCCGAAGAAAACCCGTATCAAGCGATCGAGAGCAATGAGTACGGAGTGCGCAACGGTGCCCTCTGCAATCGTTTACGAAGTGGACAGCGGCGGAATGTGCAGTGCAGAGCTGGGGATGCGTGGTGAAAGTGAACAGAGTTGTCGGTGGGGAAATGAACGGAGTTTCCTCACACAGAGACACAGAGGCACAGAGACGACTTCATCTCTGTGCCTCTGTGTCTCTGTGTGAGAGCAGCCGTTCTAGAAGCTCCGCCGCGCGCTCCAGCGCCGCCAGCTCGTCGGTGCCGAGGGTGCCCAGGCGCGCCGCGAGGGAGGCGATGCGGCGCGCTCGGCCCTCGCGCAGCACCCGCTCGCCCTCGGAGGTGGCGTAGATCCAGGCAACGCGGCGGTCCAGGGGGTCGGGCTCGCGGACGGCGAGGCCGGCTTCCTCCAGGCCGCGCACGGTGCGCGTCATGGAGGGGGGGCGCACCTGCTCGGCCGCGGCCAGCTCACCAAGCGTCTTCGGCCCGCCGAACACGAGCACCGAGAGGGCGGATAGGTGCGGCGCCGTGATCCCGGTGGCATCGTCCTCACGGCGAAGCTGCCGCAGGAGGTGGATGCTGGCCGAGTGAAGACGGTCCGCGATGCGCTCCAGCTCTTCCGATCGTTTCGTCATGCTTGCCAATTTAGTTAGCGAGGCTAAATATACAAGCGACACGATCCCCTCTCCCCCGCAAGCGAGGCCCCATGAGCACACCGTTGGGAATCACCGCAGTCGGCCAAGTGGCCATCAACGTGCGCGACGTGCAGCGCGCGATCGAGTTCTACCGCGACGTGCTGGGCCTCACCTTCCTCTTCCAGATTCCCAACACCGCGTTCTTCGACTGCGGCGGCCTGCGCCTGATGCTGGGCACCGCCGAGAAGCCGGAATTCGACCACCCCGCCTCCATCCTCTACTACAAAGTCCCCGACATCCACGCCGCCCACGCGTCGCTCCAGTCCGCCGGCGTGGCCACCGAGGACACACCGCACCTGGTCGCCCGCATGCCCGACCACGAGCTGTGGATGTTCTTCCTGCGCGACCCGGAAGGAAACCTGCTGGGGATCATGAGCGAGGTACGATAAGGCTCTTCTCCGTGCCTCTGTGTGATCCCATTCTGTTGAACTCGCCCCGTGTACCGTACTTTCACCCGCCATGAACCTTGAACCCGTCACCCTGGAAGGCCGGCACGTCCGCCTGGTGCCGATGGCCCGCGAGCACCTCCCCGCGCTCTGGGAGGTCGCGCGCGACGAGGATCTGTGGCGCTGGACGTGGAACGCCGTGCGCACCGAGGCCGACCTGGAGCGCTACGTGGACGCCGCCCTGCGGCTGCAGGCGGCGGGCACGGCGCTCCCCTTCGTGACCACCGAGGCCGCGACGGGGCGCGTGATCGGCAGCACGAGGTTCGGCAGCGTGGAGCCGCCGCATCCGCGCGTGGAGATCGGGTGGACGTGGATCGGGCGCCCCTGGCAGCGCACGCCCGCCAACACCGAAGCCAAGTTCCTGATGCTCCGCCACGCCTTCGAGACGCTCGGCGCCCTGCGCGTGGAGCTCAAGACGGACGCGCTTAACGAGCGCTCCCGCCGCGCCATGCTCCGCATCGGCGCGCGCGAGGAAGGGATCTTCCGCAAGCACGGCGTCACCGAGAGCGGCCGCGTGCGCGACACCGCGTGGTACAGCATCGTGGACGACGAGTGGCCCGCCGTACGCGCGGGCCTCCAGGACATGCTCATCCGCCCCTATCCCACGCCATGAACCGAATCGTCCTCGCCGCCGCCCTCACGCTGGGCGCCTGCGCCCCGGCCGCCCCCGCGCTCGTGCCGGCCCCGGCGCGCGCGCCCGTCGCGATGGCGCTCGACTCCATCTTCGGCGACACGCTCTTCGCCCGCGCGCAGTGGGGCGTGCTGGTGAGATCACTGGAGACGGGGGAGACGCTCTACCAGAGAAACGCGGAGAAGCTGTTCGTCCCCGCCTCCAACCAGAAGATCGTGACGGGGGCCTTCGCGCTGGAGACGCTGGGGCCGGACTTCCGCTACCGCACGTCGGTGGAGGCGGAGGGGCCGGTGAGCGGCGGTGTGCTGGCCGGCAGCCTGGTGGTGCGGGGGAGCGGCGATCCCACCATTTCCGCGCGCTTCGGCGGGGTGCGCCCCCTCTTCCGCGCCTGGGCGGACTCGCTGCGGGCGCGCGGCGTCACGCGCATCGCGGGCGCGGTGGTGGGCAACGACGACGTCTTCGACGACGTGCCGCTGGGGCGCGGGTGGGCGTGGGACGACCTGGACGCGTCGTACTCGGCCGAGGTCTCCGGGCTGCAGCTCAACGAGGGGTACGTCACCGTGCGCGTGGGCCCCGGCGCCCGCCCCGGCGACCCCGCCGTGGTCACGCTCGACCCCGCCACGGCGTACACGCCCGTCATCAACCAGGCCACCACCGGCGCCCCCGGCACCGCCCGCGCCGCCGAAGCCACGCGCGCCCCGCTGGGCCCCGGCATCGTCGTCACCGGCACCGTCCCGCCCGACTCCGCCGCCGAGGAGATCGAGGTGGCGGTGCGCGACAACACGCTCTTCTTCGCCGCCGCGCTGCGCGAGTCGCTGATCGAGGCCGGCATCCGCGTGGACGGCCCCGCGCTCGACGACGACGCGCGCCCCGACTCGGCGCGGCGCCCGGCCACGCGTCTCTTCGTGCACACCTCGCCGCCCATGCCGGAGGTGCTGGCCGCCTTCCTGAAGCCCAGCCAGAACCAGATCGGCGAGATCCTGCTGAAGACGATGGGCCGCCAGCTGCGCGGCGCCGGCACCGCCTCCGCCGGGCTCGCCGTTGAAGACTCCCTCGCCCGCGCCTGGGCCCTCCCCCCCCGCGCCCTCCGCCCCGCGGACGGCAGCGGCCTGTCGCGCTACAACCTGGTCGCCCCCGAGTTCCTCACCGCCCTCCTGGAGCGGATGACGCGCAGCCCGCACAACGCCGTCTTCTACGACGCCATGCCCGTCGCGGGCGTCGACGGCACCCTCCGCAACCGCATGAAGGGCACGCCTTTGGAGGGCAACGTGCACGCCAAGACGGGCACCCTCTCCGGCGTCCGCTCCCTCTCCGGCTACCTCACCACCGCGGCCGGCGAGCGCCTGGTTTTCGCCATCCTCGTCAACAACCACACCCTCTCCGCCGCCGCCGCCGACCGCGTGTCCGAAGCGGCGCTGCTGCGCGTGTACCACCACCCGCGGACGCGTGCGGGGCGGGATTGAGCGCGATCGGCTACGAGCACCGGACCCAGCACAGGAGGCATGGCATGGCTACTTCGGGATCTAGAGCGGCAGAGCGCGTCAAGGACGTGCGTGTCAGCGACGACCTTCTCAGCGTGGACCTGATCGATGAACGCACCATTTCCGTGCCCCTCGCCTGGTACCCGCGCCTGCTGCACGCCACCACGGAGCAGCGCGGCAACTGGCGGATCGCGGGTGGCGGATTCGGCATCCACTGGCCGGATCTGGACGAGGATCTATCTACGGAAGGATTGCTGCGAGGAGCTCCCGCGCCGCGCGCATTCGCCCCGTCGGCCGCGGCGTAGCCATCAGCCGGTGTCGAAACATTCTCAGCACGGTCCGGTCGCAGAAAAGCGTTCGCCTCGGGAGGGAAACGTGCACGCCAAGACGGGCACCCTCTCGGGTGCGCTCCCTCTCCGGCTACCTCACCACCGCGGCCGGCGAGCGCCTGGTCTTCGCCATCCTCGTCAACCGAGAGGCGAAATTATGAGCACGGAACCGAACGCTGACGAGCTTCGCGACGAGTACGAGTTCACTGCGGAAGACGTCCGTCGCGGCGTACGTGGCAAGTACGCTGCAAGGTACGCGGAAGGCACCAACCTCGTACCACTGGACCCGGATGTGGCCGAGGCCTTCCCCGACGCGGCATCGGTCAATCAGGCGTTGCGCGCGCTAGCCGCGATCATCCGCGACCGCTCACGGCCGGCCGCGTAGCCCCGCTATGGGAGTACGGCTGTCCGTCCAACCGATAGACGGCGGCTGACATTTGCGCGTGCAGGGAATAGGCTTATCAGCATATGTCAGGCCCGCTCCCTTCGGGGTGCCGGGAACGCAATTCCGGGGGGTTGTGCACCGTTTGGTGCCCAACCCCTCGTTCTCTTGGAGCTTACCTGTGACAACGGAAGAAACCGCAGTGTGGGGAACGAAGATCGGCAGGGTGCAAACGGACTGAAAGACGCGGGACTGTGACTACGGGGGACCGATGAACTGGCGCGAATACATCCACTCCGATCCTGGTATCCTGGCGGGGAAGCCGGTGGTTCGCGGCACGCGCCTCGCCGCGGAGCGAGCTTGCCCCCGGTACGCCTGACTCGGCCTGCTATCGGTTTCGTAGCAATCTCACGCGGAGACACAGAGGCACAGAGACGACTTCATCTCTGTGCCTCTGTGTCTCTGTGCGAGCCAATCAGTTGCGCACCCCGGCCACGCGAAGGAATGCGCGGCATGCGGGCGAGGCGTCGCGCGCGCGCGGGACGGCGAGCCCGATCTCGCGCGTGAGCGGCGGGTGGAGCGGGCGGCAGACGACGCCGGCGGGGAGCGGGTCCGGGAGCGACAGGGAAGGCTTGATCGCCACGCCCGCCCCCTGCTGCACCAGCGCCAGGATCGTGTGTACTTCGCGGATGTGATAGCGCACCTCCAGCGCTGATTCGGCCAGGAGCCGCTGGACGGCCGGCTCGCACCCGCCGGTGGACATGATGAACGGCAGGGAATCCAGCTGGCGGGGGGCGATCCGGGCCTCGCGGGCGAGCGGATGGACGGTGGGAAGCAGCACGTTCATCTCGTCGCGGGCGATGCGGAAGACGTCGAACTCCTCGTTGGGCAGCGTCACGAAGCCTACGTCCAGCGCCCCCTCCCGGAGCCACTGCTCCACCTCCGGGTCGCTCCCCTCCACCACGGACACGGTGATCTCCGGGTACCCGCGCGCGAACGCCTCCAGAATGGGCGGGAGGAGGCGGCGCGACGAGGTAGTGCCGAACGACCCTATCCGCACGCTGCCGCGCCGCAGGCGGCGCGCCGCTTCCGCCTCGTCCCGCATGGACGCCTTGAGGCGCAGCACCTCCCGGGCGTGCGCCACCATCGTCTCCCCCACCTCGGTGAGCTGAACTCCCCCGGCATTGCGCACGAAGAGCGTCACCCGCAGCAGCTCCTCCAGCGCGGTGACCGCCTTGCTCACCGCGGACTGGGATGTTCCCAGCTCCCTTCCGGCGACGGTGAAGCTGCCGTGGTCGGCCACGGCGACGAATGCATGGAGCTGCGAATCGGTCATCCTGGGACTCCGCGGGTGCTCATGAGCGATCCTTCATTTGAGCATGACCGGCCGCCCGCCTACCGTTGCGGCGTGGGCACGCTTCCCCGGCCGGGCGCCGGGCGGAAGCCGGCGGCGAACGACGGAATATGGGATGATGAACCACGGACATGCTACCCTCGCGGCCCTGGTGCTCGCCGCGTGCGCCACGGGCGCGGGGCCGGCGCGGGCACAGCGCACGGGGGAGAACCCGGTGGCCGCCGCGGAAGACGCGTTCGGCACGGGTGTGGGCGGAGAGAGCATCGGCCTGTACGGTCCGGACGACGTGCGCGGCTTCAGCCCGCTCGCGGCCGGCAACGTACGGTTGGAGGGCCTCTACTTCGACCGTCGTGGCGAGTTCACGGGCCGCCTGGTCGCCGGGCATGCGGTGCGCGTGGGAATGTCGGCCCGCGCCGCATCGTTCCCGGCGCCCACCGGGATCGTGGACTACCGCCTGCGCAAGCCGGGGGACGCGCGGGTGGTGAGCGTGGTGGCGCAGCTCACCTCCTTTGGCGGGGCGCAGATCGAGTCCGATGCGCAGCTCCCCATCGCCGGAGGTGCGCTCGCGGTGGGTGGCGGGGTGGGGCTCTACCGCAACCGGTACCCCGACGGCGGTGGCGCCCACGTCTCGTCGGTGGCGCTCGTTCCCCGCTGGCGCCCCGCGAAGGACGTGGAGGTGATCCCGTTCTGGAGCCGCATCGACGTAGTGGACCGCTCCGCGGCGCCCGTAGTCCTCGTGGCCGGCGAACGCCTGCCGGCGGAGGTCCCGCGCCGCCGCTTCTTCGGCCAGCCCTGGGCGGATCTGGACAACACGCGGACCAACGTGGGCGCGCTCGCCAGCGCCCCGCTCCTGGGATGGGCGCTGCGGGGCGGCGTGTTCAGGTCGGCGGAGACGCCCCACCGCACGTTCTCCATCCTGTTCCAGGACGCGACGGCGGACGGCGTGGCGAACCGGGTGGCGATCGCCACGCCCGGGCAGCGCTTCGCATCCACCTCGGGCGAGCTGCGCCTTTCCCGCACGTTCGGCGGAGAGGGGTTCGCGCAGGCGGTCCACCTCTCCGTCCGCGGGCGGGATCTGCACCGCCGGTACGGCGGGGCGGACCGCGTGGAGCTGGGACCCGGACGGGTTGGCGAGCGGGGCTTCGCGCCCGCACCCGAATTCCGGTTCGGGCCGCAGACGCTCGACCACGTGCGGCAGTGGACGGGCGGAGCCTCGTACGAGGCGCGGCGGGCGCGTGCGGGGGAGCTCTTCCTGGGCGTGCAGAGGGCGGAATACCGCAAGGAAGTGACGGCTCCCGCGGGCGCCCTCCCGGTCTCGCGCGACGCGCCGCTCCTCTTCAACGCCGCCCTCGCGGTGCACGCCGGCCCGCGTGCCGCCGTCTACGCGGGCTTCACGCGGGGGCTGGAGGAAAGCCCGGTGGCGCCGGACGTAGCCGCCAACCGCGGCGATGCGCCGCCCCCCATCCGCACCGAACAGGTGGACTTCGGGGTCCGCTGGGACGCCACGCGCACCTTTCGCGTCACCGCCGGCGCGTTCCGGGTGGAGAAGCCGTACTACGCGATGGATTCCGGCCGGGAGTTCCGCCCGCTCGGCCGCGTCCGGCACCAGGGGGTGGAGCTGTCGGTTTCCGGCGAGATAGCGCCCGGGCTCAAGGTGGTCGCCGGGACGGTGCCGATCGACGCGGAGGTACGCGGGGAGCAGGTGCGGGACGGCGTGGTGGGGCCGCGCCCCGTCGGGATCCCCGCGTGGAACCTGATCGTAAACGCCGACTACCAGCCCCCGGCGCTCCCAGCGGTCTCGTACGACGTGGCCGTCGCGAGCTCCGGATCGCGCGCCGCGAACGCGGCCAACACGTTCACGGTACCCGGCGTCACGCTGGTGGACGTGGGAGCGCGGTACCGTTTCACCTTGGGCGGATGGCCCGCGGCGCTGCGCGTGGTGGCGACCAACGTCTTCGACGTGTTCGCGTGGAACGTCGCGGGAAGCGGCGCGTTCACCTACAACGCCCCGCGCCAGCTCTCGCTGCGCCTGAGCACGGATCTCTGAATGCCGTTCCTCCTTGCCGGCACCCATCCATGGCGCTGAAAGAGATGGGCGCGCTGGCCCTGCTGGCCGCACTCTGGGCGGGCTCGTTTCTCTTCATCCGCATGGCGGCTCCCGAGTTCGGCCCGCTCCCGCTGATGGCGGCGCGCGTCCTGTGCGCCGCGCTGATCCTGGGCGTCGTGCTGAGCGCCCTGCGGCGGCCCGTGAGGCTGCGGGCGTACACCGGCGGCGTGCTGGTGCTGGGCGCGTTGAACGCGGCAATCCCCTTCACCCTGATCGCCTGGGCGGAGCTGCGCCTGAGCGCCTCGCTCGCCGCCATGCTGAACGCCACGGTCCCCCTGTTCACCGCTGTGGTGGGGGCGGTGTGGCTGGGAGAGCCCATCGCGGCGCGGCTGCGGGGCGGGCTCGTGCTGGGGATCGCCGGGGTGGGGGTGCTCGTGGGGTGGAGTCCGCTCGTGCCGGGGACCGCGACCGCGCTGAGCGTGATGGCCATGCTGGCAGCGGCGCTGTGCTACGCCTTCGCGGCGGTGTACACGCACCTGCGCCTCGCCGGTGCCCCGGCCCCCACGCTGGCGCTGGGGCAGCAGCTCGCGGCGGCGGCCTGGCTCGGCCTACCCGCGCTGTGGAGCCTTCCCGCCCGCGCACCGGCTCCCCGCGCGATGTGGGCGCTCGGCGCGCTCGCGCTCCTTTCCACCGCCATCGCCTACCTGCTGTACTTCTATCTCGTCGCGCGGGTGGGCCCCACCGCGACCAACAGCGTCACCTTCCTCATTCCCATCTTCGGTGCGGCCTGGGGAAGGCTCTTCCTGAACGAGCCGGTCACCGGGGGCATGCTGGTGGGGCTCGCCTGCGTTCTCGCCAGCCTCTTCCTTGTTGTCGGACGGCCGGCGCCCTCCCCCCGCCGTCCGCGATCTCTGAAATCCGAGCCGATCACCGAGATGGCCACACCCACCCCCGCCCTGCTCCCGTGCCCCTTCTGCGGGAGCCCCGCCGCGCTGGAGCAGCACCCCTGCCTTCCCGCGGCCCTGCGTGTCGCCTGCGGGGAGCAGGGGTGCGGGGTTCGCCCGGCGACGGAATACCTGCTCGACGAGTACCACTCGGAGCTCGCGGCGGCATGGAACGCCCGCCGGCCGCTCAGCAGGTAAAGACCAGGCAGCCGGGGAGGAACACGGTCGCCGCGGTGATCAGCACGAGACGGAAGGCCTTTCTGGCGTTCATGGGGCACCGGGGTTCGGATGGCGGAGTCGGAGAAAGCTGATCCCCAGGCGCAAAGAGCAAGCCGCCCGGAAGACACAGAGGCACAGAGATGAAGTCATCTCTGTGCCTCTGTGCCTCCGTGTGAGCCCAATCAGCTGGCCGCCAGCTCCACCCGGTTGCGACCGCCGGCTTTGGCGCGGTACAGCGAGTCGTCGGCGCGGCGGCAGGTGGCGTGGAAGTCGGCGTCGGCGGGTGCCCAGGCGGCGATGCCGACGCTGACGGTGACGACCAGGGTGGGGTCGATGTCGGTGAATGGGGTGGCCTCGATGGCGGCGCGCAGGCGCTCGGCGACCTGGGCGGCGGCGGATGAGGGGGCGCCGGGGAGGACGGCGACGAACTCCTCGCCGCCGGTGCGTCCCAGGTGGTCGCCCTCGCGCAGGGCGCGGCGGGCGGCGTCGGCGACGCGGCGGAGGACGGTGTCGCCGGCGTCGTGGCCGAAGCGGTCGTTGATGCGCTTGAAGTGGTCCACGTCCAGCGCCAGGACCGAGAAGCCGGTGCCGCGGGAGCGGGCGGCGCGCGCGGCGGCGTCGGCCAGGAGGTGGAGGTGGCGGCGGTTGGGGAGGCGGGTGAGCTCGTCGGTGAGCGCCATGGCGCGGAGGCGGCGGGCGCTGGCCACCTGCCTCACCGCCAGCAGCACCAGCGCGCCGATCACGAACGCGCTCAGCACCAGCACCGCCACCTGCAGCCGCCGCACCCGCGCCCCCGCCGCCTGCGCCTCGCGCCGCAGCGTGTTCTCGCGGAGGAGGGCGCGGTTCTCGGCCTCCTTCTTGTCCGCGTCGAAGCGAACGCGCAGCCGCGTGTTCTGCTCCTCCTTCGCCACGGCGTCCAGCCTGCGCTGAAGCTCCATCTGCTCGCTGCGCGCCTGGAAGGCTTCGCGCCAGGCGCCGCTGGCCGCGTACGACAGCGCGCGCTCCTCGTGCACCTTCTCCAGGAAGCGCTGGTTGTCCGTGCCCTGGAAGTGGGCGCGGGCGCGCTCCACCTCGTCCAGCGCCTCGCGGGTGCGGCCCAGCATGCGCAGCGCCACGCCGCGCGAGAGGCTCGTCTGCGCCGCCAGCTCCACGTCGCGGGCGCGCCGCGCGTAGGCCTGCACCTGCGCCAGCACCGCCAGCGCGTCCGCGGGGCGGCCCATCTTGTAGAGCACCACGCCCACCGCGCGCCGGTCGGTCGCCACCTCGGCCGAGTCGCCGCGCCGGATGTCCATCTCCAGGCCGCGCCGGTACTGGGCCAGCGCCTCGGGAAGGCGCCCCATCCGCTCCAGCGTGCTCCCCACGTTGTAGTGAGCCGTCGCGATCCCCCGCTCCGATCGGGCCCGCTGGTTGGAGGCGAGCACCTGGCGGTAGTACTCCAGGGCGCGATCGTATCGCGCCACCCGCGGATCCGCGTACAGGTTGGCGATGGAGTTCAGCGCGCTGCGCCGCTGCGGCTCGTCGCCGAGAGCGGCGGAGAGGCGGTACGATTCGTCCAGGTCGGCGATGGCCGCCGTGAAGTCGCCGCGGTAGTAGCGAAGCTGGCCGCGCAGCAGCAGGCTGGCTGCCGTGAGGTCGCGCGCGGCGAGGCGGCGCCCCTCCGCAACGCCGAAGTCGTAGTCGGCCATAGCCTCCAGCGGCTTGCCGTCCGCCTCCAGACCGTGCCCGCGGCAGGCGCGCAGCTTGGCCAGCGCGAGGGCATCGCCGTGGCGCGCGGCCTCGGCCATGCCGGCGGCGGCGTAGGCGAGCACGGACTCCGGCGCGGCCTCCGCGGCGGTCCAGCAGCGCAGGGAGAGCGCCGTCATGCGGCTCGGCGTGTCGCGCAGGTGCGGGAGTGCGCGGCGAACCAGGGCGAGCGCGGAGTCGGCGTCCGCATCCTCCAGGCGCTGTGCATCCGCCAGCCAGCGCGGAGCGGCGGGTGCCTGCGCGGACAGCGAGAGCGCCGCGGCGAGGGTGGCCGCGGGGACGAGGAGGTAGAGGCGTCGCATGGAGGGCCCCGGACTGCGGGAGGGATGGTGCGGGGCTGAATCATAGCGGCAAACGGCGATCTCACACAGAGGCACGGAGACACGGAGAGAAGGGCTCTCCGTGCCTCCGTGCTCGCGTGCGCTAGAAGAGACTCCGGGCCGACACCTGGTAGAAGTCGCCGTCGGCGGGGTGCGACCGGCGCACGAAGAAGAGGGTGCCTCGGTCGCGGGAGAGCGTGGGATGGAACTCGTCCGCCGCGGTGTTGACGGTGGGGCCGAGGTTGCGGGCGGGGCTCCACTCGCCCTGGTGCAGGTGGCTCACGTACAGGTCACCGAGGCCGTAGCCGCCGGGGCGAAGCGAGGTGAAGACGAGCGTCTTGCCGTCGACGCTGATCTCGGGGTTGAACTCCCAGGCGTCCTGGAGGCCGCCCCCCGCCACCGGGGCCGTGTTCACGCCGGGCCCGAGCGCCTCGCGCGGGGCGAAGCCGCCGCCGGACCGTTCGGCGCGGTAGATGTCGAAGTGGCGGCCGGGCTGCGGGAAGAAGGGCCCGCTCGCGAAGTACAGCGTGCCGTTGGCGGAGACGGAGGGGTAGAGCTCGTCCGCGTCCGGGGAGTTGACCTCGGGGCCCAGGTGGATGGGCTCGCCCCAGCCGCCGCCGGGGGTGCGCTCCACCATCCACAGGTCGATGTCGCCATTCATCACCCCGTCCACGGGGCGGATGGAGGAGAAGTAGAGGCGCTGCCCGTTGGGCGAGAGGAAGGGGTCGATGTCGCTGTACTCGCCCGAGAACGGCGCCACGGCCGGCGTGCTCCACGTCCCGCCCTCCAGGTGCGACACGTAGATGGTCGCCTGGCGGGTGAAGGGGAAGAAGAAGTCGCTCGCGGCGAAGTACGCCGTCTTGCCGTCGGGCGAAAAGGTGATGCGCCACTGCTCGCGCTCGTCCGAGATCACTCCCGGCGCGAAGATGGCCGCCGGCTCCGCCTCCTTCGCCGATCTCGCCGCGCCGCCCGGCCCCGTCACGTCGTCTACGCCGCACGCCGCGAGCAGCGCCGACGCTGCGAGTGCCATCCCCATTCTCACGTTCTTCTGTTGCATGCATGCCTCCCGGAGTGGTTTGCGATCCTGCTTCGCTCGGGAGAGTAGGTGCCGGCGGGGCGCGGAGATACGACTTCGGGACGACCTGAGGATGAACGGGCGTGAACGGTGGATGCGAGCCGCCGAACCGCCAGCGGCGCCGGTCACCGGCTGCGGCAGGAGCGGCCGGCGGAGGTCAGCGAGCACCTCATCCGCTTCCTGGACGGCCTGAATGACTGGAGTCCTAAATCCTGAGTCCTGAGTGCCAGAGTAAAAAACGCACTCACGCACTCACGCACTCACGCACTCACGCACTCACGCACTTAGGCCTCGGGACTTAGCATCAGTACTCCCGGCACGACGCCCGCTGCTTCTCCTCAACTATCGAAGCCCCAGCGCCTCCTGCACTCGTGCGCGATAGGTTCGGCCGGTGGTGAGGCGGGTGCCGTCGCGGAGGGTGAGGATGTGCTCGCCCGCGAAGAGCGGCTCCACCTCCGCCACGCGGTCGATGTTGACGATGAGCGAGCGGTGCACGCGCAGGAAGCGGGCGGGGTCGAGCTTCGCCTCCAGCGCCCCCAGGGTGTCGCGCACCAGGTGCGACGCGCCGGGCAGGTGGATGCGCACGTAGTTGGTCTCGGCCTCGAAGTAGGCGATATCGTCCACGTCCACCAGGCGCACGCGCGAACCCACGCGGACGGCCAGGCGGCGCAGGTGGCTGGAGCGCTCCTCCATCCGCCGCACGAAGGAAAGGAGGCGCGGCTCCGCGCCCGTCCCGCGCGCCTGCCGCACCTGCGCCCGCGCGCGCTGCAGGACGGCCTCGAAGCGCTCGCGCTCGTACGGCTTCAGCAGGTAGTCCAGGGCGTGCGCCTCGAAGGCCCGCAGCGCGTACTCGTCGTACGCGGTGGCGAACACTACCACGGGCATCCGCTCCACCCCCACCTCGCGGATCACCTCGAACCCGTCCCCCTCCGGCATCTGCACGTCCAGGAACACCAGCTCCGGCTGCAGCGCGCGGATGGCCGCGACGGCCTCGCGCCCGCTGCGCGCCTCGCCCACCACGTCCAGGTCCGGGTGAAGCTCCAGCAGCGCGCGCATCCCCTTCCGCGCCGGCGGCTCGTCGTCGGCGATCAGCACCGAGATCGGCGGGTCCATGATGATCGTCCTTTGGGCTGGTTACCGACCAGTACACAGAACACGGATGCATCGTTCGGCATCGTCCAGGAGCGATTGAAATCGCCGCTGGACCTACGCGAAGACCGCCTTCGCGGTCTGTGCCTTCCGCCTGGGGTGGACCGTACAGTCCCCGCAGGGGGACTTCGCGTGGTCCCAGCGGCGAATTCCATTCGCTCCTGGGGTGGCCGCCTATCTCCCTGGATCTCCGTCTCTCTGCGTCTCCACCTCTCCGTGGCTCCGTGCCTCCGTGTGAGACTTCAGATCCGGAAGGGGAGGCTCACGCTCACGCACACCCCTCCGCTTCCGCCCGCGAGCTCCAGGCTCTGCCGCGCGCCGTAGAGCTGGCGGAGGCGGGCGCGCGTGTTGGCGAGGCCCACCCCCTCACCCGGCGCGCCGTCCATCCCCACTCCGTCGTCGCGCACGGAGAGGTGGAGGGTGGCGCCGCGGCGCTCGGCCGCGATCTCGATGGTGCCCTGGGTGGCGCGCGGAGCGATGCCATGCCGCACCGCGTTCTCCACCAGCGGCTGCAGGATGAGGGAAGGGACGCGCGCCGGGTGCGTGGACGGGTCCACCTTCCACCTCACGCGCAGCCGGTCTTCGAAGCGCACCTGCTCGATGTCCAGGTACGCCCTCACCACGTCCAGCTCATCCTCCAGCGGCACCTCCTGGCTGGCGCCGCCGGCCAGCGCGCGGCGCAGGAGCTGGCTCAGCCGCGCGATCATCCGCTCGGCCGTGTCGGGGTCGCTGCGCACGTACGACTGAACGGTGTTGAGCGCGTTGAACAGGAAGTGGGGATGGAGCTGCATGCGCAGCAGGTGGAGCTCGGCGCGGGCGAGCTGCTCGTCGCGCTCGCGGCTGCGGCGGGCGTACACCAGCGCGTGGCCCACGCCCACCAGCATCCAGAAGAGGAGGAGGTTGTTGGTGAAGCTGGTGAGCAGGATCTCCCCGAAGCCCGGCAGCTCCTCGTACCACCCCACCCACGGGTTAAGCACCGCCACCGCCACCGCGCGAAAGACGCACACCCCCACCGACGCGGCGGCGTGCGCGGGGAGGTGCGCGCGCCACGAGTCGCGGTCCAGCGGCCAGCGGTCGGCCACCCAGATCGCGAGCACGGTGAGCGGAATCCAGAGCCACGCGCTCCACAGCGAGGTCACCAGCCCGCGCGTCCAGGGGACGGAGCCCCCGTTCATGCGGTACATGCTGGCCGCGGTGGTGAACCCTTCCAGGTTCCACCACGCGGCGGCGATGGCCAGCCAGGTCCACCAGCGGCGATTCATCTTCACTCCGTTCGGGTGTGCGCGCCTCCCACGGTGAGCGGCCCGCCCCTCCGTGTCCAGCCCCGTGGGACGAACCGTTGAGCCACGCCGGTGAACCGTGGAACGCGGGTGATGCGAAATCCCGGGGCCTGCCGCGAGGGGATGCATCCTCGATGAATCGCGCCCACCCCTTCCCGCTCGCGCGGGCGAGAGGAGGCCGAAGAGCGCCATCCCGGCCACGAGAAAACACGTACGCGCTCCGGACGAGAATCCACATCCCCGCGCTGAGGCGGATCACCTTCCGCAGGTAGGGCGGGTACGGCAAGCGAACCGCCGTGAGATGCTTGGACATGGGATCACACGGAGGCAGGGAGGAGCCGGTACCCGGTTTGCAGGGAACGGATGATACCCCCTACATAGCCGCCAACCCCAGGGTCCCGGCGGCCAATCCGCACCCCATCGGATGCAGAGGTGTCACGATGCATCGACTCTGTAGAATCGCCGCCGGCCTTCTCGCCGCCCTGGCGGTGGCCGGCACCGCGGCCGCGCAGGCGCGGCATACCACCGGCCCGGTGCGCATCTCGTACGAGCAGTACGAGCTGCCCAACGGGCTCAACGTCATCCTGTCGCGGGACCCCTCCACCCCGGTGGTGGCCGTGAACGTGTGGTACCACGTGGGCTCGGCCAACGAGGCGGCGGGGCGCACCGGGTTCGCCCACCTCTTCGAGCACATGATGTTCCAGGGCTCGGAGAACATCGGCGACGACGCGCACTTCAAAATGGTGCAGGAGGCGGGCGGCACGCTGAACGGGTCCACCAACGTGGACCGCACCAACTACTACGAGGCGGTGCCCGCCAACTTCCTGGAGCGCGCGCTCTGGCTGGAGGCGGACCGCATGGGCTTCCTGCTCCCCGCCATGACCCAGCAGAAGCTGGACAACCAGCGCAGCGTGGTGCAGAACGAGCGGCGGCAGAACTACGAGAACCAGCCGTACGGGCTGGCGCAGGAGACCATCGCCGCGGCCATGTACCCGGCCGGCCACCCGTACTCGTGGACGACCATCGGCAGCCTCAAAGACCTGAACGCCGCCGCCATGGAGGACGTGCAGGGCTTCTTCCGCACGTACTACACGCCGCGCAACGCCTCGCTCGCCGTGGTGGGCGACTTCGACCCGGCGCAGGCCCGGCAGTGGATCGCGAAGTACTTCGGCGACATCCCCGGCGGCCCGGAAGTGACCCGGCCGCGCCTCGCGCCCGTCGCGATGACGGCGGAGAAGCGGATCGTGCTTGAAGACCGCGTGCAGCTTCCGCGGCTGTACATGGCGTGGCACACGCCCGCGCGCTACGCGCCCGGCGACGCGGAGATGTCCATGCTGGGCAACATCCTGGCGGGCGGCAAGAGCTCCCGGCTGTACCAGCGGCTCGTGTACCGCGACCAGATCGCCAGCTCCGTCTCCGGCGGGCAGGGGCCGCGCCAGCTGGGAGGGCAGTTCATGCTCACCATCCAGGCCAAGCCGGGCGTGGAGCTCAGCCGCATCGCCCGCGTGGTGGACGAGGAGATCGCCCGCATGAAGGCCGCGCCCCCCGAGGCGCGCGAGCTGGAGCGGGCGCGCACCTCGCTGGAGAGCGGCCTCATCCAGAACTACGAGTCGGCGCTGGGCCGGGCCGACGCGCTCAACCAGTGCTACACCTTCTCCGGCAACCCGGGGTGCGTGGACGACCTGCTGGCGCGCTTCCGCGCCGTGACCCCGGCGGCGGTGCAGGGCGCGGCGCGGCGGTACCTCACCGAGGGCCGCGTGGTGCTGAGCGTGGTGCCGCAGGGCCAGACGCGGCTCCAGGTGGCGGAGGTGGCACGATGAAGAGAATAACACTCGCGGCGCTGCTCGCGCTCGCGCCGGAGGCCGGCGCCCAGACGCTCGACCGCAAGGCCGTACCCCCGGCCGGGCCGGCCCCGGCCATCACCTTCCCGGCCGTGCAGCAGCGCACGCTCGCCAACGGCCTGCGCGTGTACGTGGTGGAGCGGCGCAACGTGCCGCTGGCCACCATGCGGCTGGTGGTGGATGCCGGCGCCGCCGCCGAGCCGGCCGGGCGCGGCGGCCTGGCATTGCTCACGGCCGAGATGCTGGACGAAGGCACGGCCACACGCTCCGCCCTGCAGATCGCGGACGAGCTGGAGCTGCTGGGCGCGGAGCTGTCCACGAGCGGCGGGTACGACATCGCCAGCGTGACGCTCAACACTCTCTCGCGCAACGTGAGGCCCGCGCTGGGCATCCTGGCGGACGTGGTGGCGCGCCCCGCCTTCGCCGCCGCGGAGCTGGAGCGGGTGCGCGGGCAGCGGCTCACGGGCCTCATCCAGCAGCAGGACCAGCCGGTGACGCTGGCCAACCGCGAGTTCGCGGCGCGCGTGTTCGGCGGCGCGCACCCGTACGGCCGGCCCCTGGAGGGCACGGCCGAGACGGTGCGCCAGCTGGCGCCGGGCGACCTGCGCGCCTTCCACCAGCAGTTCTACCGCCCCGGCAGCGCGCGCCTGATCGTGGTGGGCGACGTGCGCGCCGCCGAGCTGATCCCGCAGATCGAGACGGCGTTCGCGGGGTGGACGGGCGGCGCGGCGCAGCCGGTGAGCTACCCCGCCGCGCCGCAGCCGCAGGCGGGCACCCGCGTGTACCTGATCGACAAGCCCGGCGCGGCGCAGTCCGAGGTGCGCATCGGGCACCTGGGGGTGGCGCGCAGCCATCCCGACCACTTCCCGCTCCTGGTGCTGAACGCCATCCTGGGCGGCCAGTTCACCAGCCGCATCAACCTCAACCTGCGCGAGAACAAGGGCTACACCTACGGCGCGCGAAGCGGTTGGACGCAGCGGCGCGAGCCCGGCCCCTTCACCGCCCAGGCGGGCGTGCAGACGCCGGTGACCAAGGAGTCGCTCGTGGAGTTCATGCGCGAGCTGGAGGAGATCCGCGGCACCCGTCCGGTCACGGAGCAGGAGCTGGATTTCGCCAGGGCCTCCCTGATCCGCTCGGAGCCGCTGCGCTCCGAGACCAACGCGCAGATCGCCGCGCGCCTGGAGGAGCTCGTCCTCTACGGCCTGCCGATGGACTACTACTCCACCTACAACCAGCGCATCCAGGCCGTCACCCGCGACGACGTGCAGCGCGTGGCCCAGCGCTACCTCTCCCCCGACAAGTTCGCCGTCGTGGTGGTGGGGGATCGGTCGAAGGTTGAAGCCGGGCTGCGCGAGCTTCCGTATCCGGTAGAGATCGTAAACAGATAGGATCACACGGAGACACAGAGGCACGGAGATGACTTCATCTCTGTGCCTCTGTGTCTCCGTGTGAGATCAGGGTACCAGGTAGGTCTCGTGGTACCGAACGGTATTGGGATCGAAGTAGGTGCAGCTGCCCTGCCAGGGCGTGGTGACCGCCTTGCCCACGATGGCGCGGCCGTACTTCACCCCGATCCCCGCGGTGGACGACGCGCCGTAGCCCGTGCCGTTGCAGAGCGACTGGCCCCAGCGGCCGGCGGGGTCGTTCATCGTGTAATTGGTGCCGTCGTTGCCGATCAGCAGCATCACGTGGCCGGAGCTGGTGAACTTGCCGTGGATGATGACCGGGCGTCCCTTGTTGAGCTCGGCTTCCATCTGCGGGATGGAGCCGGTCTCCATGTGCACGCGGATGCGCTGCTTGAGGCCGGCGCGGGCGGCCAGCTTGTTGAAGATGGTGTCGAACTTGAACTCGTCCTGCGACTGCTTGCGGAACTCGGTGTAGATCTGGTCCGGCGTGTAGCTGGCCCCGTAGTACTTGAGGAGCATCGCCATGGTGGTGTTGGCGCAGGTGGCGCCCGGCTCGTACGTGTTGGAGTACTGGTAGAAGTACGGGACGTTGGGCACCAGGTCCGCGATGGTGATGTCCTTGTAGAAGCCCGCCACCTGCGTGCCCGCCGAGTTGTAGCCGCGGATGTAGATGCGCCGCACGCCCACGCCGCTGAACTTGTACTTCACGGGGAAGAAGTTCGCGCGGTCCGTGCTGGAGCCCAGCAGGTACGTGCCGTCGGCGAAGTACTTCACCGTCACGATGTCGCTGGTGGCGTCCGCCTTGAAGGTCACCGGGTTGGTGGCGTACGTGCCGGTGGGGAACACCCAGGCCAGCGTCGCGGTGCCGGCCAGCGTCTTCGACGGAGCCTGCTCGGGCGCGGTGATACGCGAGCTCCCTCCGTCGCACGCGCCGAGGGGGGCGGCGAGCACCGCCAGGAGTGCCAGACCACGGAGCAGCGAACGGCGGGTGGAGCCCAGCTGTGGATGGGTCATCGGGTCCCCGGCGGGTTCAGGTGTGGCGGAACGATGCAGTGGGCTTGGAAGCAGGGAATATCCATACCGGAAACGATACGGAACGCCGCGTGCATCCGGCGTCCTGGCAAGTGGCTGCGCCGCAACGGGATCGCCCCGTGCCCCGCCGCCCGCCCGCGCGCCGGACCCGCTCCGGCCGCGGAGCGATTTGGTGCGATTCGAACAGATTGGTGCACCCCGTGACCCTTGCCCAGCTCACCCTCTGCGCGCTCCTGCTGGCCACGGCCGGCTGCGGCGGCGACTCCACCGGTTCGCGAATGATCTCGTACGACGAGCTCCAAACGGGCGCCCCCGGCGGCCAGCGCATCGCCTACGGCGCCGACCCCCTGCAGTTCGGCGAGCTGCGCGTGCCGGACGGCGGTGGACCCGCGCCCGTGGTGGTGCTGGTGCACGGCGGCTGCTGGCAGAACGAGTACACCCTCGATCACCTCTCGGGCGCCTCCGCGGCGCTCACCCGCCAGGGCTTCGCGGTGTGGAGCATCGAGTACCGCCGCATCGGCGACCCCGGCGGCGGCTGGCCCGGCACCTTCCAGGACGTAGCCCGCGGCGTGGACCACCTGCGCGCCCTCGCCGCCGGAAATCCGCGTCTGGACACCACGCGCGTAGTGCTGGCGGGCCACTCCGCGGGCGGCCAGCTCGCGCTCTGGGCGGCCTCGCGCCGCGCGGGCGGGGGCGAGCCGGGCGGCGGATCGCCGCTGCGCGCGGTGGGAGTGGTGAGCCTGGCCGGCATCACCGACCTGCGCGGCTACGGCGCCGCGCCCGGCGACTGCAACTCCTCCGTCTACCCCCTCCTCGGCGGCACCCCCGCCCAGCACCCCGAGCGCTACGCCGCCGTCAGCCCGCTCGAACGCGTCCCCTTCGGCATCCCGGTCCGCTTCGTCCACGGCGCCGCCGACCCCATCGTCCCCGTCGCCCAGAGCCGCGCGTTGCTCGACCGCATGCGCGCCGCCGGCGAATCCGCCGAGCTCACGGTGGTCGAGGGCGCCGGCCACTTCGACGTCGTCGCCCCCCAGGCGAAGGCGTGGGACGCGGTGGTGAAGGCGATTCGCTCTCTGTGTAGCTGTGCCCCTGTGTGAGGCCGGCTACGGCACCCAGACCGGATCGAAGTCGTCGCCGTCGGCTCGGGTGAGGCGGGTGGGGCGGGTGCCGTCGGCGCGGGCGAGGTAGAGCTCCGCGTTTCCGTCGCGCGTGGAGACGAAGGCGAGGTAGCGGCCGTCGCGCGACCAGGTGGGCGTGTCGTCGCCGCCCTTTGCGCCCGTATGCACCTGGCGCACGCGGTCGCCCTGCTGGATGCGGATGCGCACGGGCTCGTTGGGGCGCTTCAGCACGTAGGCGATCCGCTCGGCGTCCGCGGGCGACCACACGGGCTGCGCCTCGACGGTGCCGGGAAGCGAGTCCTCGCGCGTGAGGCGCCGCTGGTTCCCGCCATCCGCATCCATCACCCACAGCCGGTCGGCGCCCCCCCGGTCGCTCATGAACACGATCCGCCCCCCGTCCGGCGACCAGCGCGCGCCCCAGTGGTCGCGCGCCCCGGCGGTGAGGCGCTGCTGCGCGCTCCCGTCGGCCCTCATGCGGAAGATCTGCACCCCGTCGCGCGTGCGGCTGCTCTGGAACAGCACCCACCCTCCATCGGGCGACACCTCGGGCGAGTAGTTGCCCTCCGGGTTATCGGTGAGGCGGATCGTGGCCCCGCCCGCCCGATCCACGCGGTACACGTCGCGGAAGCTGGCCGAGTCGCTCTCGTACACCATCCACCGCCCATCGCGCGACCAGCTGGGGCTGCGCACCCTCACCCCGCGTGCCCCCACCGGCCGCGCCTCCCCGCCCGCCAGCGGAACCAGCACCAGCTGCGACAGCCGCAGCCTCGGCGACACTCTCCGCGCCGACACGCCCAGCATCTCCCGCCCGTCGGGAGAGAGCGGCCCGGTGAAATCCTCGGTCTCCGGGCTGTTCGTCATCCGCCGCAGCGCCGTTCCCGTGGCCCGCACCCGGTAGAGCTCCGCGTTCCCATCGCGCTTCGACGAGAACACGATGCTCCCAGGAATCTTCTCCCGCTCCGCGAGCGAGAGCGAATCCCCCGCCTCCGCCACGCGCGTCACCGGCTCGCCCCTCCCGCACGCCGCGAGAAAGAACACGAACAACCAGAAAGATCTCACGGCCCCTTTCTCTGTGCCTCCGTGTCTCTGTGTGAGACAAGCCGTTACTGGATGCGCACCGCGTCCGCGATGATGGTGCCCGTCGCGGTGGTGTAGCGCGAGACATACACCTTGTTCCACCCGGCCGTGAAGTTGTATGTACCAACCGTATTCCACTTCCCGCCGTTGAGCGTCTGGTTGACGTTCAGCCGGCCGAGCTCCGTGCCCGCCGCGTTGTAGCTGATGACGGGCACCGAGGTGGAGCGGTTCGTCCCCGCCGCCCACCAGAACGACACCGTCTTGGTGGCGGCGGCGGGGATGTAGAACCAGAACGTCGCGCCGTCCGTCACCGGGGAAGCGGAGACGAAGCGGTAGTCGGTCTGGTACTTGTCGCCCGCGCTGGTGCCCGTGGTCCAGCTGGTGGAGGCCTCGAAGCGCCCGCGCACGGCGTCGCGGTCCAGGTCGTTGAGGTTGTACGTCGCGTTGTTGTCCACCACGATCACGTCCTCGCGGGCCCGGCAGGAGCGCACCTGGTCCATGAAGCTGGCCCA